>CAIPDP010000061.1 GCA_903863845.1 uncultured Mucilaginibacter sp. | reverse complement strand
CGATACCCCGTAACTGGTGGTTTTTATAAAGTTTATTCGTACTGCTATCACCCCGCCTTTGCTTTTATGATCAATTGGGTATTGGTGATCAGCAACGCAGCTTCGGTTGCTGCCGTCGCCCTGATTGGTTCCGACTATATCAAACCCTTCCTGCTGCCGCCGTCCCTGCAAAATGAAGCAGGCACGCATATCATCACCATCGCCTCTGTAGCTTTGTTGTATGTGATCAACTTTTTGGGGATCAAAATGAGTGCACGTGCGCAAAACATACTGATATCTTTTAAGATCGGCTTGATCCTGCTGGTTTGCCTGGCGGTATTTAAGAGCGATGCCTACCCGGTATCCATGCCGGTTACCTTGCCTAAAACCAACCTGATTACAGCATTGGGGCTATGCCTTGTACCCGTGTTTTTTACTTATGGCGGATACCAGCAAACCATCAATTTTGGGGGTGATATCATCGATGCCAAACGGAATATACCAAGGTCGATCGGCGTGGGTATCGGGGTGATCATTTTCCTGTACCTGGCCATTAATTTCGCTTATCTGAAAGTGCTGGGCATTGGCGGGTTGCAGCATACCCCCGCGCTTGCTGCCAAAATGATGGGCGTGCTGTTTGGGCCAAATGGCTATAAGATTACTTCGATACTGCTTTTTGGTGGTGTGCTGGCCTATGTTAACGTGAACGTACTCTCTAATCCCCGTGTTTATTATGCCATGGCCGAAGACGGGATCTTACCACCGATCTTCAAAAAGGTAAACACCAAAACACAGGTGCAGGAATTTGGAATGAGCTTTTTTGTAGGCCTGGTGATCACCATACTTTTCTTTGTCGATTCCTTCAGCAAAATGCTGCGGTATGTTATGTTTTTTGATACTATAGGACTTTCGGTGGCGGCGCTGGCTATTTTTATACTGCGTAAAAAGACCAAAGACATGGACATATCTAATATCTATACCATCAAATGGTTCCCGCTGGTCCCCATAATTTTTATTATTTCGTACTGGTTCGTTACCATTAATATCTTTGTCACCTTTAGGGATAATCCCTATGCTGCCCTGATTTGCCTGGCCTGCTATGCCGTTGGTTTAGGAATTTATTATGGCTTCATGCACCTGAAGAAAAAACCCCGACCCGAATAAAATGGACCTCTCCTATATACTGAACGAACTTGGCGAAGAGCGCGAAAACTATTTCAACGCGGTGTCGCCCCCCATTATACAAAGCAGCAATTTTGCGCTGAAAACTGTTAAGGATTTCAGGGATGCGCTGGCCGAAGAGTTTAATTTTGATCTCTATTCCCGCGGTAATAACCCTACGCTTAATATCCTGCGAAAAAAACTGGCTGCCCTGGATGGCGCCGAAGATGCGCTGGTTTTTGGTAGTGGTGTGGCATCGATCAGTGTGCCCATCCTCGCTTTACTGCAACAGGGCGATCATGTGGTATCTGTAGATAGTCCCTATAGCTGGACAGTGAAGTTGTTTAAAAACATGCTCCCCAAATATGGCGTTACCACTACTTTTATTGATGGCACCGATATCGAAAACTTCAAAGCTGCCATTAAGCCCGAAACCAAACTGATCTTCCTGGAAAGCCCAAATACCTTCAGTTACGAATTGCAGGATCTGGCAGCGGTTGCAGCTTTGGCAAAATCAAAGGGTATTTATACCATGATCGATAACAGCTATTGCAGTCCGCTTTACCAGCGTCCTATCGAACTGGGTATCGACCTGGCTGCACAAACCGCCACCAAATATATCGGCGGGCATTCTGATGTGGTTGCAGGCGTGGTGACTGGCAGTCGAGAGCTGATCAAAAAGATATTTGAGAACGAGTTTATGACCATTGGCCCAGCCCTTTCGCCGCATTCGGCCTGGTTATTGATCCGCGGACTGCGCACCTTACCCCTCCGCATCCAACGCAGTTTTGAAAGCACCAAAGTGGTGACCGAATGGCTGCAAAAGCACCCATTGGTTGACAAAGTCATCTGGCCTTTTAAAACCGACTTCAAACAATACCAGCTTGGCCAACAACAAATGTCGGGCTGCGGGGGCCTGTTCAGCTTTACGCTGAAAGACCCGGCCCTGAAAAAGATCGAAACTTTTTGTGATTCGTTGCAGCATATCCTGATGGCGGTTTCCTGGGGTGGACACGAGAGTTTGATCATCCCCTCCATTGCTGCCATTCGCGAAGAGGATTATGATGCCGGGCCTTATAACCGCTACCAACTGATACGAATGTATGTCGGTCTGGAAGATCCTGAGTATCTGATCAGGGATTTGGAGCAGGCTTTGGAGAAGATCGGGTAGTCTTGAGTCAAAAACTAATTATAAACCTTTGTCATTCCGAACGAGCGGCGGGTTGAAATGGGTGTCATCCTGAGCTCGTCGAAAGGTGAGTTCGGTGGGGTAGGCGGTGTTGTTTCGTGGTCCGGAAGTGCTTTGTTCTATGGACAAACATCCACCGCTCAATTGCCGCGGAGGCTGTTACTTTGCTGCGCCAAAGTAACTAAAGGCGCTCCCGTCATCGCAAATGCCTCTTTGCCCGCAGGCCTTCCCTGCAAAATAAAACAGAACCCCAGGCTGCAAATCTTTGTCCCGGGCGACCCTGCCACTTAATTAACCTGCAATGGACAAATCTTTGATGCCTTTGTCGCACTTCCCAGCCCTGTTCTATTTTATTTTCACCCGAGGCTGCAGCGATGACACCCACAGGCCAGCGCTATTTTATCTGCCTTTAAAAAATATGTCCTTGCGAGGAGCCAGCCATGGATTGAGGGTTGGCAGCGACGTGGCAATAGCAAGGTATGCCTTTAAGCAGGTATCTTTCGCATCCTTAAAATCCCAAAATCGTGCTCAAAACTAAAAGTCCTTCCGAACCAGCGGTAGAGTGTGTTAGGGAGGGTGCCATCGTGAGCTCGTCGAAGGGTGAGTACGGTGGGGGCAGGCGGCGTTGTTTTGGGGGCAGGAGATGCTTTCTTCAAAGGACAAACATTCGCCGCTCATGGCCGCGGAGGCCTAGTCACTTTGTTGCGCCAAAGTAACCAAAGGCGCACCCATGTCATTAGAAATGCTTCTTTGCCGCACGGGCGTTTGCGCGCAATCAGGCAAAACCACGGGCTGCAGCATACTTTCCCTACTGATCGTTCGCGCTGGGCCCACGCTTCAGAAAGTGCTGCTATGCCCCTCCCTTCACACCGCCCGGCGCCGTTTTGCCTGATTTTGGCCGAAGCTGTTCTGCTGACCCCGCAGCCCAACGCTTTTTTATCTGCCTTTTAAAAAAATTGTCCTTGCGAGGAGCCAGCCGAGGATTGCGGGTCGGCTGCGACGTGGCAATCGCAAAGTATGCCTTTATGGCGGCATCTTTCGCATCCCTAAAATCCAAAAATCGTGTCCTAATCGTGTCTTAAATAGTGTCCCCCCCATGTCATTCCGAACGAGCGGCCGGGGAAGTGCGCATGGGCGAGGAGGAAACTTAGACATTATGCATGGCGCGCATATTGTCTGAACCGGGATTCGTGGGTCCCGCTACCTATCAGGATTAAGATAGAAGGATTTATTTTAGCAAGATAAATCTATTGAACTGATTCATGGTAATCCTTTTCCCGATAGCTATCGGGACCCACGAATCCTGGTTCAGACAACAAGCTCCCCGCCGCACCATGCTTCGACGGGCTCAGCATGACACCCAATGCGCTATTCAAAAAATCAGCGACATCAAAACAATCACACGAATCAGCGGTTCAGACAACCCGAACCCCTCCGCACCACGCTTCGACCGGCTCAGCATGACACCCATCGCGCAATATTAAAAAACAGCGGCATCAAAATAATCACACGAATCAGCGGTTCAGACAGATAGCAGATCAAACTATTTCTTCGTGATGATTTTTTGCTTCCAAATCTTTGGCTTTGACCTGTCATCAGGATAAAAAATATCAACCGTTTCACTATAATTAAACCCGGCAAAAACATAGTTTTTTTCCATATAGGCCTTTGATAATGGTTTGTTCAATTTACAACTATCGTCAACCCGGTAGACAAGCATCGGCGTATAACTGCCTAACATTCCAGTCTTGCCGTTTAGTTTTACCTGCTTGGTATATTCATGCAAAGTTGTGTAGGCAAAACAAAGACGCCCATCAAGCGCCAAATCCGTAAGTTCCAACGGTGCCTCTATGTCGGGTTCATGGTTTCCGTCGTTTAAGGCATCAAAGACCATTTTAACTTTATTTTTTTCTATATTGATGATCGAAAATTCTGCCCGGTAACCTGCGCCATCAAGTTCTCCAAACAACAAAATCACCGAATGTACCCCTGTGCTTTTCAAAAACAGTAATTTAGTATGAATCGCATTCTTGTTTCTGGCAAGGAAATCAGAGTCTACAACAGTCCAGTAATCCCGGGCATTAAATGTCGTCTTCCCATAACCGGTGAGTGAAATGCTGATCCTGTTGAAACTATTCCAATCGGCAAGATTAGATATCAATCGTATAGTATCGGGGCGGCTATCGTTATTCAGGTCGGCTACAAGGGTACGGGTGATTCTATAAGGTTGCTTTATTTTGGACGATTGGGCGAGGGTGCCCAGAGCAAGAAGCATTAAAAAAAATATAATCAGGTTTTTCATTTCAGGTTCAGCGCTTGTTGTATGAAGATAGCGTATTTATCGGAGATAGGTTGCTGATATTATTTTGTCCGGTTGGCTTTCTTCAAAGGACTAACATTCGCCGCTCATGGCCGCGGAGGCCTAGTCACTTTTGCTGCGCCAAAAGTAACCAAAAGACGCTCCCGTCATCGCAAATGCCTCTTTGCCCGCTGGCTTTCCCTGCAAAATAAAACAGAACCCCAGGCTGCAAATCTTTGTCCCGGACTACCCTACAATTTGATTAACCTGCAATGGACAAATCTTTGATGCCTTTGTCGCACTGCCCAGCCCAGTTCTGTTTTATTTTCAACCGATGCTGCTGCGACGACACCCGCAGGCCAACGCTTTTTTATCTGCTTTTATAAAATATGTCATTGCGAGGAGCCTGCGAGGGCGTGCGGCTTGGCAGCGACGTGGCAATCGCAAGGTATCCCTTTAAGCAAGTATCCTGCCCATCCTTAAAATCCCAAAATCGTGTCCTAATCGTGTCTTTCCCTTGTGTCATTCCGAACGAGCGGCAGAGGAAGTGCGCAGGGGCGAGGAGGAAACTTAGACATTATGCATGGCGCGCATATTGTCTGAACCGGGATTCGTAGGATTTTAGGATATATTTAAGCAAATTAAGTCTTTTGGACAGATTCATGGTAATCCCTCAATCCGACGAATCCTGGTTCAGACAAGCCCGCACCATGCTTCGACACACTCACCATGACACCCATCGCGCTATCCCAAGATCAGCGTCATCAAACCAATCACACGAATCAGCGGTTCAGACTTATTAAAATATTTTAAAAAGTACTTGCACTTTAGTAAATAGGATTTTATATTTGTATCAACTTCAAAAAAAGTTTTGTTTTTGAGGTTGACGCAAAAAATAAATGTCAGCACACAGCATAAAAATACTCCTTATTGTTTCACCCGTCATGTGGAATAATTTGCTAGTTAAATTGGTTTGATTGAATCCCCGCGTTGCGGGGATTTTTTTTATAACTTTATAGAGCGTGGGACGATGGGCGGTTGGCGCAAGGCACAAAGTTTAATGCGTAAAGCTTAGAAAGAAAAACACCTAAATTATATAATGGCACGATTAAATTTATTGGAAGAAACCCGGTACGAAAAGCTGCCGGTAACTGTTTATCCTAATCAAAAGCTTGCTTCAAAAGCGGTGGCAAAACGTATCGCCGATCTGATACGCAGCAAACAGGATCGCGGCGAGCAGGCTGTTTTAGGCCTGGCTACCGGCGTAACCCCCATTGGCGTATATGCTGAGCTGGTGCGCCTCCACCGCGAGGAAGGGCTGAGCTTCAGCAATGTGATTACCTTTAACCTCGATGAGTATTATCCGATGAAGCCTAACGCAGCCCAAAGCTACGTTACGTTTATGTATGATAACCTGTTCAGTCATATTGATATCAATAGAGCCAACGTACATATACCGGATGGTACCCTTAAACAGGACGATATCCCGGCATTCTGTCTTGAGTACGAGCGGCAGATCAACGCCCTGGGCGGTTTGGATCTGCAGGTGCTTGGTATCGGTCGTACTGGTCACATCGGTTTTAACGAACCGGGATCGGCGCCAAATTCAGGTACCCGCCTGGTTACTTTGGATGACCTGACCCGTAATGATGCCTCGCGCGACTTCGGTGGAAAAGAGAATGTGCCTACCAAAGCGATCACCATGGGTATCGGTACCATCTTCAAGGCCCGCGAAATTATCCTGATGGCCTGGAGCGGTAAAAAAGCACCGATCATTAAAAAAGCAGTTGAAGGCGAAATATCGGGTGAAGTACCAGCTACTTACCTGCAGTTGTCAGAGCACGTAGAGTTTATCCTGGATGAAGATGCAGCTTCTGAACTGACCCGCTTTGGTACGCCATGGCTGGTGAAAGACTGTGTTTGGGATAATGTGCTGAAAAAGAAAGCAGTGATCTGGCTGGCTGAAACTTTGAATAAGCCGGTACTTAAACTGACCGAAGAAGATTACAACAACCATGGCATGGCACAACTGGCGGTAGAACAGGGCCCCGTTTACAATATCAACATTGATATCTTTAACCAGATACAACATACCATCACCGGATGGCCGGGTGGTAAGCCACATGCCGACGATAGTCAGCGGCCTGAGCGCGCGCTGCCAGCACGCAAGCGTTCGATCATCTTTTCGCCGCACCCTGATGACGATGTGATCTCGATGGGGGGCACATTCATACGCCTGGTCGATCAGGGGCATGACGTGCACGTAGCTTATCAAACTTCGGGTAATACCGCAGTTTGGGACGATGATGTGCTGCGCTATATGGAGTTTGCGATCGACTTTAACCAAAGTATCGGCGATGATAATAGCCACCTGAAAAGTCTATACGATGATATGCGCAAGTTTATTGCTACTAAACAGCCGAACGAGATAGATACAAAAGAGATCAGGGATGTGAAAGGCTTTATCCGCAAAACGGAAGCAATTTCGGGTGCCCGCTATGCTGGTTTGGACGATGACCATATCCATTTCCAGGCTCTGCCTTTTTACGAAACCGGCAAAACACAAAAGAATCCGATAACTGACGACGATATTAAGCTTACCGTCGAATTGCTGCAAAAGATAAAACCACACCAGGTGTTTGCTGCCGGCGATTTTGCCGATCCGCATGGTACTCACCTTGTTTGTTTCAATATTATCATAGCCGCCCTGCGCGAACTGCGTAAAACCGAAGACTGGGTAAAAGATTGCTGGGTTTGGATGTACCGCGGTGCCTGGAAGGAGTTTGAAACTTATGAGATCGAAATGGCCGTTCCGCTATCGCCTGAAGAAGTGCTGCGCAAGAGAAATGCCATCTTCAAACACCAGTCGCAAAAAGACCGGGCTGTATTCCCGGGCGACGATGCCCGCGAGTTCTGGGTTCGCGCCGAAGACCGCAACCGTGAAACCGCACAGTCCTACGACCGCCTGGGTTTAGCGGAGTATCAGGCAATGGAAGCTTTTGTAAGGTATCATTATTAGGCGAGGAGCAAGGCGCAAAGGCGGAAGGCGCTTTGCGCCTTTTTGCTATAGAATTATGGAGACGCAAGAAATTGCGTCTCTTTTTGTTTTAATATGAATTAATAAAACTGTCATTGCGGTCGCGATAGTTGTCTGGATTAAGATTGAAGGATTTTTTTAAACATCGTACAATGGGTGTCATGCTGAGCCCGTCGAAGCATGGTGCGGTGGGGTAGGGTAGGGTGTTTTTTTGGGGCGGGGTCAGGCTTTTTACTAAGCACAAACATCCACCGCTCAATTGCCGCGGAGGCTGTTTAGTTATTCGCAGTTGTTTGTTTTTTTAAGGGGCTTATGATTGCTATCGCAATTTGTCGCGCCAAAAGTAACCAAAAGGCGCTCCCATGTCATCAGAAATGCTTCATTGCCGCAAAAAGCCATTGCCCACAATCAGGCAAAACCACGGGCTGCATCATCTTTCCCCACTGATCGTTCGCTCAGGGCTACCCCTTCTGAAAGTGCTGCTATGCCCCTCCTCACGCACCACCTGGCATCGTTTTGCCTGATTTTGGCCGAAGCTGTTCTGCTGACCGCACAGGGCCAGCGCTTTTTATCTGGTATCGGAAAATTTGTCTTTGCGAGGAGCAAGCCAGGGATTGCGGGTTAGCAGCGACGGGGCAATCGCAAGGCATGCCTTTAAGCCATCATCCAACAGATCCCTAAAATCCCAAAATCGTGTCTTAGGTGGGTGTCATGCTGAGCCCGTCGAAGCATGGTGCGGTGGGGGGATGACGCATATATTGTCTGAACCAGGACCTACAAATCATGGTTTAGACAAAGAATTCCCAACTACCTTCATCTTCCCCCTAATTGCTATATTTGACTACCTCAAACTGAAACTATAATCATCATTAGCAATTAACCATGCAGCAACCAGAATTTGAACTGCTCAGTAGGCATATCATGAAAAGGGTGCAATTAACTGAAGAAGAATTAGATTTTATGCTGTCGAAATTTAAACTGGCGAAGATCAAAAAACGGCAGTTTATTGTGCAACCCGGTTTTACGGCAAAGTTCAGGAATTATGTTTGCAGTGGCGCTTTCAGGGCTTATGTTGTTATTGACAATGGGGAAGACCATACTATACAATTTGCGATAGAAGATTGGTGGATAACGGACTATAATAGCTTTTTTAACAATCAGCCTGCAACGATGTTTGTAGTCGCTTTGGAGGATAGTGTCATCCTGCAGCTCAGTCGCGAAAATGAAGATCTGTTAAAGCAGGCAAACCATAAATACGAAACGTTCTTTCGCATCTCGGCTGAAAGGGCGCAGGCATTTCATTTTCGCCAACTCATCACTAATCTTACGCAGCCGGCAGAATTCAGATACGAAAGCTTTTTGGACAGATATCCGCAAATAGTTAACCGGGTTCCGCAATATGCCCTGGCATCGTACCTCGGAATGACCACCGAGTATCTCTCGAAATTGCGAAATAAAAGAACTTCAAAACAGTAAACAATTCCAGTTAAATACTTCATTATCAGGGAAAAATCCGCTTTATAACGGCTTTTTTCTTTTCCTCTTTAAGCGGCAGATCCTAAAAAGTTAATCTGGTTCAACTTTTTAGCCCGAACCAGTTCAGCCTTATTTCCTAAACTACTTCATTGGTACAGGCCTCGTGTTGGCGGCACATTTGTAATGTCAATAAGGACAAAAAAATTATTAAATATTTCAAAAATGGCAACATCAACAAACAGAACCTACGCAGTTCCAACAAGAGCAGAAGTTTCTGCCAGCAATCAACAAGTATTTGACAGCCTGCAAAAAGGCCTGGGCTTTGTACCTAACCTGTATGCTTATTTTGCCAAAAGCGAGACAGCTTTGGCCGATTACCTCGCTTTTCAAAATCGCAAAAGCACTTTAAGAGCAAAAGAACGTGAAGTGATCAACCTTGTCGTAAGCCAGGTTAACGGTTGCCGTTATTGCCAAAGTGCTCATACGGTTTTGGGCAAAATGAATGGCTTTACCGATGAACAGGTTATTGAACTTAGACAAGGCAGTGCCGGTTTCGACAGCAAACTTGATGCATTAGTAAAACTGGCAAAAAGTATCACTGTTAACCGCGGACATGCCGATCCGGTATTGGTAGAAGCTTTTTTTGAAGCTGGTTATACCGAAGCTAACCTGGTAGATGTAGTAATTGTGGTGGGCGATAAGATCATCAGCAATTACATCCACAATCTGACAGGCTTTGAAATTGATTTCCCTTTAGCCGAGGAGCTATAATTAACCCAACCGGGGCACCTGCGCAGCGATGCCCCATTCAAAAATCCTTTTTTAAAACCAAAAACATGAACAATTTTAAAGTAAGTTATAAATCGGTAAATATTGACGGAGTCAATGTTTTCTACCGCGAAGCCGGTGAAAAAAGCAAACCTGCAATTTTATTGTTGGGAGGCTTTCCATCTTCTTCGATCACATTCCGGAATTTGATAGAAGAACTGAAAGGCGATTATCATCTTATAGCGCCAGATTACCCCGGCTTTGGTAACAGCGATGCACCTTCGCCAAATGAATACGAATATAGTTTTAAAAATATCACTGATACGATCGAAAAGTTTGTCGACCAGATCGGACTTAAGGGATTTAATTTATATGCCTTTGATTACGGTGGCCCGGTTGGCTTCAGGTTAGCGAGCAAAAGACCCGAATTGATCCAATCACTCATTATTCAAAATGCAAATGCTTATACCGAAGGGATTGGCGAAGGATTTGCAGCAGCAATGCTATTTTTGCAAAATCGTAATGAGGAAACCTAAAAACCGATCAGGTTTTTGATGACCCTGGAAGGGATTAAAGTATTTTATTTTACCGGTGCTGAAAACGCTGATCTGATCAGTCCGGATGCTTATTTGTCCGACCTGCAAAATTTATCAAAACCCGGCCTTGTCGACATCCATTTAAACCTGCTGCATAATTACTCGAGCAATGTCGCCGAATACCTGGTATGGCAAAATTATTTCAGAACCCATCAACCTAAAACTTTGCTGGTATGGGGTAAAAACGATCCCTTTTTTCCGGAAGCAGCAGCGAAAGCATTTCTGACCGATTTGCCGGATGCCGAATTACACCTGTATAATACCAGTCACTTCGCTTTGGAAGAATATCATGAAGCGATCGCCAATAACATCAAGTCGTTTTTAAACTAAGAAAATATCAACTCAAAAAAATCATGAAAACAAATCAAACAGCAACTGGTACAGCCAGTTTAACAAACAGCGTCGTGGCAACAATTATCAAAGCCACCATTATAGCAGGCGTTTTAGATGCTTCTGCCGGAGTAGTAGTTTACTGGATATTTAAAGGATTAAATCCACTCCAGGTACTGCAATATATAGCCAGCGGCATTTTTGGCCCCTCAGTGATCAACGGAAGTTTTATTTATGTTGGCGCAGGCCTGGTATTGCATTTTATTATCGCTTTTGCATTTACTTACGCTTACTACCTTGGCTTCCCTTTTATTAAAGCATTCGCCAAAAACACTTATGTCAACGGGCTGATCTATGGCGCATTTATCTGGTTGTTTATGAATTACCTGTTATTGCCTTTTTCCAATATACCGCACTCGCCAAAAGATATCGTATCTATACTCGAATTGGTTTGGCATAGCGCTTTGGTTGGTTTGCCAATTGCCCTGGTGGTAGAAAAACAGCTAAAAGATTAATTCTCCCTTAATCAGTTTATCAAATGATCAACAAAAGCTTATTGCTGCGCCTGACCGCCAAGCCGGGTAAAGAAAAGCAGCTTGCACAGTTATTGACAGAGGGTTTGCAATATGTGCTTGATGAACCGAATACCATTAACTGGTACGCATTCAGCATCAATGAAAGCACTTTCGGCATCTTCGATACCTTCCCTGATGCCGATGCACTGCATGAACATCACACCGGAAAGTTGGCCCATGCTATCGCACAAGCAGCGCCTGAATTGCTCGCAGAAAAACCTTCAGTTGAAGTTACCAATATTTTGGCCTGGAAATGAGAGAAGCCCCTTTTAGATTTTTTGCCGAAGATGCGTCACTGTCCATCCCAACAATTGATCCTGCTGGGGTGGTTTTTTTACATTAAAAACTTGATTGGGATAGGCTATAGCCTGGTATACTTGTCAAATTGCTGTTTCTTAAACGCCTTCGGTCTGATTTAACGATAACTTAGTTAGCTAATTGGTAGGTGTAAGGCTAAAGAAAGGTTAACTTATTCATTCACAAATGTTTACTGGTTGTTAAATTCCTAACCGGAAACCTAAGGCTCCAAAATACCGCTTTCGGCAAATTTACCATTGACGATCAATAGTTTGCACTTTCAAAACTTTTCCGGTGCCGCCGGGGCTTAGCCCGCTGATAATGAATGTTTTAGCCAAAACGTTCATCGCTACCGGTTATTTTGGCCCAAAAATCTCGATAAGTTGTTGATTGTCAGTAAGTAATGCATTTCCGGTCGGCAGTCTCAATTTGAACACCTAAACCGCTAAGTATAAGCACTATGCGGGAAGATCATCAAAGCCACCGAAAATAAGCTGATCCATTTTTGCCCCTAAATGCCTGTAAAAGAGAACCCGAACAGGCATTTTATGGCTGTTTTTAATTGTTTTTGTGAACACTTTTGCTCATTAATAGGCTGCCGATAGCAAATGACCCAATGCCCTAATGACCTAATGACAAAATGACCCAAGGACCCAATGCCCTACTTAGTCGTATTCTTACTCATTTTAGCAAACTCCACATCATTGGGTTCCCAGAGTTCGATCTTATTGCCCTCGGGGTCGATGAGGTGTACGAAATCGCCATAAGATGTTTTTTGCACACTGTCGATAGGCATGATCCCGGAAGCTTTAAGGTTGATGAGCAATTGCCCCAGCCCTTGCACCCGATAATTGATCATGAATTGCTTAACAGAAGGCAAAAAATATTTAGTGGTTTCGCGGAAAGGAGCCCAAAGCGTAAAGCCTTTTTTAGTACTATCCAAACCCTGGTGCCATTCGAAATTGGCCCCGCTCTCTACAATATGCAGACCGAGGTTTTTGCCATACCAGTCTTTCAATGCAGCAGGGTCTTTTGCTTTGAAAAAAATGCCACCGATGCCGGTAACGCGTGGTGCATTATCATCAGGGTGGGTCAGGCGGCTAAAGCCATAGCCGAGTACAAAAGCGAGGCTCAGCAGCAAGCCCAGGGTAAGTTTTTTCATGGTAAAACGATTTTATATTAAAGGTAATAAAATTGCCAGCCCCGTTTCTCCTAATAACCGATACCTGTTAACTGATTAACTAATTACTACCTTTGTTCAATCCCGGATAAAAACCGGGCAACAATATGATCAAAGAAACAGAAATAGTCTGCCAGCCCGGGCAGCATGAAGATGAGGCGATCATCAAACGCCTTTCCGCCGCCGCCTTTAAAATATCACCCGAACAGGTCAGCGCGGTTAAAATTATCAAGCGTTCCATCGACGCACGTGGGCGCAAAGTTGTATACCGGATGCAGGTTCGGGTATTTATACAGGAGCCTATTGTGCCGGAAAGTTTTACTGTTAATTATCCCAATGTAAAAGATGCTAAGCCTGTTATTATAATAGGAGCGGGCCCGGCGGGATTATTTGCGGCATTGCAATGTATCGAATCAGGCTTGAGGCCCATTATCCTGGAGCGGGGCAAAGATGTCAAACAGCGCCGCCGCGACCTGGCCAATATCAACAAACAAGGCCTGGTTAACCCCGAATCAAATTATTGCTTCGGCGAGGGTGGTGCCGGAACTTATTCGGATGGCAAATTATATACCCGCTCAACCAAAAGGGGCGATGTGGTGCAGGTGCTCAAAACCTTTGTGGCTCACGGCGCTTCAGAAGATATTTTAGTTGATGCACGCCCGCATATCGGCACAAATAAACTACCCGGTATCATTACCGCCATTCGCGAAACGATACAAAATGCTGGAGGCGAGGTGCATTTTGATACCAAAGTTATCGGACTTATAATTGAATTTGGAAAAATTAAAGGCGTAAGAACCAATGATGGCGAAGCCTGGAAAGCGGATGCAGTTATTCTGGCAACCGGTCACTCGGCCCGGGATATATTTGAAATGCTGCATCGCCAAAATATTTTGATCGAAGCCAAACCTTTTGCTCTGGGCGTCAGGATCGAACATCCGCAGGAGATTATCGACCAGGCACAATACCATTGCGAAAACCGGGGAGAACATTTGCCGCCATCCTATTACAGTTTGGTTGAACAGGTTGATGGGCGCGGTGTATTCTCCTTTTGCATGTGCCCGGGAGGTATCATAGCGCCTTGCGCAACAGAGGAGAACGAAATCGTAGTAAATGGATGGAGCCCATCAAAACGGAATAATCCTTTTGCCAATTCGGGCACGGTGGTGCAGATCAATTTGGAGGATGTGAAAGGTGATGAAAATGATCAGTTCAGGTTATTGTATTTTCAGCAGCAGATAGAGCAAATAGCCTTTACAGCAGGCGGCGGCCATTTAGTAGCACCGGCACAGCGCATGGTTGATTTTGCAGAGAAGAGAATCTCGGCAGATCTGCCTAAAAACTCGTATCTGCCGGGTACAAAAAGTATCAGTTTAGATGAAGTTTTACCGGGCTGGATTGCCGGCCGTTTACGAAAAGCATTGCCTGTTTTTGGGCAGAAGATGAAGGGTTATTATACCAATGAAGCGATATTGGTAGGTGTAGAATCAAGAACATCGTCTCCGGTAAAAATTCCAAGGGACTGGGAAACCTTGCAGCATCCGCAGGTAGCAGGTTTGTTTCCCTGCGGGGAAGGCGCCGGTTATGCTGGGGGAATAATTTCTGCGGCGATAGATGGGATCAATTGTGCGGTTGCTGCAAAAACTTATTTGGTCGTCTAATAGAAATTCTCTGTGCTTCTCTGAGAAACCCTCTGCGACCTCTGTGGTTAAATCTGTAGCCAGAAAGGGCAAAGGGAATTTTCTAAGGCATACTAAGTCGAAATTGTAGAAAATGACAACATCCGAAAAACTCCAAAGTGAACTCGAAAACGTGCTCTCAGGCGATCCCTGGTATGGCAACAATGTTTATGCGATCATCGAAAGTGTGGGCTTTGAAGAAGCTTTTGAAAAACCACCTGGCGCTGCGCATACCATTTCCGAAATTGTTCTGCACTTGCTAAGCTGGACCGAGGAGGTACTCGACCGCCTCAACGGCAAAGAAGCCGGCCAGCCATTTAGTGGCGACTGGCCCGATCCGGGTGCCCCAGATCAGGAAAAATGGCAGAACTATGTCAATGATCTGAAGCTGGTCAACGTAAATTTGCTGGGTGTGATTCACGATTTCCCGGAAGAACAATGGGCCGAACCGATCAATGATGAGCGGTATGCTGATAGTGAAAAGGGGTTGACTTTTGAACAGTTGGTCAATGGATTGATCCAGCATCATGTATACCATTCGGGGCAGATCGCAAGTTTAAATAAAATGATCAATGGATAATAAGAAGACGCTTGTACTGGGCGCAACAACAGATGAGAGCCGATACGCTTACCTGGCTGCAAACCGATTGGTCAGCAAAGGTCACCCTATAGTTAACGTTGGGATAAAGATAGGCGAAGTGGCTGGTGTGCCCATAGAAAAGCCGGAAACCATACACCACGATATTGATACCATTACGCTTTACGTCGGGCCACAGCACCAGGAGCCATTATACAACTATATATTGGATACCCAACCTAAGCGTCTGATATTTAACCCCGGTACCGAAAATGACGAGTTGCGTAAGCTGGCTGATGAAAAAGGTATCGAGACGGAGTATGCATGTACGCTGGTTTTGTTATCGATAGGGCAGTACTAGTGTAAGTGATTTGTTGATCAGGTATCAGGTAGCCGCTACCTATTGCCGATATCTAATACCCAATACCTGATACCCAATACCGTTACCCTTTAACCTTTCACCTTTAACCTTTAACCTCTCCTCTACAGCTCTGCCTTAGAAAATATCCTGATCTCCTTCGGATAATAATTATTGATCCTGTTCGGCAAAAGCTTCGCCCAACCTAAAGCCTGGCCCTCATAATTCATCAGGCTCCAGCCTTTTTCAGTCGTTTCCAATTCAGTTATATCCCCGCGCTGCAAATACTGTATAGCTTGATGTTTGCTGAGCTCGGTTTGGAGGAAATGGTTTTTGTTAACGATCAGGCTCAAAGCCAGCTCATGATCCGGTATCAGATCGCGGCCAGCCATTTTTCCGATCCGTACACCTGATTTTTTGATATACAAATATTGCTGCAAAGTGGCCAGGTCTTCTTTGTGGATTCGGTTCAGGGCCAGCCAGTCGTCACCAACCTTAAAGTAATAGTAGTTATCAGCATCCAGTATATAAGGCTTCACCAGGTCTATCTCCTTATAATTTGCTTTCTGCTGCTCTTTGTATTTGGTTTTGGGTAATTCGCCGGTGTTTTCTTTTTTCCGTAGGCAGGCGGCGAATAAACCTTCGCCTTTAGTTTTATCAGGATAGAAACGATATCCCCAGGCATTATGCGATTCGGATCTGCTTTCTACTATTCCCCAGGTTTCATCAATAGGAATTCGAATACTTTCGAGCTCAAATTCAGTGCAAAGCCAGTCGAGCACCTTTTCGTTTTCCTCAACCGAGTAGGAACAGGTACTATATATAAGGTAACCATCTTCTTTTAAGGCAGGATAAATATCGGCGAGTATCCGTTCCTGCCGTTGCTGGCAAAGGTTTACGTTTGCTGCGCTCCATTCGCTCATCGCCGCCGGATCCTTGCGGAACATACCCGATCCCGAACAAGGAGCATCTACCAGGATGATTTCGAAAAAGCTTTTCAAACGTCCGAGGTCTTTCGGATCATTATTGTTGACGATGGTATTGGCTGGTCCCCACTTGCTCAGGTTGTCGCATAAAACGGGTACGCGTGTTTTGATGATCTCGTTGGCAACCAATAAATCGTTGTTATCAAGTAAGGAGCTGATGTGCGTGCTTTTGCCGCCCGGGGCGGCGCACAGGTCGAGCACCTTAATGCTGTCGTCGCCTTTGATAAGGTTAATAATATGCCCGATGAACATGGACGATGCTTCCTGCACATAATAGCAACCTGCATGAAATAAGGGGTCGAAAGTGAATGAGGGCCGCGTTTCGAGGTAAAAAGCATGTTCGCACCAGGGTACTTGTTCGCTATATTTTATTCCTGTTTTTTTAAAAGGATTGATGCGGATGGAGGTTGGCGGGTTGGCATCAAGGTGTGTTTGGACGAATTTTTCGTTATTAAACCCGGGCGAAGCAGCAATACTATTTAAAAAATCAGGCGGGAATCCGGCGTTATTCATATCTGTTTTCAAAGATACAAAACCGGGTCATCAAAAAATCGGGTACTGTTACATTCTTCATAACCTTAATAGACAACTGTTTAAATAATAATTTAACATTTCTTTTGGAAGGGTGCCATTTTTCTCCTTACATTTGTCTCCCCTTTGCGAGGAAGGGGTACAAAAAATTGAAATTCGGGGGTTAAAAAATATATTTAAAAAAAGTGAAAATAACACTTGACTGGTATGTGTTTTTATTCCCATCTTTGCAGCCGCTTCGGTAACGAGGCAAATAGCTAAAAAATTTAAATCCTGCGGGATTTTAAATAAAAGTTCACTGCGACAGTGAACAATAAATGTTCTTTAAAGTAAAGAGATAATCAAAAAGCGCAGCGGGGCTGTGTAGGAAGACGGAACTGGTAACGGGGAAGTTGGAGCATACAGCACTGTCAATTTTTAAGGTATAGGAATACTGAAGAAGATACAGGTG
>CAIPDP010000060.1 GCA_903863845.1 uncultured Mucilaginibacter sp. | reverse complement strand
GCTTTGATACCACACATTATGGCCGCAATGCCGCAGTTGGTAAATACGCTGATATTCGTGGTTTTAAAATGTATTACGAAACCTACGGCAAGGGTCAGCCACTGCTGATCATCCATGGTAACGGTGGCTCTATCAATAACTTTCTTTTCCAGATACCTTATTTCGCTAAAAAGTACCAGGTGATACTGGCTGATAGTCGCGCTCAGGGCAAATCGGTTGACCCTAAAGACTCTTTGAGCTATGAAATGATGGCCGACGACCTGAACGGCTTGCTCGATCATTTACACCTCGATTCAGCCTATGTTATCGGGTGGAGCGATGGCGGCATCAATGGCTTGTTACTTGCTATCAGGCATCCCGATAAAGTAAAAAAACTGGCAGTTACCGGAGCTAACCTCTGGCCCGATTCTACCGCCGTTGAACCTTCGATCTATAAATGGGCTATGAGCATGAACAAGGCGATGACCGATTCATTGAAAAAAGCTAAGTCGCCCAGCGCTGCATTTAAAAATGAAGCGAAGATCAATCATTTGTTATCCTACGAGCCCCATATCAAACTTTCTGAGTTGCATGGAATCAAAGTGCCGGTATTGGTGATCGGTGGCGATCATGATGTGATCTTGCCACAACATACCCTGTTGATCGCCCAATCCATTCCAAAAAGTGATTTGTGGATCATACCTAATTCGGGCCACTCGACACCGGTGTTCAAACGCGACCAGTTCAATGAACGTGTATCCGAATTCTTCGAGCAACCTTATCGGGTTATTGAAGGTATGAACCGCTTAAGGTAATTTGGTCCCGGCTTCAGTTTCATCCGGCGGTGCCGGTGCGGTTTCAGTGACCGCCGCCGGCTCAGGTTTCTTTTCTGTGTAGGAAACGATCAGTAGTCCGATCACACCACCGGTAACGCACATATCGGCTACGTTAAAAATGCCCGTACGCAAGCTGCCTATACCCAGGTTCATGAAATCGGTCACATGCCGGTCGTAAACCAGGCGATCGATGATATTGCCCAATCCGCCTGCCAGGATCAGCGATAGTGACATCGTTTTTAAACGGCTAAAACCGTCGATCTTAAGTACTACATAAACAAATAATCCCACCAAACACAATAATGGCACCACGCTAAGCAGCCAAAAACTAAGTGATTTGGACAGGTTATCGCCCAGGCTAAGCGCTGCGCCGGTATTTTCGGCGTACTCCAGCACAATGGTATCATGCAAATACGTTTTTGGCATCTGGAACATCAGATGCTCCTTTGCGAGGTGCTTGGTGTACTGATCGCAGCTGATAAAAAAAAGCGATAAAACACAAAAAGAAAAAATACTGATCTTATTCTTCATCCTAAAAATATTATGATCACTTTCTAACGCAGTCTATCCGCCGATTTGATCAGTTTCTCGTCTCGCTGTATCGCCTTGACAGCAAGCAAGGTCAGCACAATGCTGATCGAACTTAGCAATACCCCGATCCCGAAATTGCTGGTTTTAAATGTGTTAATGTCGACTACCGACTTAACCGTTTGTACCTGCCAGTAAGTGTAAGCAATGACTACAAAAATATAGCTGTAGCCAAAAGCGATCTGTTGTTTGCGATTTTTATACAAAAAGATCAGCGCAAGCGGTAAAATCCCTGCGATCGCAGTACCGGCAATAAGCGCAGTAAAGCTTTGCACCTGGGCTTGTTGGTCCCCGTTATCCTGCGAAACCCCGGTTACACTTACGGTAGACGCTATGCCGTTGATATAAACGTTATGCGCCAGGGGGAACAGGAACAGTGCGAAAATGGCCAGGCCCGCGAGGAGGAAGTAGATGCTTTGTATGCGTTGGATCATTGTTGGTTGTATTGGTTGTATTAGTTGTATTAGTTGTAGTGGTTGTATTAGTTGTCCCAATAGCTATGGGGATGGTTATAGTGGTTGCATTAGTTGAAGATTTTATAGCGATCATGGAATGAAACCGGATAAAAAACCAATACAACTAATACAACCAGTATAACTCTTTATAAAAAACAAAGATAGAAAAACCCTAAACCCAATTCACAAAACCTGATTCTAAAATCACAAATCAATTCTACCTTTGCACCGTGTCAGAAAAACAGCGCTATTTTATTGAACTGGCTTACGATGGCAGCAATTACCATGGCTGGCAGGTGCAACCTAATGCGCTTACAGTACAGGAAGTGCTGGATAATGCGCTTACAACGGTTTTGCGCCAGCCTATTGCAACTACCGGCTGCGGGCGAACTGATACCGGTGTGCATGCCAGGCAGTATTTTGCGCATTTCGATTGTTTGGCATTGGGCAATGGGCATTTGGCATTGGTGAATAGTTTGAATGGTGTATTGCCGTCGGAAATTGGGATAAAGCGTGTAATTGAAGTACATGCTGATGCGCATGCCCGTTTTGATGCTACACTTCGGTCGTATGAGTATCATGTTCATTTTGGCAAGGATCCATTTAAGGTCAACCGCTCCTGGGAGTTGCGCGACCGACCTGATATTGACTTAATGAATACAGCCGCGCAAATCCTGTTAGCATACACTGATTTTAGCTGTTTCAGTAAATCAAACACCCAAACTTTTACCAATAATTGCAAAATATCCCGGGCCGAATGGGTTGAAAATGATAACGGATTGGTTTTCCATATTTCTGCCGACCGATTTTTACGTAATATGGTAAGGGCCATTGTTGGTACGCTGATGGCCATAGGCCGCAAAGAGATAGCGCCAGAAGGTATCAGAGAAATTATAGCCAGCAAAAACCGCAGCAACGCCGGCACATCGGTACCTGCCTGTGGTTTGTACCTGACGGAGGTGAAATATGATTATGTTTAGTCATTTCGCTGCGCTGGCATTGGGAATTGGCTGCGCGTCATTTCGCTGCGCTGGCATTGGGCATTGGGCATTACTACTACAACTAATACAACCAGTACAACCAATACAACCCTACAAATTACACTAATTACACTAATTCACTAACTCACTCATTCACTCATTAAAAATGTCCACAGTAACCGGCAAAGCACTTGATTGGAAATTATTGGGAAGGGTAATGCGCTATGTGCGACCTTATCGCAAAACATTCGTCATTGCGGCTTTTCTGACCATTTTTCTGGCGGGCAATGCTTTGGTGCAGCCGGTGCTGATGCAGTTGACGCTCGATAAATATATCCTTGGGGGTGATTACAATGGTTTATTGCTGATGATTGGGCTGATGCTAGCTCAATTAGGCATTCAAACTGCCGCGCAGTATTACCAGACTTTTTTAACGAATTCGCTGGGACAATCGGTTATCCGCGATCTGCGTATCGATATTTTTAATCATATTTTAAGTTTGCGGCTGAAATATTTCGACCGTACACCGATAGGAATATTGATCACCCGGACGGTTTCCGATCTGGAAACCATTGCTGATATTTTTTCGGAGGGACTTATCTCTATAGTAGGTGACTTTCTTCTGGTAATTGGTATTATTATCGCAATGATGCTGCGCGACTGGAAGCTGGCACTCATTACCCTGACACCTATGCCCTTGCTGATATTGTCGACGTATGTATTTAAAGAGGCCATCAAATCGGCTTTCCAGGAAGTGCGTACACAAGTGGCCCAATTGAACGCTTTCCTTGCCGAGCATATCACCGGCATCAGTGTCATCCAGTATTTTGCCCGCGAAGAACAGGAAATGGGTAAATTCAGGAATGTGAATTTAAAATACAGGGATGCCAACATCCGCTCCAACTGGTATTATTCCATTTTTTACCCGGTGATCGAAGTGCTATTTGCGGTGTGTATTTCCCTTTTGGTATGGTACGGCTGTCAACGTATTTTAAACGATCAGCAAATTGGCGCAATTTCGGCCAGGCACCAGATCACACCGGGGGTAATATTGGAATTTATTGTATTACTCAATTTGCTATTTAGGCCCATACGGCAGCTGGCAGATAAATTCAACACCCTGCAAATGGGCATGGTTGGCGCCGACCGTATCTTTAAAGTGCTGGATACCGATGAGGTTGCTGTTAATAAAGGAACCTTACGCCCTGTTCGATTACACGGTGAGATCAGCTTTAAGAATGTTTGGTTTGCCTATAACGATGAAAACTGGGTGCTTAAAAATATCAGCTTCCACGTTAAACCGGGCGAAACTTTGGCATTGGTTGGTGCTACCGGCGCAGGAAAATCATCCACCATCAATATCCTGAACCGGTTTTATGAGATAGGTAAAGGCCAGGCCGAAGTGGACGGTATCAACATACAGGATTATGATGTGAGTTACCTGCGATCGCGCATTGCGACTGTAATACAGGACGTGTTCCTGTTTACGGATACCATCGCCAATAACATTAGTCTGAATAACCCTGCCATTACCCGCGAGCAGATCATAGCAGCGGCAAAAGAAGTTGGTGCACACGAGTTTATTGAACGCCTGCCGGGTGGTTACGATTATAATGTGATGGAACGCGGCTCTACTTTGTCAGCCGGGCAGGCGCAGCTCATTTCTTTTATCCGTGCATTGGTCTATAACCCGGCTATCCTTGTGCTGGATGAGGCCACTTCGTCGGTAGACACCGAAACCGAACTACTGATACAACATGCCATAGACAAGCTGATGGAGGGCCGTACTGCTATTGTGATCGCGCACCGGCTATCAACTATCCAGAAGGCCGATAAGATAATCGTCCTGGACCACGGCGAGATCAAAGAAACCGGAACCCACCAGGAGCTGTTAAAAATTGAACACGGCTATTACCGCAAGCTGTACGATCTGCAGTTTAATTCGGCGGGGATCGTTAAGGAGTGAGTCTTGAGTACTAAGTCAATAGTCTTGAGTCTTTAATACACTGAAAAATCTGTCATTTCGAGGGAGCGTATAGGGTTGCAAAATGGGTGACCGAGAAATCTTAAACGCCTACCCTTGCAATCCAGCGATGCATATACCATAAGGTTTCTCCTCGCCCAGGCACACCAACCACTACCGCTCGTCGAAATGACATGGTTTGATAAGATACCAGTCGTTAAATTTTGTTAAAAACGAAACGATCACCCTTAGCTCCAATAATAATCACCGATAAAGTTTTACCTTTATGATGAGTATTGCTATTTTCGCAGAATTGGATGTGACCAACGGACTTTGTCTCAAATCTCACATCTCCTCCCGATTGCTATCGGGACTCATATCTCAACAACAATGGAAGAATTTGAAGCAAGCGAATCCTCAAAGAAAACCAAGAGCATTTATATCTCTACCGTTTTTGGTATAGCTATGGTTTTGCTGATGGTAGGATTGCTGGGGCTTATCCTGGTGCACGCCAATAAACTTTCGCGCTACGTCAAAGAAAATATTGTATTGAATGTTTATGTAGATGAGTCAGCGCATGAGTCTGATGTTTTGCAATTGCAGAAACAGTTAGAAGGTAACCCCATCGTAAAACAAACACAATATGTAAGCAAAGAGTTGGCTGCACGTAATCTGCAAAAAGATATGGGCGAAGATTTTGTCAAATTTTTGGGTTATAACCCGCTCTCTCAATCGCTTGACGTATACCTTAAAGCCGATTATGCCAATACGACCGATATAGAAAAATTCAAGGCCGAATTGCTAAAAAACCCGATGATAAAGGAAGTAAAATATCAGGAATCATTGGTTGGACAAATGAACAAAAATCTAACCTCCATCAGCCTGTTCATCCTGGGCTTTGCGGTTATTTTTGTTTTCCTATCAGTTGCACTTATCAATAATACCATAAGGCTTGCCATTTATTCTCAGCGCTTTCTGATCAAATCGATGCAGTTGGTAGGTGCAACAAAAAGCTTTATTCGTAAGCCTTTTGTATTATATGGCATATGGCATGGCTTATTGGGTTCGCTGATCGCCATTCTAATTTTAATGTTCACCCTCTACATCGCACAAAAACAAATACCCAACCTGGTGATCTTACAGGATTACACCGAATTCGGCATCGTTTTCGTTTTGATCGTTGGGCTGGGCATATTTATATCAGCGTTCAGTACCTTCCTTGCAGTTAATAAGTATTTACGTTTGAAAATTTATAATTTATATAGATAAGGGATAGGAGGTGAAAGGTTAAAGGCGAAAGGTTAAAGGTGAACGGAACATCATTATTCACTCACTCACTCATTCACCAACTCACTCATTAAAAACATATGGCACAAATAAAACCAACAGCGCCGGTTAAAACGGCTTCGCCATCAGCGGCAAAACCTGCGGTGAAAGAAAATAACAGCACACCGATGACATTGGTGTTTGACAAAGGCAATTACCGGCTGCTTATCCTTGCGATCGTAGTGGTTATCATTGGCTTTGTGCTGATGTCGGGCACGACTGATATCTACAGCAATACAAAAATCGTTGTAGCTCCCGTGGTTGTACTTACCGGATTTGCAATTGGTTTCCTGGCAATATTTAAGAAACCATCTGCGAAATAATTTTTCTTGCTCCGGCAGAAAGGATATCTACTCAACCTAACCACCACAAAAAATGAACATTTTCCATGTTATCATCCTGGCGATCATTGAAGGTCTGACCGAGTTTTTACCCGTATCTTCTACCGGGCATATGGTTGTAGCCAGCTCCCTGTTGGGTATTGGCACCGACGAATTTGTAAAACTATTTGAAGTGGTGATCCAGCTCGGTGCTATCCTGGCTGTGGTTGTATTATATTTTAAACGCTTTGTTCGCTCTGTTGACTTTTATGTAAAATTGGTCATTGCCGTAATACCAGCGGTTGTATTGGGCCTGTTGCTCAAAAAGTATATTGATAAGTTGCTGGAAAGCCCACTAGTAGTTGCCGTTGCTTTTGTAGTTGGTGGCGTCATCCTGCTTTTTGTTGATGACTGGTTCAAACGATCCGTTATTAAAGATGAAAAAAATATCAACCATGTAACAGCCTTCAAGATCGGTGTTTTCCAGTGTTTGGCAATGATCCCGGGTGTTTCACGCTCTGCGGCTTCAATTGTTGGCGGTATGTCGCAAAAACTGAGTCGTACCGCTGCTGCTGAATTCTCATTCTTTCTGGCAGTACCTACGATGTTCGGAGCAACTGTTAAAGATCTTTGGGATTTTAAGAAAAAAGGGCTGTTTGATACACCTGATTTCCACCAGGATATCAAGTTCCTGATCATCGGCAGCGTGATCGCATTTATCGTAGCCTTGTTGGCCATCAAAAGCTTTATTACTTTCCTTGAACGACGCGGCTTTAAACTGTTCGGCTGGTACAGGATATTTGCCGGTATAGCGATCATTATTTTGTATTTTACTACCACGGCTTTACACAATTGATAAATTGTGTAATCATCACCAATAATTCGGTGCAATCAATAATCTAATTGAAACAAACATTTTCCAACATCAACCAATTTGCTGAAGGGCAGCTGCTGCTGGTCAATAAGCCTTATAAATGGACCAGCTTTGATGTGGTTGGAAAAATCCGGAACGCATTTAAACCTTTAAAATTAAAGGTGGGCCATGCGGGCACGCTTGATCCTTTGGCTACTGGTTTACTGATCATCTGCACCGGTAAAATGACCAAGCAGATCGATACTTTTCAGGCCGAAGAAAAAGAATATACGGGCACCTTTACGCTTGGCGCAACCACGCCGACCTATGACCTGGAAAGCGAGCCTGAACAGAAATTTCCGACCGAACAGATATCAGAACAACAAATTCAGGAAGCCTGCAAACAGTTTATTGGCGAGATACAACAGTATCCGCCGGCTCATTCTGCTATTAAAGTAGATGGTGAACGTTTATATGAAAAAGCCCGCCGTGGAGAAGATGTGGAGCTTAAAGCCCGGACCATCACCATCAGCGAATTTGAGATCACCCGTATCGAACTGCCCGAAGTTGACTTCAGGGTGGTATGCAGTAAGGGCACCTATATTCGTTCGCTGGCAAATGATTTTGGTATAGCATTAAACAATGGGGCTTACCTTTCACGCCTCAGGCGTACACGAAGCGGTAATTTTAATGTTGATGAATCGTGGCAGGTATTAGACCTGGTAAGTACCATTCGCGAATTAAAACAATTACAGCAGGATTAAATTACTTAGGGAGTGATTAACTAATTTCGCCTCCGGATTCGAAATGAAGATATACCATAACATCGAAGAATTTGTGCCCGTTAAAAATGCTGTAGTTACCATTGGCACTTTTGATGGCGTACACCTTGGGCACCGCAAGATCATTTCAAGGCTGAAAGAAATTGCGGACGAAACTGGCGGCGAAACGGTGCTGCTTACTTTTTTCCCTCATCCCAGGCTGATCCTTCATCCCGAGGATCAGGATCTGAGACTGATCAATACGATTTCTGAAAAGGCAGGGCTTTTGGCACAATTGGGCGTTGATCACCTGATCATTACCCCATTCTCGCGCGATTTTTCGAACCAAACGGCTGAAGAATATATACTTGATATCCTGGTTGAAAAAATCGGCACCAAAAAGATCGTTATCGGTTATGATCATCGTTTTGGCAAAGACCGGCGGGGCGGTTTGGAGCAGCTACAGCAATTTGCGCCAGTTTATGGTTATGATGTGATAGAGATTCCCGAGCAGGACATCCACGAAGTAGCTGTGAGCTCGACCCGCATCCGGGAGGCTTTGTTGCATGGTGATATTGCATTGGCAAACGAATTTTTAGGATACCCGTTTTTTATAACCGGCAAAGTCAACCGCGGCGATCAGATCGGTCGCACTATAGGCTACCCTACCGCCAATATCCTGGTTGAAGAAACCTATAAACTGATACCTAAAGACGGCATTTTTGCGGTTAAGATCTACCTGCATGGCTCTGAGCATTTGGGCATGGGTTATATTGGACACCGGCCAACGATCAACGGCATGACACGCAATATTGAGGTGAATATTTTTGATTTTAACCGTGATATCTACAGCCAGCCTATCCGCATGGAATTCCTGCATTATGTACGCGATGATATGAAGTTTAATTCGCTTGAGGAACTAACAGAACAGTTGGGTAAAGATAAGTTCGCTGTAGAAAAATTGTTGAAAGCCTAATTTCCCGCCCCGATAGCGTCCCGGCACCCGCTAATGTTTGAACAGGTGTTCATATACTTCCTTGCCCAGGTTGTAAGCGGCAAAAGCGTACAGCAATAAAGCAATTGAAGTATTGATCAGCTGCGTGCTCAGGTCGAGTTTTTCTTTTAACAGTTTGGCAAATCGGGCATATAAAAACAAACATGAAAATGCGCCAATTGCCGAGCCTGTGCTGAAAATGATCAGCATAAACCAGCCCGTTTGTATCCAGTCGTGGGCAATAAGATAAGACCCTATAATGAGCCAGAAGGGTATCTGCACCGGGTTGATAAAGCCTAAAAGAATACCATATTTGATACTATTGGCACGGGAGTTTTCTTTTGCTTTAGCCGGTTTTTTACGGTTGATCCAGGTAATGGTGCCCATGGTACTAAACAGCGCCACCATGATCCAATCGATCACTGTCCCCAGATGCACCTGCTGCGACAGCCAGTTGGCCGCATTCATAATGAAATAGGTAAAGAAAAATTCAACGATTGAGAAAGCAATAATAAAACTCATCGCCTGCTTTATTCCCTTATTGATGGTTAACTGCGCAACGGTAAGGTTGATATTACCCGGCGGAATATACCCAATGAAATTGGCGGCAAGGCCGATCAGGAAGGCGAGGAATATCATGGGGGCCAAAAATACGTGTTATTGTTGAATTGGTTGTATCGGTTGTATTGGTTGTATTGGTTGTACTGGTTATTGGGGATGAATTTGCGAAAACTTTTTCACCCGGTACAACTAATACAAGCAAAACCTAAATTTGCTGCATGTCTGATCACCGTATCTTGTCGCTGCTACCGGCTGCTACCGAAATTGTTTGCGCTTTAGGATTTGAAGAAAAACTGGTGGGGAGGTCCCATGAATGCGATTTTCCTGAGACGGTAAAGCAATTGCCCGTTTGTTCGGAGGCGAATTTTCCGGATAATTTGAGTAGTGGCGATATCGACAAAAAAGTAAAAGAACTGCTTTTTAATGCACTATCAATTTATTCGATCAACCGCAAACTGATCAAAGAACTGGCACCTGATATCGTTATCACACAGGCGCAATGCGAGGTTTGTGCGGTATCGCTGGAAGACGTGGAGTTAGCTTTAAAAGATGAGCTTGAAAATCCCGCTAAGATCATTTCCCTCCAACCCAATAGCCTGGAGGATATCTATCGCAATATCCGCGAGGTAGCATTAGTTCTGGGTGCGGATGATAGAGCCGAGCAATTGATCGAACTTTTAGACGAACGTGTCGGCATCATTCGCCATAAGCTTAAATTTATCGAAACCAAACCCAGCATTGCCTGTATCGAATGGCTTGAGCCGCTTATGGTTTCGGGCAATTGGATACCTGAATTGGTGAACATTGCAGGCGGCACATCTATATTGGCGGAACCTGGCAAACACTCGCCCTTCGTACAATGGGCGGAAATTCAGCAAGCCGATCCGGATATTATCCTGTTAATGCCATGCGGGTTTTCAATTGAACGTACTATCAAAGAAATCCACCTCCTATTACAACTGCCCGGTTTTGCCGACCTGAATGCAATCAAAAACAACCGTCTCTATATCGCCGATGGCAACCAATACTTTAACCGCCCGGGGCCACGTATTATAGACGCTATCGAAATTCTCGCTGAGATCATTAACCCCAAACAATTCATTTTTGGCTATGAGGGCAATGGCTGGGTGAAGTTTACCCTGTGAGGGGGTGGTGCATGGCGGTTGGCGCATAGCGGTTTGATGCTGACAAAAAAATGCTGTCTTTGCGAGGAGCCGGAAAGGACCTGTGCGCTGGCGCGACGTGGCAATCGCAAGAAGGCTTAAACGTTATTACCTGGCGGAGTACGATCATCCTTCAAAAAACTTTTTAAAATTTTTAAAAAAGTTTATATTTACGATTCAAACCGAGTGTTTCGTTCTTAGACTTACGAAGTTTTAAAAACTTCGTAAGTCTAAGATTGGAACTGGATTTTAAACTTCTAATTCAATGCGCCATTTATTATCTCTATTGTTGATTTTTTGCATCAGCACCGGCATTTATGCGTCAGTCCCCAATTTTAACCCGCACGACCTCAGCATCACCTGGGAACCCATCAAAAACGATGCGCCCAAACCGGGGCAATCATTGAATGCATTAACGCTGACCAACCATGGCAAGACCAGTTTACCGGCGTTGGGCTGGAAATTGTATTTTAACAGTGCGAGGAATATCCTAAAGCAAAGTCCGACCAACAATGCCGAGATCAATTTTGTCAATGGCGACCTGTTCAGCCTGACTCCCACTGCCGGTTTTACTGAATTGAAACCAGGGCAATCAGAACGCATCGAATTTGTGGGCGAGGATCAGGTGATCAATATCACCGACGGCCCCGAAGGATTTTACCTGGTTTGGGACGAAGAACCGGGCAACGGCCATAACCTGGGTGAGTTTAGCGTGAAGCCATTCAGTCCGACTTACAAGGGACTGATAACACCTGCCATCATCTATGATCAAAATAAAAACATCACCGATATACCTGAAGAGCAGTTGACCAAAGTGTTTCCTACACCGGTAAGTTATAAGGAAACAGGGGGGTATTTTAACTATACCTCAAATGTAAAATTCAATGCTGACCCACAGTTTGCAAGTGAATTGAACAGCTTCAAAAATATACCTGAAATAACAGTTACAAAGTCTAAAATATCAGCGGCATCAATCAACCTTAGGTATAAAGATGGATTAGGAAACGAAGGCTATGAACTGATCGTAACATCAAATTATATCACCATATCAGCCACATCAAATACAGGTATATTTTATGGTATTCAATCTTTGACGAGCCTGATTTCTCCCGGAAATTATTCGCGTCCTTCAAAAGAGATCCATATCCCTTGTGTCGAGATCAAAGACGAACCGCGCTTTGCGTACCGTGCCTTTATGCTGGATGTGGGCAGAAATTTCCATTCGAAAGAGGAAGTGTTGTGCATTTTGGATGTGATGGCGCTCTATAAACTCAACGTATTCCACCTGCATTTGACCGAGGATGAAGGCTGGCGTTTGGAAATACCGGCATTACCAGAGCTAACTTCTTTTGGTGCCAAGCGCAGCCATACTACCGATAGTAAAAGTTTCCTGCCCTCCTCTCACGGTTCCGGCGGCGATGAAAGCAATACACATGGCACCGGTTTTTATTCTGTAGCTGATTATATCGAAATATTAAAATACGCCCAGGCAAGGCATATCACCGTATTGCCTGAGATTGAAACACCGGGCCATGCACGCGCTGCGGTAAAAGCCATGTTCGCGCGTTACCATCGCCTGCTGGCTGAAGGCAAAAAGGAAGAAGCTGAAAAATACCTGCTATCTGACCCGAACGACCAATCCGTTTATAGCTCAGCTCAAGCCTGGACGGATAATGTGATCGACGTTTCGCTGCCATCGACCTATAATTTCGTGACCACGGTTGTAGACGCTATACAAGCCATTTACAAACAGGCCGGCGTTCCTTTAACCACCATCCATTTTGGTGGAGACGAAGTACCACGCGGTGTTTGGGAGAAATCGCCCTCCTACCTGGCTTTCAAAGCAAAACATCCTGAAATTCAGAGCCCTGGTGACATGTGGTATTACTATTACGGTCGCGTTGACGATATCCTGAAAGCCCGGGGACTGAAACTGGCCGGCTGGGAAGAAGCACCGCTCCGTCGCACCAAAGTTGATGGCCAGCCTGTTTACCTGCCCAATCCCGATTTTGCACCAGAACACTGGCAGGCAGAGGTATGGAACAATACCCTGGGTGATGGCAATGAGGACCTGGCATATCGATTGGCTAATGGAGGTTACCATGTGGTGCTTTCGCCAGTAACCAATTTTTACCTCGATATGGCCCATTACAAATCATTTGATGAGCCGGGTTACTATTGGGGAGCTTTTAGCGATATTGATAAATTCTTCTCTTTCATCCCTTTTGATTATTTCAAAAACTCGAAGGTCGACCGTGATGGTCTGCCTATCGACCGCAAAATATTTATCGGCAAACAACGCCTGACCGATTATGGAAAAACCAATATCATAGGCTTGCAATCGGCTTTGTGGAGCGAAAATATAAAGAGCAACGAAAGACTGGAATACATGCTATTACCCAGACTGCTTGGCTTCGCCGAACGCGCATGGGCACAGGATCCCAGCTGGGCTACAGAAACAAATCCTGCGAAAAGCGATTCATTATATCAGACAGCCTGGGTAAATTTCCTGAATGTTTTAGGCAAACGGGAGTTACCGCGACTGTCCTATATCGATGGTGGCTTTAATTACCGGATACCTAAACCAGGTGTATCGGTACAGGATGGTAAATACTATGTTAATGAACAATTCCCCGGCTTTACCATCCGGTACACTACCAACGGCAAGGACCCGGATGCGAAGAGTCCGGTTTATAAAGATGCTGTTACATTGAAGGGGAGCCTCGTTAAATTCAGGGCCTTCGACAACAAAGGCCGGGGAAGCAACGTTAGCGATATAGTTAGTCAATAACCAAGGGCAATAAAGGCGCCAGGACATCTGCGGGCGCCTTTACTGCCTGACCAAAAACTGGCATTTTTAATTTAACCACAGAGTGCACAGTGAGAGATAACAGTGAGGCACAGAGAAAAACCCTGGTGTTTGAAATCCGTTTTATGGCGTCAATTTAACATATCGTCAATGGGCGGCACCTACGGAGCCGTATTTGTATTTTTTTTATAGCTACAAATAGGGGGCTCCGATGGAGCCCGGTCGGAGAAATTTTTCGGTGTCTTATGTGCAAACCTACGAGTCCTCTTTGGTTAAACCACGGCGATCAGCAGCATGTTTTGCTTAAAACTGAAAGTTTACACCTGCATAATAATTTCGCGGTGCGGCGGCGTTGTAATAACGCCCTCCAACAGCATTCAGATCGTCACCCAGGCTGTATTTTTGATTAAGCAGGTTATCGATGCCGGCAAAAATACCGAAGCGCGTTCTATGCGAAACAATGTCCCATCCCGCTTTTAACTGTACCAGGTGGTAAGCCCCGGCAAATGCAGTATTCGCGTCATTCAGCGGTAATTTAGAGGTATAGTTATAATCGGCAAAAGCATAAAAACCATTCGGAAACCTTGCCTGCAGACTGGTTACAATTACTTGCTCGGGAACACCCGTGAGTGGGTTACCGGAATAATTTGCTCCGTTATTAGTGTAATCGGTAAATTTAAATTTGTCAAGAGTCACCGAAACATTGAATTGTAGTCCCCGGATAAATTCTGACTGATTACGTTTGATCAGCCAATCGGTAAACTCAGCCTCAAAACCCGGCTGGCTGGTGCCACCGGCATTAACATAATAGGAGGTGCCATTAGCCAATTGTTGCGGAACGATCGCATTATTAAGTTTATAAAAGAAGACGGAGGCATCAATGTACATGCTTTCATCCAGGTTTCTTAACCTGAAACCAGTTTCATAGTTCCATCCATCTTCGGCCTGCAACCCATTGTTGATGGCATGATCTGTTGGCCTGATCTCGGCTGTAGTTGGAGTAGAATAACCGCGACTGATAGAGGCGCGCCAAATAAAATTGGCATTAAACTGGTAGGAGGCGGCTATGCGGGGCATTAGTTGTGGAGTGAAATGCCTGTTTGTAAAATTCAATTCATCGTTCGGATACACATTTCTAAATTCGTAACCGTAAAAGTTAAGGCTTAACGCCGCCTCAAGATGCCAGCGTTGGTTGATATCCGCCAGGTACCGGGTAAAGAAAAAATGCTGGTTGGTGTTGATCTGATCAAGCGTTTGAGCCGTGTCGCGAACCCCGCTCCTGTTGCCATAATTATTGATATCATAATCCGTTTGTTGCCACTCCAGCCCTGCATTCAATTTCCATTTAATTGAACTATTTGGCAATCCGCTCCATTCAAAATAGCTCCGCAAACCATAAGTACCCTCGTACCTGTTCTCATAGTCAGTGATAAAAGGGTTTACAAAATCAACATAGGTACCAAATATGCTGGTTACGTTTTTCAGCCTGTCGCTCAGGAGCCATTCGTTGACAAATCCGCCATAGGTAATTTTTTGCCGGATGGCAGCCTTTTGTTGGATTGAACCCGGAATCGTCTTAGTTGCCAACCGGGCCAGCTGCGGATCGGCATTGAATTGGCTAAGTGTCAGTCCGCCGGGTGTCTCGTAATTTAAATCGGAGAAAAACCCGATAAATTTCAATTGGTCCTTTTGCGAAAACGTCATTTTATCGACCGCCTGCAGATAGGTCCTATCCATATTGCTGTTTTGGCGATAGCCGGCAGCGGTTTGAAAGGCTTCATCCAGATTCAATTGGTTGTTTGCCGAGTGGTTTTGTACCGAAGCTGTTTGGTGTATCAATCCGTAAGAACCACCTGAAAAACCAAGGGATTGGTAACTGCTATCGTTATGACGATCAACCGGATGCACCAGCACTACACCGCCGGAGTTGGCGCCGAACAAACTACCGTCTGGCCCCTTTAAAACTTCCAGGCCCCTGACGCTATTCGCATCTATCGCATTGAGGTAAGTATTGCCGCCAGCGTCGGTAAATGGTAATTCATCAAAATAGATCTTTACATCGCGCACACCAAACGGCGAGCGCAAAAGGCTACCCCTTATCGATAAGCGATAACTGCCTGGCGACCGTTCTTCCATGCGCACCCCGGGGACGGTATTTAAGGCAGGCACAAGTGAAGCACCCGGCTGTAGTTTCAACTGTTCGGCGTTTAAAATACTAACAGAGGCTGGCACACTTATCACAGGTTGCTCTTGAAGATAGCCTGTTACCACAGCTTCTTTCAAGTGCTTGATTGAGTCTTTTTTCAGGGTATCGGAAGGCTTTTGTGCGAATACACTTGCGACTGAGAATACGAAAAGCAACGAAAAGTAAACTTTAACCATAAATAACAAAAAATGAGTTCAAAATTAGCTTAAATCAAGCAAATACAAGGGACAAATGCGGGAGCTTCCAAATATAAGCCATTTGGCAAAGATTTCGCACAGGAAGCCTAAATTGCAACTAAAACATTATTTTTGACATCCTGGCAAATTTTTTGCCCCTGAATTATAGATGAAATCGCGAATCATTAAGTTGATTTTATTGATTGCTTTGTTTACCGCAACACGCGAGACAAAAGCACAAACCTGTTCCGGTAGCCTGGGCGACCCTGTTATTTACCAAACTTTTGGTTCGGGTGCTACTAATCCGGGCCCTGCTTTGCCTCCGGGTGTTACCACCATGCAATATACTACGGATGCCTGCCCTAATGACGGGTTTTATACCATTGAAAATGCTGTAAACATTAACCAGGCGTGCCACAGCGATTGGCACATCGTAACCGCGGATCATACTGGCGACCCAAATGGTTATATGATGGTGATCAATGCGAATGTACAACCCAGCGTATTCTTTACCGAAACAGCCAATGGTTTATGCCCTAATACCACCTATGAGTTTTCGTCGTACATCATGAACCTTGGTACATTGGCTTCGCTTGCATCTAATTACAGCAAGCCTGATATAACTTTTACTATACAGACCAGTGATGGAACTATTTTAAAAACCATTCAGACAGGAAAAATTTTACCGACCGCCAATCCAACCTGGACCAAATACGGCACCTATTTTACCACCCCTGCAAACGTAACCGATGTGGTTGTCACCATGATGAATAATGCGCCTGGTGGTAATGGAAACGACCTGATATTGGACGATATTGCATTTCGTGCATGCGGGCCTATCGTTCAAACCGGATTTGGCAGCCTGGCAGCCAACGGCGACCAGAATATATGCGAGGGTACAAATGTCAATTATACCCTAACTTCGAGTATTGGCGCCGGCTACGTTAGTCCTTCGCTGCAATGGCAAAGCAATATCAACAATGGAGGGTGGACAAATATTGCCGGACAAACCGCAGCAAACTATATGGTAAATCTTCCAAACGCTGCTCCCGGAACCTACCAGTATAGGTTATCAGTAGGCGAAGGCACTAATATCAATGCTCCATCTTGTTTCGTAAGCTCGAGTCCGCTAACGATCCTGGTAAACCCTAAACCGATTGTTTCTTTACCCGCATCACAGACGCTTTGTAATGGTGATATACTAACGCTAACGGCGACAGGAGGAGCAAGTTATAAATGGAGCGGCCCCGGGCTGGCATCGAGCAGTCAAAATCCGCTGATTATTACGGCAAATAATCAAACAGCCGGTACTTATACTGTAATTGCTACTTCAGATAAAGGTTGCATCGCGGCCCCCGTTCAAACTAAATTAATTGTTGAGCCTAAAGTTTTGGCAACCATCAGCAGCAATGCTGCAATTTGTGCCGGAGGAACCACTCAATTACACGCATCCGGGGGCCTTTATTACCAATGGTCGCCCTCAACCGGCCTTGATCACGATAACATTGCCGATCCGATCGCATCCCCGTCGCAAACCACTGCTTATTCGGTTAAAGTCAGCAACGACGCATGCTTTGATAATTCGAAATCGGTAACCGTAACCGTTTACAACAACCCGATTGCCAAAGCCGGGTCCGATAAAGTATTATTTGCAGGTCAGTCGGTAAAACTGGACGGAACCATCACGGGCGATAATATTACCAATATCTCCTGGTCGCCGGCAGACTATTTAAACGACCCCAACTCTTTAACACCAGTTGCAACGCCGCCGCAGGATATCACTTATACACTAACGGTACAGTCGCAAAGTTGTGGTTTATCAAGCAGCTCGGTCAATATCAGGGTCTATCAAAAAATTACTATCCCCAATACCTTCACACCAAATGGCGATGGCATAAACGACTACTGGACCATTGACGCCCTGGTTACCTACCCACAAAGCCTGACAACTATTTATACACGCGATGGGCAACAAGTATTTAAAAGTATAGGCTATCCCAAACCCTGGGATGGCACCTGCAATGGTAAACAGGTTACGGCTGGCACTTACTATTACGTTATTGACCTGAAAAATGGCCAACCGCCTTTTTCGGGATGGGTATTGGTGCAACGGTAGTTTAGTGGGACCCCAGTAAAATATTAACTCCTGCACGATATGAAGTTAATAAGGCACCGTTAGGAGCATTATCTAATAATTGTACCGGAGGCACATAGCTAACAAAAAACTCCATCTTATTGTTTAAATAGAGTCCGGCTTTCAACGGAATAGATACCCAAAAGCCAGGATATTTCATGATATTATTGAAGGAAATCGTCTGCCCGTTCGACGCATTATCAATTACAGACGTATTTGAATATGCCGAAACATTAAATGAAATTCCACCATCGATAAATATTTTGTGCCGGTCCTTATTGTAAATATTATAAACAAACTGAGGGACAAATGCCGCCGTAAACTGGTTGAAATTAATAGTTGCCAGATCGGTCGAATTATAAACACTAACATTGGTGCTCTTATCGTTGACGATGGTTGCTGTAATTTCCAAACGGAAAAATAATTGCTGAATTTCTTTATTTGGTAAAACATCTACTCCTCCCGAAAACTGCAGGGTAATAGCATTTGAAGGATTGGAAATAAAATCTCCTGTATATTTCAATCCGTTATCTACCAAGCTGGCGCCCATTAAGAACCTATACCCAAATTGACTTTTTGAAACTAACTCAACCGCATCAGTCCCATTGATCAGAGATGCGATCGAAAGCAGATCAGGTTCGTGATAACCGGCATTAGAAATGATGTCTGCAAGCTTTTCATTATATCGATTATTTTTTTGGGCTATATATTGCAATTGGTTCCGGTATCTATATAAATATTTTATCTGGTTAGAATTAAGGTAAACGTGATATTTCAACTCTATCGGCTGTGTCTCGCCTGTTTCCAGCACGTAATAACGTGATTTAATATTATCCTGAAAACTATACATAGACAAGTAACGCCCACTACTAATTTTCCGCAAAAAAACAGTATCTGTACGACTGATAGTGTCGATCGAACCAACCACTTTGACAGGATCATCAATATCAAGGCTAACGTTTACTTTATAACTCTCAAAATATTCGGAACCGTTTATTGCAAAAGCTTTTGAATTGGAAATCGAAAAATGATATGGCGTTTGATCGTTAATCTTATACTTAAATGCAATTGACCTGGGGTTGTTATCCCATTGCTGGTAATCTACAAACCCACGAAGTGTGTCACCCTTTAAATTGACAACGTAACCTTGTTTGTAATTCGTTTGAGCGTACAGTAAAATAGGCAAAACGCAAAAAAACTGCGTGAGCGTTAATAATAGTTTCATGAAAATAAAGTTTAGGTTAATTATTAGTTAATTGAAAGTAGTTTTAAAAAATGTAGTTAATACCCAATTCCGTAGCAGTAGAACTCAAACTAAAGTATCCCCCATTGGTATTGTTTGATGTAGTTTGATAGCTGCCTATTACCAAAAAATGTTTGGAAATTTGCACACCCGCCCTTAAGATAAATGCATTATCAGAACTTTCAAATATAAATGGCGAACTTGCTGCTACGGCAGCGGCAGCGGCATTACTGCGGTCCTGTCCGCCATAATAAGCATTGCTATAGCTGAAATGTGAAAACACAAAACCGAACCCGAAAAACACCTTGAAATTGTCGGTATTGTAAAAATTATAGATGATCTGAGGCGAAACGCTTATGGCACTTTCATTGAAAGAAACTTCAAATGGAACATAGGGACTAACTTTGCTGTTGAAAATGGATTGGTATTTGGCCGATGCATCGCCTACCTCAAGCCTGAATTGCAATTGGCGGGTTGCCGGATTGGCAAAAAGGTTAATACCGGCCGAAATCCTGGGCAAAGCCGAAGTACTTGAGGTTCCGCCGGCGGCAATCAGACCACCGCTTTGGCCCGGGTTAGTTGTATTGAAATAAGCGCTTGCGCCGACAAACAGGTTAAATATCGCTCCTTTATAACCGGGTTCATTGACACCCGCTTTTTTGAAATGATTGATACGACTTACAATACCCAATAGGTTATCAGCCGAATATTCGGAAGTGCCAATAAATGAAATTAATTTGTCGTTCAATTCGTTAAATTTCAATGCAGCTCCGCTAAGCTGTTTCCGATAGGTAAACTCCGTTATCGTTTTTGATGCGTTGGGGTCAATGTTGGTCGCATAATTGGGGTCCTGGTAAACCCTGAATACTAATTCTTTGGGATCAAACTGTGGTGACTCTGATAAAAAATACCGGGCTTTTATATCGTCTTTGAATTCATATAAAGCCACATGCTCTCCTTTTTGCAGCACTTTAATAAAAACACTCACCACTTTAAATGTGGTATCTCTGCCGGTTGCTATTTTGTAAGTTGAGGTTGGGTCGGTACTAACTGGTCCAGCATATTTTTGATATTCCTCGATTCCATTGATATTGAAATAACTGATATCAGCCGGTCCATAAACAATAGGAGATTTGTCGGCTAATGCCTTTTTAAAATTGATGGTCAATGGCGTAACGTCCCACTCCTGATAATCGATAAACCCTTTTACGGTATCACCTTTGAGTGTCAGGACATATCCGGGTTTGAAGTTACTTTGTGCCGAGGCGAACATGATGGCCGATAGCATCAAAACGAATAGCAAGTAAATTTTTTTCATGATTATATTTTTTGAGTTTTATTTTCAATGGAAATAAAAGTTGAGCCCGGCTTTTAGCGAATGCGTTTTACCTGAAAAAGAAGAAATTTCTGATGGACCGATCTTCCGTGCCCGGCCTTCCTCGGTAGTTGTCTTAAAATTAATGGAGGCAGGGGATGATATCCATTCGCGGAAATCGATGAAACCATGCAGGAAATCTCCTTTGGCATCAACAATATACCCATGCTTATAATTACCCTGAGCTACAAGAATAAAAGGCAACAAAAGAAGAATGGCAAAAGATAAAAAAGGTTTCAAAATGAATAAAGCAGGTGGTCAAATATAATTTTTTTCTATAAAAGATGCGAAAACCCGGAAGATTTTAAAAAAAATCAAGTCCCGATTTATCATAATATCCACTATTTTTACGCTATGCATCACGAACATCATTTAAAAAGCTCAGAAACTATTCAGGACATTGTTATCGGAATGTCTGACGGTTTAACCGTTCCTTTCGCGCTGGCGGCAGGCTTAAGTGGCGCGGTAGCTTCCTCGGGTATTGTGGTAACAGCCGGTATAGCTGAGATCGTTGCAGGATCGATCGCTATGGGATTGGGTGGTTTTCTGGCCGGAAAGACAGAGGCAGACCATTACGACGCTGAACTTAAACGCGAATATGATGAAGTTGAGCGCCTGCCTGAACAGGAAAAGCTGGAAGTTCGTGAGGTATTTGCAGAGTTTGGCTTATCGGAAAAATTGCAGTACGAAGCAACCGAAGAGATAGCTAAGGACAAAGAAAAATGGGTTGATTTTATGATGCGCTATGAACTTGGTCTCGAAAAACCCCAGGCTAACCGGGCCACCAAGAGCGCTTTGACCATCGGCATTTCTTATATCATCGGCGGCATTATCCCGCTTTCGCCCTATTTCTTCATTGCCAATTCGCAACAGGGTTTGTACTATTCCTGTGCAATTACAGTAGTATGCCTGTTTGTATTCGGCTATTTCAAGAGTAAAGTAACCGGCCAGCCACCTATTTCAGGCGCTTTCAAAGTTCTGGTAATTGGTGCCCTTGCTGCCGCCGCTGCTTTCGGGATCGCACGTTTGGTGAATGGGCGGTAGATAGTTGGGAAGTCCGCCTAAGTCCGAAAGTCTGGAAGATTGTTTTGGGTTTTGATATGTTTTTATAAAAAAACCAAAAACAACAATGGAACCGCAAATCTATCTTTCGGTCTTCCGGACTTCCGGACTATTAAAATTCTACAAACTTATCCAATTGCTCAGCAACATATTTGAGCGTATCGGCTTTGATAAGATGATCATCAGCATCCATTTCTTTGTGAATAGAAGAGATGTGTAGTTTAAGCGACATTACATTGATGTGCATATAATGGCAAACACCTGTAAAATGATCAATACCACGCACGTTACCATATTTACCTGAGGAAATCCCTACCAGTGCTGCCTTTTTATTGTAAAAACTTTGCGGAAAATCGCAGGCGTCGATGAAAACCTTTAGCACTCCCGGAAAGCTGCCGTTATACTCGGGGATGATGAATATAAACTTATCGGTTTTACTTACGACATCCTGTATAGCTTCAAATTCCTGACTGCGTTTTCCATATAAATCAGTTCGGATAAGATCAGCCGGCAGGTCGGATAAGGACAATATCCCTGCTTCAATACCCCTCAGCTGCAATTGCTCCTGATAAAACTTTGCCACTTTGAGGGTCGAACTTCCGGGACGGTTTGTTGATGATATAATGGTGATCATGTATTCTTCTAATTTAATTAGTGAATGAGTGAATGAGTGAATAATTTATAAGGGCAGCGAACCACTCACTCATTCACTCACTCACTAATTCACTCATTTAACACCTCGCTCATTCCTTACTTTTGTTTGTAATTTGACAAAAGCTGTGGATTTCTGAATAAGTTTTAATACTTATCTTTAGCCGCAGCAAAAATACATTTTCGAAAACAGAAAACCGGTTTAGGTTTTGTGTACTATGTAAGCAGTCTGTAATAAAATTTGAATCTACGGTATGTGTAAGATAATTGCTTTAGCCAACCAGAAAGGCGGTGTAGGAAAAACTACTTCATCAATAAACCTGGCTGCAAGTTTGGCGGTACTTGAGTACAAGACGCTTTTGGTTGATGCTGATCCGCAGGCTAATTCAACGTCGGGGATAGGTTATGATCCGCGTACCATAAAAAACAGTATTTACGAATGTGTGATCAACGAAGTTGACCCGCATGAGGCTATACAAAAAACCGAAACTCCTAATCTTGACCTTCTGCCTGCGCATATCGACCTGGTTGGTGCCGAGATAGAGATGATCAATTTGAGTGATCGTGAATATAAAATGAAGGCGGTTTTGGATGGCATTCGCGATGAGTACGATTTTATTATCATCGATTGCTCGCCTTCGCTTGGCTTGATCACTATCAACGCGCTTACAGCAGCTGATTCGGTGATCATACCGGTACAATGCGAATACTTTGCCCTTGAAGGCTTAGGTAAATTATTAAATACAATCAAGATCGTACAAACCAGGCTTAACCCTGAATTGGAGATAGAAGGTATATTACTAACTATGTACGATGTACGGCTTCGTTTATCGAACCAGGTAGTGGAAGAAGTACGAACCCACTTTGAAGATATGGTATTTGATACCATTATCCAGCGCAACACCCGCTTAAGCGAGGCCCCTAGTTTTGGCATGTCGGTCATCATGCACGATGCTACCTGTAAGGGCGCTATAAATTACCTTAATCTTGCACGTGAAATTGTTCGCAAAAACGGCATGGTGAAAAACGAACCTGTAGCGACGACAGAAACCTTATAAAATGAGTGCAGAAAAGAGAAATGCTTTGGGAAAAGGCTTAAGCGCCTTGTTGAATGATTCTGTTAATGTCCTACCGAATAAGAATGATCTGAGGAGCGGCCTATCAGAGGTTAACTCTATGGGCTCTGTCAGCGAAATAAACATCAATGAGATCGAGGTAAATCCTTTCCAACCCCGTACAGATTTTGACGCCGAGGCATTAACCGAACTCGCCGATTCCATCAAACTTCAGGGGCTTATACAGCCTATTACCATACGTCGTGTCAATCCGCATCGTTACCAGCTGATATCTGGCGAACGCAGGTTGCGTGCATCTAAAATTGCAGGGTTAACGCACATACCTGCCTATGTACGTTCTGCCAATGACCAGCAAATGCTGGAAATGGCCCTCATCGAAAATATACAGCGCGAAAACCTGAATGCGATTGAAGTGGCACTTAGTTTTCAGCGTATGATCGAAGAGTGTAACCTAAAACAAGAGGAATTAGGCGAGCGGGTAAGCAAGAACCGCTCAACGGTTACCAACTACCTCAGGTTGTTGAAATTACCTCCCAGCATTCAGGCGTCAATACGCGACGGACAGGTAAGTATGGGGCATGCTAAAGCACTTATTACAATAAATGATGCCGACAAACAGTTATATATTCATAAACTGATCATGCAGGATGGTTTGTCGGTGCGTAAAGTTGAAGAATTGGCACGAAGTCTGCAAAGAGCCAACGTGAAAAAAGAAGGCAAACAACCCGAACCGCTATCATTCCAGGTTCAGAAAATACAAGCTGACCTGGCTTCAAAATTTAGTGCACAGGTAAAACTTAAAGTAAACAGCCAGGGTAAAGGCGCGATCGAGATCCCATTCCTCTCGGAAGATGATCTCAGCCGCATCCTCGAAATGCTGGATTGGTAATAATGTATAAAATCCTTTTCTTCACCTATTTTCTTACCGCCTTGGTTTTTACAGCAAATGCTCAAAAACCAGATTCTGCTGTGACAAAAAACAAGGCTGATACGACTGCGCCAAAAAAATACGTACCGCCTATTATTACCGGCAAAGTTTACCACCCCGACTCGACACATCTTCCAAAAAAAGCTCTTTTTCGTTCGGGCGTAATTCCGGGATGGGGGCAATTATACAATCATCGCTGGTGGAAAGTGCCTATTATCTATGGCGGGCTCGCCTTGCTTGGCGATGTGATCGTATACAATCAAAATAACTATACTATTTTCCTAAAAGAGGCCGAACTGCGCGAAAAGGGAATATTAACGGGTCGTAACCCTGCACTAAGCGCTGTTCAGGATGCCGATGTGCTTACCTATACTGATATATTCCGCCGCGACAGGGATCTGGGTATCCTGGGATTCATCGGAGGTTGGGGCCTACAAATGATCGATGCCTATATAGACGCTAAATTTATACAGCGCTTTACGATGGATAATGATCTTGGCCTGAAAATAAAACCCGGAATTTTCAATCAACCGGCATTTGGCAACAGCAGCTTTTTTGCAGTAAAACCAGGATTAAGCCTTACGCTTACTTTCAAATAGCCCAAAAGTATTGTAAAGGCAAGCAAACAAATTTTGTATTACCTTAGACGGTTTATATTAGCGAACAGAATGAATATTGCATTATTAGGCTACGGTAAAATGGGGAAGATCATCGAAAAGATCGCGACCGACCGTAAGCATAACATCGTGTTAAAAATTGATTTTTATAACCAGCAGGATCTAACCGCCGAAAATCTTCAAAAAGCCGATGTGGTTATCGAGTTCAGCACACCTGGGTCGGTATTAAACAATATCAACCACTGTTTTGACGCCGGGGTACCGATTGTAGTTGGCACCACAGGCTGGTATCAGCATATCCCCGAATTGAAACAAAAATGCCATTCGGGCAATAACACCTTATTGTATGCATCAAACTTTAGTGTTGGTGTCAATATTTTCTTCCACGTAAATAAGGTACTTGCCCGGCTGATGAACAATTATCCCTACTACGATGTACAGGTAGAAGAAATTCATCACACCCAGAAACTGGATTCGCCGAGTGGCACCGCAATCACGATCGCCGAAGGTATCATTGAAAATATTGATGCAAAAAATGAATGGGTAAACGTGCTTACTGCCGAAGGCGATGAAACCAATGATGATAATGTAAGTAACGACCAGTTATTGATCGAATCTTTCAGGATCGATAGTGTACCTGGCACCCATACAGTCATCTACGACTCAGAAGTTGATTCAATCGAATTTAAACATACGGCACATAACCGCAATGGATTTGCGCTGGGCGCTGTTTTGGCGGCAGAGTGGGTGGCAAACAAGAAAGGCTTCTTTTCGGCAGAAGAGATGTTTGATTTTGGAATATAAGAAATAGTCTTTTTTTAAATAAATTTGTAAAAAAACTATCATGCTAAGTGTACATCCCCAATATATAAAAGATTCCGTCGGGAATAACTTAGTTATTCTTCCGCAAAAGGAATATGATGCCCTGATAGAAGAATTAGAAGAATTGGAAGATATTCGCAGCTATGATGAGGCAAAAAAGGATGACACTGGCGAACGAATTCCTGCAGAGGAAGCTTTCAAAATAATTGAAACCAAACGAAACTCATCCATTTGAATGGCTTATACTTTGTATTTCAGTAAGAATGCGATCAAAGAATTAGAAAAAATCAATGAGCCATTTTATTCAAGCATAAAACAAGCAATTTTAGATCTTAGTGAAAATCCGCGCCCACCGGGTTGCAAAAAACTTAAAGGACGATCAGGTTGGCGTATCAGAGTCGATAATTACCGTCTGATCTATGATATATTTGACAACCAATTAATAGTGGATATTATTACACTTGGTCATAGAAAAGATATCTACGATTAAAATCAAGCAAAATTTGCAAAAAATCATTCCTAAAAAATAATACAGTGAACATAGTTAATTTCTTCCTCGCCTTTTTGCTACTTATTGTATTGCCTTATATCGGACTTTGGAAATTGTTTGAAAAAGCAGGATTGCCGGGTTGGTATGGCATCATACCGATCTGGAATTTTTACCAAAGGATAAAATTGACCGGCCGACCAGTTTGGTGGCTCATCCTCTACCTGATTCCGGGCATAGGTATATTATTTGCCCTTGGCGTGCAGGCCGACCTGGTTAAATCCTATGGCAAATTCTCCTTCAGGGAAAATGCAGCCGGGGTTTTTCTGCCTTTTATTTACCTGGTAAAATGGGGGTACGACAAGGAAACAAAATATCTGGGCCAGTCAGTAAGCCCGGAATTTAAAGAAAAGTACAAAAAATCGCTCGTTAAATCTACCACCCGCGAATGGACGGAAGCGATCATTTTTGCAGTAATTGCTGCTACCCTCATACGCACATTCTTCATCGAGGCTTATACTATCCCTACGCCTTCAATGGAGCGTTCGCTGCTGGTTGGTGATTTCCTTTTCGTAAGTAAATTAAACTATGGCCCGAGAACACCGGAAACGCCAATCTCATTCCCTTTTGCGCATAATTCCATGCCATTGATCAATACCAAATCTTATTCGGATCTGATCAAATTGCCTTATTACCGCCTGCCTGGATTGAGTACGATCAAAAAAGGCGATGTGGTGGTTTTCAATTATCCGATGGATGCCGATTCGCCCCTTTACCGCCCGGTTGACAAACAGGAGAATTATATCAAACGTTGTCAGGGAACCCCCGGCGACACGCTAAGTGTGGTCAATGCACAGGTTTACGTAAACGGCAAAGCTGCACCTAACCCAGCCGGCGAACAAATAGACTATACCGTAGCAACCACCGGCATCGAGCTGAATCCACAGGTCAAAGACGACCTGGAAATATCCGATTATTATGGTAATAATTCTATGACGATGACCAAAGCAGCGGCATCGACGTTAAAGGGTTATTCCAATATCAAATCCATCGTTCCTAATATTGCACCTAAGGGCACGCCAGCCGATCCGGTTTTCCCTTCTAATACCAACTACCCTGCCTTTACCCAATTACCCTGGAAATTACCAAATTACGGCTGGAACCAGGACAATTTCGGCCCGGTTATCATACCCAAACGTGGCTGGACAGTGAAACTTGACAGCCTTACCTTCCCTATCTATAGTCGCGCTATAGCTGTTTACGAGGAAAACAAAGTGGAGATCAAAGGCCATGATATTTATATTAACGGCAAAAAGACGGACACGTACACCTTCAAAATGGATTATTATTGGATGATGGGCGATAACCGTCACGATTCAGCAGACAGCCGCTATTGGGGCTTTGTACCTGAAGACCATATTGTTGGTCGCGCTTTGTTTGTATGGATGAGTTGGGATAGCAATGCTGATTTCCTGCACAAGATCAGGTGGAGCCGGTTATTTAGGGGAGTGAATTAAAGGCGGAAGGTTTTAAATGCGGAAGGCGGAATGCCGATTGCGGAATGAGAAATGCTGATTGCGAAATGCTTTTTTAAATGCGGAAGGCGGAATGCCGATTGCGGGGTAGGACGTTTTGATTTCTGAGTTAAAAATTGATTGGGGGAAATTAGTTATATTCGTATATGAATTATGCTGAATATATAGAAATTGATCCTGAGAAAAGATTTGGCCGGCCGATTCTGATCGGAACCCGGATATCTGTTTATGACGTTTTGAGCTGGCTATCCGAAGGAATGACTTTTGATGATATTATATCCGATTTTCCGGAGATCAACGAAAATCAACTAAAGGCTTGCCTTTCCTATGCTGCAGATAAAGAACACAAACTAAGAGTTGTTTCGTGAAAATATTATCTGATCAGAATATTTCGTTCAGACTGGTCAATCTTTTAAAAACTACCTTTGAACAGGTCGATCATGTTAAATTGCTGGGGCTAACTGATGCGACAGACCTTGAAATATGGAATTTTGCTTTTAAAAACAACTATACCATCGTCACATTTGACAGTGACTTTATTGACCTTGCAACATTAAAAGGGAGTCCGCCAAAAATCATCTGGCTGAGATTCGGCAATTCTTCAAATTTAAAAATAGCCCATAAACTGGTATTACACCAGGACGCGATACGGGCATTTAATGAAGACAAGACTTCTCAGGTAAATTTTTTAGAAATAGAATAGTTTATAATTTCGATAGTGCAAACTTTTCAGCCAGTAAATTCAAATCATTCACCACTGCATCTACTAAAGGAATACCACTTACTTTTCGTTCTGCTTCTGCTGCTGTTTCGGGCTCTCCCGGGATGATGACTTTTTGATCAGGATCAACAGTTGCTGATGATCTGAATCTTTCGATCCAGTTGTCCAAATGTGCTTTAAACTCTTCGATAGGTCGAAATCCATCCACACGCATGGCGCCAACAAAATGACCTATACCTGCGCCTACCGGGTCGTTTGGAGGTTCCAGAAATGCGACAAAAGGCGGCACCCATGGCCCGTAGTTAGCGCCTGATAATACCGCAGAAAGAATATCGACAGTTG
>CAIPDP010000059.1 GCA_903863845.1 uncultured Mucilaginibacter sp. | reverse complement strand
TTTAAAAATCTATTCGTATATTGTTAATATGACATAATGGCAACCCCGAAATTCTGATCCACGCCAGGGGTACTGATAGTACCAATTATGCAACCATCTATGCTTTTGAATTTTCAGGAGGCAAAGCTGATAAACTTAATTTCCCAAAATTGAATACCTCGCAACAAAAAGGGTATCGGGGCGAGGATAATTTCTATATCAAAGAAGGGAAATTTATACGCGAGTTCCCTATCTATTCGGGCAAAGGTAAAGATGCCAAAAATACGGGCGCCAAACGTATACTTGAATATAGCTTGCGCGACAACGCATTTACCGTAAAGCAATTAAGTAAAGACTCTGCTGATAAGAGTCAGCCGCAGGTGCAGCCGGTTGCCGTGAAAAAGAAAACCGATGTAGCTAATAAACCGGCCACGAAGCATACCCCGGTTAAGAAGCATAAAAAGAAGAAGCATCATCGGAATAGTGATGATAATTAAACTACTCTAATAGTTTAACCCATTCCCTAAGGTCTTTATCTGTAATGTCGATTTGCTCTGATTTGTCGTAAATCGAGAGAAGGAACACTTTGGTTTTGACAATCTGTATGTGAGATATAACTCTGGCACCGCCAGATTTTCCTTTCCCTTTTGATGCGATAGCCAATCTGATTTTAAAACAATTATTACCTAAAGCCGCTCCCTGTTGGGGATTTTGTTTGATTGAATCAATAAGTTCGATGTACTCGGCTTTTAAAGAAGGGAATTTTTTGATAAGGCGTTTAAGCTGCTTTTCGAAAAAAGCGGTTACTTCTATTTCATAACTCATCGAGCAATTGTTCTGCAGTTTTAAGTTTAATTTTTCCTTGTTTTGACTGATTTACTTCTTCCGCAGCTTTTTTGAATTCTTTGATGAATCGTGCTTTCGAGGGACTAATCGTTTCGGTTTTTACGAACGATAGATTTTCAAGCAATTCCATTACGAAATCAGCCTTGCTGTCCTTTATTTCCAATAGTACTTTCATAATAACTCATTATTTAAACAAATTTAATGTATTGTCAGCAGAAAAAATACTGTAAAATGATTTTTGAATAGCCTGTATTTTCCTACTATTTAGCGCGTTTTTATATCAGTTCAAATTATTGGTTTTTTGTATCTGCACATTAATTAGCACATTTGTTGGTAATGCATTTCGTTTACCCATCTTTCCTTTTTGCATTGACAGTGCTGGCTATCCCGGTCATCATCCATCTTTTTAATTTCAGAAAATATCAAAAGGTTTATTTCAGCAATGTTCAGTTTTTAAAACAAGTACAGGAACAACAGGCATCAAGCCGGAATCTGAAAGAACGACTGATTCTGTTAGCACGGCTTTTAACGCTGTTTTTCCTGGTTCTGGCCTTTGCGAGGCCGTTTTTGCCGGGTAAAAACACCGTAGCAACAGGAAAGCAGCAAGTAATCAGTGTTTTCGTAGATAATTCCTATTCGATGCAGGTGCTAAACCGCGAGGGTACGCTGCTGGATGAAGCCAAACGTCGTACTAAAGAAATAGCATCGGCCTATTCGATCAACGACCGATTTCAACTGCTAACCCAGGATTTTGAAGGGAAACATCAACGTTTATTAAGTCGCGATGAATTTAATGATGCGGTTGACGCAGTAAAGATAGGACCCCAAAGCCGGACCCTGCAACAAATAGCCGATCGCCAGGAAAGTTTGCTAAAAGAACAGTGGGGCTCACTCCGTTCGGCTTTCATTTTGTCCGATTTTCAAAAAAACATGGCCGGACGTCAACCTGTAAAGACAGATAGTTCGGTGCGATTCAATTTGGTTCAGCTAAGATCTGGCCTTGTACCCAATGTGGCAGTCGATTCAGTTTGGTTGCTTTCAGCGGTTCATCGCAGCGGAGAAAACGAAAAACTAGTTGTTAAACTGCATAATTACGCCTCCCAGAAAGCTGAAAAAGTGCCGATGAAACTGCTGATCAATGGCGAACAAAAGGCGCAAGGGCTTTATTCTGTGGATGCCCGAATGGAACAGTTGGATACACTTTCATTTTCTGGCCTCGCTCAGGGATGGCAAAAGGGCGAGCTGCAATTGCAGGATAATCCGGTAACTTTTGATAACCAGTTCTATTTTACATTTAATGTTAAACAACAACAATCGGTCTTATTGATCGATGGGGGCACACCCGACGTATTTTTGAAGGCTGTTTTTGATACTGATCCATTCTTTGCAGCAAAAAGGGTTGCAGATGGTAATGTGGATTATGCTGGTCTTGATAATTACCCGCTCATCGTACTGAGCGGAATCCGAAATATCTCTACCGGTTTAAGCCAGCAATTGGCAAGTTATGTAACCAAAGGTGGGGCACTGGCTGTGTTTCCGGCAGAGGATGCTGATCTTGCAAACTATAAAGCATTTCTTCAATCTGCAAATGCAAACTGGCCATTGCAGTTAGTGGTTGAACCGGAAAGGGTTGAAACTATCAACCTTCAAAATGAGGTGTTCAAAGGTATTTTTGAGAATTTACCACAACACCCCGATCTGCCAGTTGTATCAAAATATTACCAGCTAAGTGCATCACAAAGAGGCGAAAATTTGATGGAGCTGCTTGGAAAACGCCCATTCTGGTCGGTATTTAATAGTGGAAGGGGTAAAGTATATCTTTCAGCTGTGCCTTTGTTAGATACCTATAGCAATCTGCAACGGCATGCGCTGTTTGTTCCGGTCATGTTAAGAATCGCCTTGCTTAGCGGGCACGACCAGCCTTTGTTTTATACCCTCGGGCAGGATGAAAACATCGCAGTCCCACCATTTAGATCCGACGACAAGCAGGTACTTAAACTGACAAAAGGTAACGTGGGGATCATTCCTGATACCCGACATGATCAGGGCAATACCCGCTTATTCATTGGTGACCAGCTGCAGGATGCGGGTATTTACGATTTGAAAAAACAGGATAGTTTAATTTCCGACATAGCATTCAATAACAGTCGTTTGGAGTCGGACCTGAGCTATATGGACCCGGCTCAGCTTAAACTCGATTTCCCCCAGGCCGCAGCAGTCTTGAAACCCGGTACAGCATCGATCAAAGGGGATGTTGCTGATTTAAATTTTGGACTGCAATTATGGAAACTTTGTATAATTTTGGCATTGTTCTTTATTGCCGCGGAAATTCTGCTGATCCGATACTATCATACTGGTAAAAAGGTGTTTTCGCAGTCGACAACGAGCTAATATATTCCATCCCAAAAGCAACATAAATGAATTTGCTTATCAAATCCGCTACTATCTCTGACCCGGGGTCGCCGTATTTCCAACAAGTTACTGATATTTTGATCGAAAATGGCCAGATCGTTAAGATCGGCAAAGGAATCGAGTCTGACGCTGAAATATTTGATGCCCGGGGAAAACAGCTTTCACCGGGTTTTTTTGACCTCAATTGCAACATCGGCGAATTGGGCCTTGAAACCAAAGAAGACTTGAAAACCGGTACGCAAGCCGCCGCCTCAGGTGGGTTTACCGGGCTGGCGCTAATGCCTAACACGCAGCCGCCTGCCCATTCAAAATCAGAGATCGAGTACCTGGTCAACCGTGCAAAAAACAATCTGGTGGATATCTATCCGCTGGGGGCCATTTCTTACAAACGTGAAGGGAAGGACCTTGCCGAGATGTACGATATGTACCAGCATGGCGCAATGGCCTTTACTGATGGAAACAGACCTGTACAGGATGCGGGGTTGATGGAGCGCGCGCTCTTGTATACCAAAGGATTTGATGCCCTGGTGCTTTCCTATCCAGAGGATACAGCCATTGCCGGAAAAGCAAAAGTACATGAAGGCGAAGTAAGCACCCTGCTGGGGATGAAGGGAATTCCGGCACTTGCAGAGGAGTTGATGGTTGCCCGCGATCTTTACCTGGCGGAGTATACCGGTTCAAAAATACATTTTACCACAATTTCTACAGAACGCTCAGTATCACTGATCCGGGCGGCCAAAAAGAAAGGCATACCTGTAACATGCGACGTAGCTGTTCACCATTTGCTATTGACCGATCAGGTACTTTTAGGCTTCGACAGCCAATATAAAGTGAAGCCACCACTACGTACCAAAAAAGATGTAAAAGCGCTGCTGGCAGGTTTAAAAGATGGCACCATCGACGCGATCACCTCCCAGCATACTCCGCACGAAGTGGAATTTAAAGATGTTGAGTTCGAGATCGCCGAATATGGTATGATCAGTTTACAAACTGCATTTTCAATAGCATTGGAGGCAGGTTTGTCCAGCGCAACGATCATTGAGAAAATGGCGATCAAACCCCGAAAAATCCTGGGAGTTGGGGCAGCTGTGATCGCCGAGGGTAATACGGCAAACCTGGTTATATTTGATGAAAAAGCAGAGTGGACATTCAATAAGGATAATAACCGGTCTAAATCATATAATTCTCCTTTCATTGGGCATAAATTAAAAGGAACCATCTTACTTACTGTCAATAATAACCAAGTATTTAAACCATAGCATATGATCGACCTTAAGGTCCAGTCGGCAATCAGGTCGGCATTAGAGGCATTTTCGCAATATGATTACCCTGAAGCAAGTAGCCTGGTACTGAAGTTCGTTGACGTCTTTTCGCTCAACGAAGATTTTATGAAAAAAGTAGCTGCCCTGGATGCTGTTTTTGACGATAATCCCTCATTGGAGGCATTGCGCGAGCTGTTTTTTGATCTGCTGCTGATCAATTTTTTCAGTGAGGATGTAAAAAAGCTGGATGATGATTACCTGGAGACCAAAGAATGGGAAAGGATAGAGGAGGAAACGCTTGACCGTGGAACCGAGTTACTAAATACGCTGCTTTACCTGAATGAATGTGCCGACGAAGATATTGAACCAGGCCTTGATGATTACCTGAAAGAGTTTTTGCTGGTAGATGAAGATGAGTTTCAGGACGAACACCGCATCTATGAGCCTGTGATCATAAACCAGATACTAATTGAGAGCCCGGTAGCCGAAATTAGCCGGGTTGCCAAAACGCTAGACGATGATACAGAGATCAAAGAGATTTTTTATCCGCTGATGTGCTTTTTTCAGAATACAAGTCCCTCGGCCAGCGATAAAACTGAAATTGCAAAAAATGCCATCGATCCGGGCTTTGATATGGCAGTTATTGGTATATTAGAGTCATTTATTTAAACCTAAAACACAATTTTATGACAACCGCAAAACCCAATCCTACCAAAGTAGCCACTAAATGGGCACTGATCAACCTGCTGGCAGGTATCGTTTTAACTTATGTATTCCAATATTTGGTGCCAGATTCCAATTCACCGATCAGGTATTTGACTTTGATACCTTTTATCGCATTTTTATTCCTCACCCAAAAGGAGTTTAAAGAACAAAACGAAGGGTACCTGACTTTTGGTGAAGGATTTTCTGCAGGTTTCAGATTCGCAATTTTTGCAGGATTACTTTCAGCTGTTTTTATTTACATATACTTGGCTATACTGAGTCCTGATATGATGGTAAAAGCCGCAGAACAAGCGAGAGCCCAATTAGAAGCAAAAGGTGGCATGTCCAGCGATCAAATTGATAACGCGGTTTCAATGACTAAAAAATTGGGTCCGGTATTTGGTGCATTTGGTGCAGCGATATTTGATGCGGTTATAGGTTTGGTAGTCGCGCTGGTTGGTGCCTCGATCTTAAAGAATATAAAGCCAGTAGATTTGTCTGAACCATCTGAGCCTACAGTTTAAAATCCTGCGGGTATAAAAAAAGGGAGACTGTTGATTCAGCCTCCCTTTTTTGTTTGACTCGTCAAATATTATTTTGTAAATCCTTTTATAATATCATTGCCAAAAGCAAAAACCATCAGGCAGAGCAATAATACGAAGCCAACGATCTGGGCTCGTTCCAGGAACTTATCACTGAGTGGTTTCCCAGTGATCATTTCAACTACCAGGAAAACAGCATGACCGCCATCGAGTGCCGGAATTGGTAATAAATTCATCAGTGCCAACACCATCGAGATAAAACCAGTCAGGCGCCAAAAGTTAAACCAATCAAATTCACCGCCATACAATCTGGCTATACCTATCGGGCTGGTCAATGATTTCTGCGCGCTTAATTTACCAGTAAATATTTTGCCAAGCCCTTTGGCATTGTTGGTGAAATTACTCCAGGCTTTCGTTGCGCCAACTGGGAAGGAAGCAAACAAACCATAGCTAATGCGTTCTGGTTTAATAATATCGCCTTTGGTAGAAAAGCCCAGTTTGCCGTCTGCAGTAACTTGCGCGGTTAACTTTAATGAGCTATCGTTGCGACGGATATCCAGTTGCACAGATTTGCCTTTTTGCAATAGCAATTGCTGCTGCAGCTGATCAAAAAACACAACACTATTGGCGTTAATCGCAACGATGCTATCGCCTTTTTTCAGTCCGGCTTTGGCCGCATTGTTACCGGGAATTACCGAATCAACACTGAATTTGGTACGGGGCAGCGCACTAATAAACTGTTCTATCCCATCGGCGCCCTTGTCCGAAATATCATTCAACAAGGTCGAGGGAACTGTAATGTTAAATTTTTGAGTGCCACGCTGAACGTTTAAAACAGCGTTATCCAGAAACACTTTGGGGTTGGTCAACTCGTCATAACGTACTACCGGTTTACCATTGATACTCAGGATATGGTCGCCGGATTGCAGTCCTATTTTTTGACCAATCGGGCCGGCAACAATACCATATTTCGCCTGACTTGCAGGGATATAGGCATCACCATATTTTAGTTCAAGCATCCAGAAAATGAATATGCCGACGAAGATATTTACCGTAATACCACCCAGCATAACGATAAGGCGCTGCCAGGCCGGTTTTGAACGAAACTCCCAGGGTTGTGGCGGGCCCGCCAATTGTTCTTTGTCCATCGACTCGTCGATCATACCAGCTATCTTCACATAACCACCAAGGGGTAGCCATCCTACTCCATATTCAACCCCTTTGTAATGAAATTTGAACAGGCTGAAGCCCCAGGCATCAAAGAACAGGTAAAACTTATCTACTTTAATGCCAAATGCCCGGGCAGCAATAAAATGCCCGAACTCGTGTAAAATAACTAAAATTGAAAGGCCCAATAACAACTGGCCCACCATGATCACTATACTCATTATCTATTTATATCAGTTTGTAAATGTCTTGACTGGTAAATTTTCAACCAATTTTTGCGCAAATATGCGCGTTTCTCTATCCGTATTCAAATAATCCTCCAGCGAAGGCTCCGCAACGAAAGCTATGTGCTGCATCGAGGATTCGATGATGCTGCTCATGGTTACAAAGCCTATCTCGCCTTTCAAAAACCCGGCCACCGCAATTTCATTGGCAGCATTTACAATGCATGGCATGTTTCCGCCCTGTTTAATGGCTTCGAAAGCCAGTGCCAGATTGCGAAATGTCTTTATGTCAGGCGATTCAAAGCTCAGATTTGGATATTGGGTAAAGTCGAAACGTTTGAAATTGTTTCGAATACGGTTGGGGTAAGCCAATGCATATTGAATAGGCAATTTCATATCGGGCAGGCCCATTTGCGCTTTGATCGATCCATCTCTGAACTGAACCATTGAATGGATGATCGATTGGGGATGCACCACCACTTCGATCTTATGCGGTTCGATATCAAACAACCATTTTGCTTCAATCACTTCCAAACCTTTATTCATCAACGAGGCCGAATCGATAGTGATCTTTGATCCCATAACCCAATTCGGGTGCTTCAAAGCCGCCGCCGGACTCACGTTTTCCAGGAAATCGAGCCCTTTACCTCTGAAAGGTCCGCCGGAAGCGGTAAGTATCAATTTTTCGATGCTTGCAGGATCTTCGCCCTCCAGGCATTGAAAAATAGCGGAGTGTTCTGAGTCCACCGGCAAGATGTTAACCTTGTATTTCTTTGCCAACCCGGTGATCAGTTCCCCAGCTACAACCAGCGTTTCTTTATTTGCCAGGGCAATATCTTTACCCGCTTCGATCGCGTTGATGGTAGGTTCAAGTCCAGCGAAGCCAACCATCGCGGTCAGCACCATGTCGATCTCAGGATCGCTAACGATCTCATGTATGGCTTTAATTCCAGTTAAAACTTTAACCTCAGTCGACGCCAGTGCCTCTTTGACAAGCGGGTAGTACTTTTCGTTACAAATAATCGCGTAAGCAGGCTTAAATTGTTTGGCCTGCTGAATGAGCAATTCGGCATTGTTTTGTGCAGTAATAACATAAGCGCTGAATAGCCCCGGATTTTCTCCGATCACTTCCAATGCTTGCGTACCTATACTACCGGTAGAGCCTAAAATTGCGATTCTTTTGACGCTCATATTTTACTTTTTCACTTCATTATTTTGAATCACAGATTTTGGAGGATTTATTTGATTTCACAGATACACCCATTGGATTGTATATCATTTTCATCATAGGAATCATTCAAAATCTGTGATTCAAAAACGTGGACTTTACGTTTTCTTATTAATCAATGTACTTTTCTAATTCTCCTGCAATTTTTCTATCGTTCGATAATCGCGGAACTTTATTTTGCCCGCCCAATTTGCCCTGTGTACGCATGTAATTGATGAATGCGTCTTTTTGCAGGCTACGGACGATCAAAGGTTGCAAAATGTTCCCTTCTATCAGGTCAAAATAGTAAATATTTTTCTTTTGCAGTGCCTTATCCACTTTTATAGCGAATGCTGTAATGTCAGCTGGCTTTTTTCCAAATTCGATGAACCATTCGTGATAGGGTAATTCGCCTTTTGCAGGGGTAACCTGCGGAGCCACTGTAAACTCAACAATATCGATACCCTCTTCATTGGCAACGCCCATTAAGGCCTGTTCTACTTCTTCACCTATAACATGTTCACCAAATGCAGAGATATAGTGTTTGATGCGACCGGTTACCAGGATCTTGTAAGGATTTTTTGATACAAATTTGATGGTATCGCCGATACTGTATCCCCAAAGGCCAGCTGTAGTATTTAAAATAAGAGCGTAGTTTTTGTCGAGCTCTATTTGCGCCAAACTTAGCCTTGATGGGTTCTCATTGAAAAATTCTTCAGCCGGAATGAACTCGTAAAATATGCCCGCATCCGTAAGCAGCAACAGGCTTTTATCCTTTTGCGAGTCCTGGTAAGCTATAAAACCTTCAGAAGCGGGGTAGGTTTCGACCGAATCGATGCCAAAGCCTATGCTTTCTTCAATTCTTGCACGATAGGGTTCATAATTCACCCCACCATAAACGAAAAGTTTAAAGTTAGGGAAGACATCTTTGATTTTTTTACCGCCCATTTTGTTGCTTAGCCGATCGAAATACATCTGGCACCAGGGTGGGATGCCCGAGATCAGTGTCATGTCTTGTGGCAAAGTTTCATCCACGATGGCGTCAACTTTTTGTTCCCAATCCTCAATACAGTTGATTTGATAACTCGGCAGGCGGTTCTTTTGCAGGTATTTGGGTACCAGGTTGGCAACGATGCCCGAAAGGCGCCCTACAGCGATCCCTGCTTTTTGCTGCAATACAGGGCTACCCTGTAAGAATATCATTTTACCATTAACAAATTCCGAACGTCCTGTCTCATGAATGTAGTTGAGCAAAGCATTACGTGCCGCACGAATATGTTCGGGCATACTTTCACTGCTGATGGGGATATACTTTACACCGGAGGTTGTTCCGGATGTTTTGGCCAGGTACGCAGGTTTGCCAGGCCAGAGGATATTTGTTTCGCCTGCTGTAACACGGTCGATATAGGGTTTCATATCTTCATAATCGCGAACCGGAACCTGCTTTTTAAAATCCTCGTAGTTTTTGATTGCGTCAAAATGGTGGTCAATGCCAAAAGCAGTATCCCTGGCCTTGTTTAGCAGATAATGGAAAGTTTGCTGTTGCAGTTCGATCGACTTAGAACGGATACGGTTGATCTCCCTGCTTGCCCATGCGGCAAATGCCCGGCTCAATACTGCTTTCAGACCCATAGTTATTTGGTTTCGGCCAGGTCCTCGTCGACATCCTGGTGGCTGTAGATGAGTTTACGGTAGGCGACTACAAGTATGATATTGACAAAGGGAATCACAAATAGAATACCCACAAGGGTTATTGAACCAACAAATACCATCGATTCAATGATTAGAAATAGCAGCACGTACTTTAAGAAATTGCCCTTGATCAACTTATAACTCTGAAGTATCGACTCAAATGGGCCGGATGCATCATCAACGATAAAACATGCGCTGATCGGAAAATAGAAAAGAAAAAAGAATTGGAAAAAAGCCCAAACCAAAATACCCAAAATATTCTGCGTGTAACCTTTATCCAGCGAATTGATAGACCTGGTAAGGAAGACAGATAGGGTACTTACAATGATCAGTAACAGAAGGTAGCTAAAAAGCATTTTCACCTTCGGGATAATATCTCCGAACTCGAAATCGTAATATTCCCTATCGATGAGTTGAAATACAAGTTTTATAAAACCAAGAAACACAAAGCTGACCGAAACCAACATTACGATCACTCCAATGGTTTCAGAAAGATTATCCGTCAGCAAAAAAAGAAAGACTGCACTGATCAAACCAATAAGCATGAAGCTAAGCAGCGAATAAATGGCAATAACGGAAAAATTCTTACGGAGAAGATACCAGGATGTCTTTAACGTATCAGCGACCGAAAAGGGGTGGTACATACTCTGTTATGATTGTTTTAAAACTATACGCTTCCAGAAATCCTGCATAAATCCTAATCCGTAGGCAATAAGTTGGGTAAAGGCAGCTATTACACTCAAAAATGCAACTTTTACCGATTGGTTTTTCCACCAGGCATGGAAAAATATCAACAAAATCCATAAGACCAGGAAACTGTCGCAAAGCTCAGCCAGCCATCCACCGAAAATATTGCTTAATAAAGTAAAGAACAGCCCGATTGTAAAAACCGCCGGAAAAAAATGCACCCATTTCAATTCTTTTGGATAAAAGGTGTACAAGTTGATCCTTGCCCTGCCAAAAAAGTGTATCTGTTTAAAAAACTGCCTGAAATTGGTGCGACGCTTATGGTAAACTTTGGCATCGGGTATCAACCCGATCTTAAATCCTGCCGAATGGATACGGATACTGTACTCCAGGTCCTCTGCAGAGCGGGTGATGATAAAGCCACCGAGCGTTTCCCAAACTTTACGCGAAATACCCATATTAAAACTGCGGGGATGAAACTGACCAATCCCTTTTTTATTACCACGGATGCCGCCGGTAGTGAAAGGGGAGGTCATGCTATAGCTGATGGCTTTTTGTACGTCGGTAAAGGATGGATGTGAATCATCCGGCCCCCCATAAGCATCCAGCCAGTTGCTTTGCAGGTAATTATTAACGATCTCGAAATAGTTTTCAGGTATCAGACAATCCGAGTCGAAAATGACAAAATAATCTCCTTTTGCCCGCTCAAAACCAAAGTTTCGGCTAAAGCCCTGCCCTTCGTTTTGCTTTTTGAAATAACGGATATCCAGTTTTTCACTAAAGCTTTTTACAACAGCTTCGGCATCGTTTACCGAACCATCTTCTATCACCAAAACCTCAAACTGCTTCCAGGTTTGCAGCGTAAGCGTCTCCAGTAGCTCTTTAATTTCCTGGGGGCGGTTGTAGAGGGGTATGATAACCGAGAAAAACATTAGTTAATTTGAAAATTGGTTAATTTGAAGATTTGAAAATTGGTTAATTTGGTAATTTGAAGATTTGATAATTTGAAAATTTGAGCATAGTTTATCAGGCTTGGCGGTATTCAGCTTGCAATTCATTTTCAAATCTTCAAATTACCAAATTTTCAAATTGCTAAATCCGTTCTTCGATCTGGTAATTGTTACGGTCGTGGGAGCCGCGGGAAACCAGTTCGGCAACGAAGCCGGTGAGGAATAATTGCGAACCAATTATAATAGCCACAAGCGCAATGTAAAACCAGGTATTATTAGTGACATCTCTGGTGATATGTATCTCATGAGCTATATCGTACAATTTATCAGCTATCAGCCATACCGCTATCACCATCCCGGTTAAAAAGCTGAGCACTCCCATCGTTCCGAAAAAGTGCATCGGTCTTTTTCCGAACTTGCCTACAAAAAATATCGAAAGCAGATCCAGCAGCCCATTGATAAAACGGCTCATCCCAAACTTTGTAGTGCCATATTTACGGGCACGATGTTCAACAATCTGTTCACCAATTTTGGTGAAGCCCGCCCATTTGGCAATTACAGGAATATAACGATGCATTTCGCCGTATACCTCAATATTTTTTACTACTGTACTGCGATAGGCCTTCAGACCGCAATTGAAATCGTGCAGATTTTTAATGCCCGACATACGCCGGGCAGCGGCATTGTATAATTTAGTAGGGATGGTCTTGGTGATCGGATCATGCCGTTTGGCTTTCCAGCCCGAAACCAGGTCGTATTTGTCTTCTGATATACGGCGGTAAAGTTCAGGTATCTCATCGGGACTATCCTGCAGATCGGCATCCATTGTAATGACCACATTGCCTTTGGTAGCTTCGAAGCCTACATTCAATGCCGCTGATTTGCCATAGTTACGCCTGAATTTAATGCCCCTGATGTGCGAATTGCCTCCCTGCAATCGTCCGATCATATCCCATGAACCGTCGTTGCTGCCATCGTCAACCAGGATGATCTCGTAACTGAAGCCGTTTTCGTCCATCACACGGCTTATCCATGAGGTAAGCTCGGGCAACGACTCCACTTCGTTATATAGAGGTACTACTACTGATATGTCCATTGAAATTGAAAGGGAGTTTTTCCCGCTCACTGGCAAAAATAGAAAATTTAGTTGATTGGTGTAGTGCGAATGTCGGGAGAAGTCTGAAAGTTCGAATCCCGATAGCTATCGGGACCGAAAGATGAATTGCGACATAAAATTGCGTTAATGTTCACATAAAACACCTGTTTTTGCCCGAAAATGTACTGTTCTACAGCTATTTATAGGCATAAAATGGCATTGATATTTCCGGTTGTTTGAACGTTTATTTGCAAATCGTTGATTGGCAGGTGATACAGTACTGATTGCGCTGAATACACAGATTATTTTGAGTGGAGGAGATTTACGAAGTTTTAAAAACTTCGTAAATCTATTTCAGGACAAAAAGCGCGTCTTTCGGTCCCGCTAGCTATCGGGATTCGGACTAAAAAGATAATTCCTGGCAAAAACTGTAACATTGCTATTGGTTACGTCGTCTTAATAAATGGTGTAAAACCCGTTTACATAACATCAACCAAAAACTTTAAATTGCCATTAAAAAATCAATCTCAAATATGAAACTGACAAGGATAGCTTTATCCCTTCTTTTTTGTGCCCCGGCTTTGGTAAGCCTGGCGCAAAACACCGACAAACCGGCTGAAAAGTATGATCAGCATAAGGTTTTTAACCCGCTTTTTTATAAAGGAGAGCAGGGAAATATCTATCGTTCGGCAGCTGGTGCTCCGGGCGCAAAATACTGGCAAAATCGTGCCGATTATCAATTGAACGTTACACTCGACACGGCGAAACATCGCGTGAGTGGTAGTACATTGATCACTTATACCAATAATAGTCCGGATGCACTCGATTTCCTGTGGCTTCAGGTAGATCAGAATATCTACAAGCAGGATTCGCGTGCCGAGGCTACCAGCCCGGTAGAAGGCGGTCGCTTTAACAATAAAACCTTTACCAATGGCGACGAGATCAAGGAAGTTTATATCATTCAAAACAAAGTTGCCCAAAAAGTAGACTTTTTGGTTACTGATACAAGGCTGCAGGTTAAATTACCTGCTGCGCTAAAATCGGGTGGCGGTGTTATACAGCTGAAGATCAATTATGCATTTGATGTGCCTGAATATGGTACCGACCGTATGGGACGTCAGCATAGCAAAAATGGCTGGATCTATGAAATAGCCCAATGGTATCCCCGCATGGAGGTATATGACGACATTACCGGTTGGAATGTGATCCCATACCTTGGCGCAGGTGAGTTTTACCTTGAATATGGTGATATTGATTATACCATTACTGCACCGTCAGACCTGGTTGTTGTGGGCTCGGGCGAGCTGCTCAACCCGCTTGAAGTTTATACACCCAAAGTATTGGGTCGCCTGGCTGCGGCAAAGGCAAGTGAAAAAACAGTTGGTATTGTAGATTCTGCCGATTTGAAGGATCCATCGATCCATCCGGCAAAAGCATCTCTAACCTGGCATTTTTTGTGTAAAAACACCCGCGATGTGGCATGGGCCGCTTCAAAAGCATTTATTTGGGATGCAGCACGTATCGATCTGCCAAGTGGTAAAAAAGCTTTGGCTCAATCCGTATATCCTATCGAAAGCAAAGGCGTAAAAGCATGGGGTCGCAGTACTGAATATGTGAAGAACTGTATCGAATTGTATTCAAAAGAATGGTTTGAATTTACCTACCCTGTTGCTACCAATGTGGCGGGCATTGTAGGCGGTATGGAATATCCCGGTATCGTATTTTGCGGTTCAAACAGCCGGGGTGGTGGTTTATGGGGCGTTACCAACCACGAATTTGGTCACAACTGGTTCCCGATGATCGTTGGTTCGAACGAAAGAAAGTATGCCTGGATGGATGAAGGCTTTAATACCTTTATCAATGACGTGGATACCAAGGTATTCAATAACGGCGAGTACTATGAAAAGGGCGATGCTCAAAAAGAAGCTGAAGCTATGTTTTCACCTGGTGCAGATGCCATTCTGAATACACCGGATGTCATCCAGCCAAATTACCTGGGTTTTGCGGCTTATGAAAAGCCTGCTATGGGCCTAAAGATATTGCGCGAACAAATTTTAGGAATAGATCGATTTGATTTTGCCTTCCGTACCTATATCAAGCGTTGGGCATTTAAACACCCTACGCCATGGGATTTTTTCCATTCAATGGACAATGCAGCAGGCGAGGACCTGAGCTGGTTTTGGAACGAATGGTTCGGTACAACCTGGAAAGACGATCAGGCCGTAAAATCAATTGATTATATCGACAACGATCCTTCAAAAGGTGCTTTGATCACTATTGAGAACAAAGAAGAATTAGCCCTTCCGGTAACTGTTGAGATCAAGGAAGAAAATGGCAAAACCTCGCGGGTTAATTTACCTGCCGAGATTTGGGAGCGTGGTGGTACCTGGACCTTCGCCTATAAATCAACATCAAAAGTTGTTTATGCGCTGATCGATCCGGACCATGTATTGCCTGATGTAAATCCTGAAAATAACGCATTGAGTGGCATCGCAATGGATAAAACCGCAACTGCTCAAAGCGTAGTGAAGGCTTACCTCGACGCTATCGGTGGTGAAGAGCATGTTAAGGAAATACATGACCTGACCATCAATTCAAGTGGTTCGGTTCAGGGAATCGATATTGTGCGGACCAATAAATTTAAAGTTCAGGGTAAATTCTTGCAGGATATTACCATCCCTCAATTTAACAATGCGGTTTTCCTTCATATCGCCATCAATGGTGACAGCATCAGATATGTACAACAAGGACGTCCGCAGGAACTGAAAAGCAAACAGGAACGCGGTGCGGTAAAAGCACGTTACAAATTATTTCCTGAGCTTGATTTCAGCCAGGATGGGTATACCGCTAAATTGGATAGTCAATACCATATCGTCGGTGGCGGACCTGCCTATCTGGTTACCGTAACCGGACCTGATGGCATCAGCGTAAAATATTTTTACGATGTTAAAACAGGTTTGAAGTTGGAACAATATGCAGATGTGCCAAATGCTACCCATATGGAATTCAGCGATTATAAAGCCATTAGTAACGGCGTTAAAATACCGTACAGCGAAGTGAATGGTATTGCCGGTATGCCAATCACCTATAAAATTACCAGCGCTACCGCCAACACTAATTTAGGAGATGATGTGTTCAAATGATAAATAATTAATTTGACCAGGATGCTATTGGTTTGATTTTCAGACTGATCTAAGCCCTGCAATAACATAAAAACCTGCGAAGCGTTAAAGTTTCGCAGGTTTTTTGTTTTAAGTCGCGTTGACCTCAGTTCATCGTTGACAACCAAAACAAGCATGGTTTTATTCGTACCGCAAGGCTTCAATAGGATCGAGGCGCGAGGCTTTTTGTGCAGGGTAATAGCCAAAAAATATACCCGTAACGGCGCAGACCACAAATGATAGAACCACTGAAGATTCGGATATGATGGTTGGCCATTTGAGTAATAACGTGACCAACTGGGTCGAAAGAAAACCAAATATCACCCCAATTACACCTCCGGTAATACTAATGAGCACGGCTTCCATCAAAAATTGCATCAAAATATCTTTGCCTCGTGCTCCGATGGACATACGAAGGCCTATTTCTTTTGTACGTTCAGTAACCGACACATACATAATGTTCATAATACCGATACCACCAATCACCAATGATATGCCCGCTACAACAGTGAGTAATACCGTTAATAAACCACTTGTTGAACTTAACGTAGCTATCAATTCCTGTTGGGTCCGGACTGTAAAATCGTTGTCTTGTACGGCTGTGAGCCGATGTGAATCACGCAAGATAGTGGTGATTTCTCGTACAGCGGCATCAGTTGAAGCCTCGTCGGTTGCTGAGGCGTAGATATTGGTATAGTAAATGGTAGCCAGGATCCGTTTTTGTACAGTAGTATATGGGGCAATCAGAATGTCATCCTGATCCTGACCAAAAGCGTTAAACCCTTTCGGGCTCAGTATGCCAATGATCTGGAAGGGGATATTCCCAAAACGTATCACTTTCCCCATCGGGTTTTCGCCATTTGGAAATAAGTTATCCACTACGGTTTGCCCGATAAGGCATACTTTTGCTGAGGTAAGCAGATCCGTAGGGGTAAAAGCAATGCCATCGCGTAGACTTAGTTTTCGGATATCCAGGTATTCTGGACTAACGCCTGCCATTTGCGTAGGCCAATTGAGGGCACCATTGATCGCCTGCCCTCTTGCGGTAACGGCTTGGGATATTTCGGTAATATTTTGTGCGCCGGCTTTTAGTGCTACGATATCTTTAATGGTCAATGTCTGAAAACTGGTGCCTGCTATCTTTACCCCACCATTTAAATTACTGGCAGGTTGCACCGTGATCATATTGGTGCCCATATTAGAAAGCTGATCATGTATGCTTTGTTTGGATCCCTGGCCGATAGCAACCATTACAATAACCGAGCCTACCCCGATGATGATACCGAGCATAGTAAGAAATGCCCTCAGCTTATTTCGCTCGAGCGCTTTAAAGGCTATCCGAAACAGGTTGATCAGGCTCATTTTGCTTCCGTGCTATAGTCGGCTGTTTTCGGAAGGCTGGCCAGGACTTCTTTTGCCGAACGTTTGTTCTTATTTTCCTGGTCGGTTTGTATCATACCATCCCTAAGCATAATGGTTCGGCTGCTGAAGGAAGCAATGTCAGGTTCGTGAGTCACAAAAACGATCGTTTTACCCTTGTTCGTGTTCAGATCCTGCATCAGGGCCATGATCTCGTACGAAGTTCGGCTATCCAGGTTGCCGGTTGCTTCGTCGGCCAATATCATTACCGGTTCGTTAACCAATGCCCGGGCTATTGCCACCCGCTGTTGCTGCCCGCCGGAAAGTTGGCTGGGGGTATGGTCCTGTCTGTCGGCCAGTTTTACCTGGTCAAGGGCGGCCAGCGCCCGCTGACGCCTTTCAGTAGCACTTACTTCCTTATCATACAACAAGGGAAGCTCAACATTTTCCAATGCGGTGGTACGCGGCAGCAGGTTGTATGATTGGAAAACGAAACCGATCTTATGATTGCGCAAGTTAGCAAGTTGGTCACGCGATAGTTTTTTAATGTCGACACCATCCAGCAGATAGCTGCCTATCGAAGGCTTATCCAGGCAGCCGAGGATATTAAGCAGTGTTGTTTTTCCCGATCCGCTGCTACCCATGATCGTTACAAATTCGCCGGCGTTCACATTAAATGAAACACCGCGAAGGGCATGAACCGTTTCGCTTCCCATCACGAAATCACGTTTCAGTTCTTTTATTTCCAAAATGATCTTGCTCATCGGCTGGCACCGCCTCCGCCGGGACGCCTTTGCGGCAAAAATGGACTTGATCCCGGGGCTGTCGCAGCAATACCGGTATTTCCGCCGCTAATGCCGGTTACAACAAGGTCGTTTACGCTTAGGCCCGATAAAACTTCCACTGCCGAGTTGTCATTAAGCCCGGTCTCGATCCGCTTTTGAACCAGTGTTTTTCCTTGCAGTACCCAAACGGTAGCTCTAACGCTGGTTATTCCGCTGGAGTCAGAGCGACTTTTTGCGGCGTGAGCTGCTGTGTTTATACCCAGGGTATTGCTGGCAGCTGTGCCTTTAGTTTTTATTTTGTGACCCAATTTGCCTTGTATCTTGTAATCTTTTAATAATGATGAATCGGGTGAAAAAGTGAGCGCTTTTACCGGTATCAATAGTGCGTTGTTAACTTCTTTAGTATAAATAATGATGTTAGCAGTCATACCGGGTTTTAATTTCATGTCATTGTTTGGCGCATTAATGATGGTGGTATAGGTCACCACATTGGCCGAAACTGTTGGGTGCAGCCTGATCTCACGCACGGTTCCAGCAAATTGATCGTTAATAAATGCATCGACAGTAAAGCTTGCCCGATTCCCTGCTTTTACATCACCAATATCAGCTTCATCAACGCTGGCTTCAACTTCCATCTTCGTAATGTCTTTGGCGATGATAAATAGGGTAGGAGTATTAAAACTTGCTGCAACGGTTTGTCCCAGACTGATATTCCGGTTTAAGACCACGCCATCAATAGGCGAATAAATATCAGCATAAGACAAGTTCTTTTGTGCCGACCTGACCTGGGCCTGCGCTGTTTCGACATTCGATTTTGCTGCATCATAGGTATTCACAGCACTGTCGTAATCGGCTTTACTGATCGCCTCAACCTTGTATAATTGACTTTGGCGGTTAAAGTTATTCTTTTGAAATGCTAACTGGCTTTGAGCGTTTTGCAATGCACCTTTGAATTGATCCAGCGTGGCCTGTAAAAGCGATTTGTCAAGCTGAACCAGCAGCTGACCTTTCTTTACTTTCGAATTAAAATCGACATAAAGCTTTTGAATGATACCTGAAATTTGTGTGCCCACTGTTACCGTGTCCTCGGGTTCAATTTTTCCTGTTGCCGTTACGCTTTGCGCAATATAACCATAGGCAGGTTTAACGGTCACCACAGCAGCAGGTGCAGATGTTTTCCTGAAAAAGAAAAACCAGATCCCTACGGACACCAGTAGGATGGCGGCAATAATAATGATCGTTTTATAGCTGTTTTTCATTGCTTTTTGTTTATAAAGTGACAGGTATTCCCCTGTAGAAGTCATATATCTTTTGCGTAAGCAATAGATTATATTTCGCTTGTATCAAAGCCTGTTGTGCCTGTATATAGGCTGTTTTTTGTACCAGGAAATCGACGATGCTGAAGGAGCCAATCTTTAACTGTTCATTGGCGATGCGATAACTTTCCTGATTAAACTGGTATTGCACCAATGCGGCGTCATACTGCGCCTGTGCGTTTTCGACGTTTATATATGCCCGTTCTACAGATTGCGAGAGCGTAATTTTAGTATTACTATAGTTGAGCTTAGCCTGGTCGACATTAATCTTTGCCTCTTCCAATTGGGTTTTAACAGCGCGGCGGGTAAAAATGGGGATAGACAATGTTAAACCCAGCTGCTGATAGAAATTATTATTCAATTGCGAAAAATAGTTGTTGCTTCCGGCATAATCAGTGCCAATAGCTCCGCCAGCCGAAAGGCTAGGCAGGTAACCTGCCCTGGCCTTTTTTACATCATATTGGGCGATATCAACAGCAATTTGCCCATTTTGAATTTCGGGGCGATTTTTCAGGGCCGTATCCTCAACTGCTTTTAGCGGCGTAATTGAATTGCCGGTAACAATAGTATCAGGTTTAACAAGGTCGAAATCGGCATCCGTAGGCAACAGCAGTAATTGCTTTAAAGTTAGCAGATCGCCGCGTTCGGTATTCATAGCTGATGTCAGATTGTATAAGTCGGTTGCATTTTGTGCTTGCAGCTGTATAAGGTCTTTTTTAGCGACGCTACCAACATTGTACCGTTGTTTTTCCAATTTAACTTGCGCTTTAGAGGTGTTTGCGATCGAGGTATCAGAGATTATGGTCTCCTTGTCCAGCAAAACGGTGAGGTAGGCCTGGGTGATCTGAAGTGTAATATCGTTTTCCTGCTGGATGATATTCAAATTGGCCGACTCCAGAGCAATATTCTTTTGCAGGATATTATTGTTAAGGTAATTGCCATTGTAAAGTGTGACAGCTGAATTCAAGGTATATTGACCAGAAGTACTGAATCCCGCACCACCGCCACCATTTGTATTATTGCCGCTATTACTGTGCGTCAGGTTTTGTGATGCTGATCCGGCCAGGTTGGGTAAGCGCCCGGCTTTGGCCAACAAATACTCCTGCTCGCTGGTTAATTTGCTGAGCCGAAGTGAGTTGATCTGGATATTGTTTTTTTTAGCATATTCAATGCATTGGGGAAGGCTCCAGCGCAAGGGTTTATTAATGAGTGTAGTGTCCTGTGCCGAAACGACGGTACTGGTCAGTATCGTAATTAAAATAAGCAGGGATTTTTTTTGAGCAAACATATGCGAACACAAAGGCGATAACGTAAAACTACCGTTTAACTACAAGATAGAAAGTGACTAAATGTTTGAAAAAATTTGAGGTGGATCAGTTTTCTGCCATATAAATTGATTGATAAAATCCATAATGGGATTTTTTACTCTAAGTATTCAACTAAAACATTCTTACTTGCTTTTCAATTGCACCTAAGCAATGTATATTTAACGAATCTAACAATATCGCTTAATGACAAAAAAAGTATTTCTCCTGGTTTCGGTTTTATTGGTTTTCTCGACAGCCTGCTTAGCACAAGAAAATAATGACAACCCGCACGGCTCAAAGTTTTATTATTTCAATAAAGCTGCCAATTTGATCGATAACCGCGACAGCGCTTATTTTACCAGGATCATGACACCTGACTCAGGCAACAGCAAATTGTTCAACCTTGAAGATGTATACTTTAATGGCAAAACCCGTCTCAAAGGGAAGTCGCTAAGTCCCGGACCTTATTTTAAGGGGCAGGGGCTATTTGAGCGTTATTATAGTAGCGGGCAATTGCAGGAGCTGGTAAGCTATGAAAATGGGCATTAGTCGGGTAAGCGTTTGGTTTACTACCCCGATGGTAAATTGCAGGATTCAGCAATTTATTCTGATGATAAGGTTGTGGGGGAACGAACAACCTATTATCCCAATGGTAAAAAGCAGTTTATAGGCAAATATAATAACAATGGCGTTGTTGTTGATTTGGCCTATTTCTTTTTAAATGGAAAACCTTACTATACCGCTGTATTTGATACCGCTAAGAAGCTGGAGGTAATTGCGGATGCCTATGATCTGAACGGCAATTCGACGGCAAAAAATGGCCATGGTGTCCTGATCAATTATGCCGACACCTTTAAAAGGGTTTTTTCTAAAGGGCCAATCGTTAATGGACTAAAAGAAGGAGAATGGAAAGGGAAATTGACCGATACGCTAAATACATTTGTTTGTCTTTACGACAAAGGTATTTTGGTTTCAGGAACCACATACGAGAAGAATGGTAATGTGCACCATTTTACGCAGGAGGAGATAGAACCTATGCCGAAAGGAGGATTGCAAAAGTTTTATAAAGACCTGGCATCCAATATCAAGTACCCCAGAAAGGCAAAGGAGAATTTTGTTCAGGGGAAGGTATTACTTTCTTTTATTATTAATAAAGATGGAGGCTTTGAGCAAATAAAAGTAGTACGGGCGATAGGATCGGGCTGTGACGAAGCAGCAGTTGAGGCTTTACAAAAGACCTCAGCACCCTGGGTACCCGGTACGCAATATGGACTACCAGTGCGCGTGTTTTACAGCCTGCCAATTGATTTTTGGTTGGATCCCAGGTGAATTATAGTAGAGAATAGGGTTATAGCAACTATATATTGATAAAAAAATCGGTTCCTTTTTTCAGCGTATCAGGCCAATTGAAAAATTTATTTGGGGTAAGTTTAAGCAGTTGAAATATGATGTTGCAGAAAATGATCAATCGACCAAAGGCTGCCATCCCTACATCTCAAAAATGATCCCAACCTGGCGTCCATTAAAGGTGATGGGGTGTTTTTCGAGGAAATGACGCAGGCGGGTACCATTGCCTTTTTCTGCTTTGTACATCAGGCTGTCAAAGATAAGCAGGAAACCACCCTGCAGCAGGACAGATTCGCCGTAGCCTTTCATCTGATCCGAGTTGCGTGAACCACCAGCGATGGTAAGGTAGGCACCAGCACCCAGGTAAGCAATATCAAAATAGGAGTTGATCTTAAATATTTTTTCTATTCTTTCCTGTTGCTTTACAATTTCGGCTGCACTCAGATTTTTATTACTCATATTTTTAGTGCCTGTGTAGCCCAATAGCGCCGTTAAAAAGTCGACGCTACCCCAAATGGTATTCATCTGGTAGAAGTAGCGTGATTGTGGCGTTGCCGAGTTGGCCCAGCCCAGGGCACTGCCCCCGGTATTAACGAGCCCCCATGCGCCTAATATTTCCATCCCGTTTGCGGTGGTGTTGAGGCGCAGTTTGTTGTAGTATTTTAACGAGTCGTTCTGGGCAAATGCCTGTAAACCAATAATAACAAACAAAAGAGTCAGGAGTTTTTTCATAAAACGATGTTTCGTTCAGTTTAAAGGTAAAAAATTATCAGCTAATTGCCTATCCTTTTACTGAATTAACAGTTAATAAGTTTTAGTTAACAGTTCAATTATTTCCATTTCTCCTCCGGTATATGGACCTGGAGACTCCATTTTCAGACTGGCAATGGCAGCGCCAAAATTGCCCGATCGCTCGATATCAAATCCCTTCGACCGGTAATACAGGTAACCGGCCATATAAGTGTCGCCACAACCGGTAGCATCTTCGGGATTTTGAGGCGGATAAGCAGGGATATGATAAAATGTACCACCAGAGTAGATCGTAGACCCCATGCTTCCATTGGTGATCACGGCTTCTTTAATCCCCCAATCGGCTAATACTTTCGACCCTTCCTGAACGCTACTGCGGCCTGTTAGTACGAATAGCTCGGCTTCATCAGCTTTTAGAAAAGTAACATATTCAAGTGCCTTTCGCTTTTCGGGCCAGTCTACAGGTTTAACTTTTTTATTTTCCACTTTTCTAAGATAGCCCTGAACATCTAAGGATACCTGGCCTTTAGTTGCCAGGTTTTGAATCAATTCCAGGGGGATGTCATTTGCCAGCAAGGGGCCAAGATGAAAAATACGCGCTTCTACTTCACTTAACTGTTCTATACTAAATGGATCTGCTTCCTGTAATACATTTTGGGTTCGGTTATCCAGGTTTTCTCCATAAATATTTTCGAAGTAAACGCTGTACTTGCTTGGATAGGCCCATATTTCGACCCCTTTTTCACGAAATTCATCAATAACATGCATCTCA
>CAIPDP010000058.1 GCA_903863845.1 uncultured Mucilaginibacter sp. | reverse complement strand
CGGGCGTCTGATCAACAATAATTTTGTCGACTATCACGTGCCGGTTCAGGCGGATATCCCACAAGTGGAGGCCCTTTTTGTCAATAAACCCGACCCCTACTTAAACCCGATGGGTGCCAAAGGTATGGGCGAAATTGCTACGATTGGCGTTGCGCCGGCCGTAGTTAATGCTATCTTTAATGCTACGGGCAAGAGGATTCGCGAATTGCCGGTTACGCCGGATAAGCTTATCTGAGTTGTTAATTATAATAAAGTAGAGCCCCACTTATCTGGGGCTTTTTTATTTGGTCTGCTTATGAAAACTTTTTAAAATTTTTCAATAAGTTATATAATGTCATAATTTTAACGATATTAGTTAACCATTCGCAAGCCAAATAACCAACATGAAAAGTAAACCGAATTACTATATCGTAGCATTGATCATGCTCACGTTCTTCGTTATATCATTCCTTACCAATGTCATCGGGCCACTTTCGCCGGAGTTTATCAAAGACTTTAAGCTGAGCGATCTGTTGGCTGGTGTACTGCCTTTTGCATTCTTTATTGCTTATGGTGTAATGTCAATCCCCACCAGCATGCTGGTGCAGAAATACAACGAAAAAAAGATCATGGTGGCGGCTTTTGTCGTGGCCTTTTTAGGATCACTTTTATTAGCTGCTGAACCTAATTATCTTACAGCTATCCTTTCCCTGTTCCTGATCGGTTGTGGCATGGCGATGCTGCAGGTAGTGATCAATCCATTGTTACGAACAGCAGGCGGAGCCGAGAATTATGCCTTCACTTCGGTATTGGCGCAATTGATCTTTGGCGGAGCTTCGTTTTTAAGTCCGCTGGTTTACTCCTATATGGTGGTTAACCTGAATAAAGGAAATCATGCGGGTGTATTTTCATTACTGCAACCATTGGTACCGCAAAACCTTACCTGGATATCGCTCTACTGGCTGTTCACCGTAATGGCGCTATTGATGTTCGTCATTATCCTGGTATCAAAATTTCCGAAGGTTGAATTGGCAAACGACGAGAAAGCGGGACCCTGGAAAACCCATGTCGATCTATTCAAAAAGCCTGTAGTAGTACTTTATTTTATAGCTCTTTTCTGCTATGTAGGCACCGAACAGGGGGTATCCTATTGGATGTCGCAGTTTTTATTTGAATACCATCATTTTGATCCGCAAACCACCGGTGCTGATGCAGTAGCCTATTTTTGGGGATTGATGCTGATCGGTGGATTGATCGGGCTTGTCCTCCTGAAATTGATGGATAGCCGGAAATTACTGATCTCGTTCACCATACCGGCGATGATCTGTTTAACACTTGGCCTTTTCGGAAGCGCGCAGGTATCGTTATATGCATTTTCTATTACCGGGTTTTTTATGTCGGTAATGTACCCCATCATTTTTTCGCTGGCACTCAGTTCGGTAGAAGAAGACCATGGTTCATTTGCCGGTATTTTGGTGACCGGTATTTTTGGCGGTGCCGTGGTACAGGTGTTGATAGGAGGCCTTGGTAATTTGATAGGCCTGCGTTACGGTATGACTTTTCTGTACCTTACATTCGGGTATATGCTAAGCATCGGTTTCTGGGCCAAACCGCTCATCACCAACGAAACTATTTTTAATAAAAAAGATAAAGCATCATGAGCACCAAAGTAATAGGTATCGACCTTGGCGCCACCAATGTGCGCGGAGCGGTGGTGGTCGACGGCGAGCTTTCGCTTATTGAAGCAGCGCGCATACATAGCGATGGTACGGTAGAAGAAGTGCTGAATGATATTTACCAGGTGGTGGATAAACTCATCACGAACGATGTGGCTGCCATAGGTATAGGCGTTCCGAGCGTAGTGGATGTAAAGCAGGGTATCGTTTATGATGTGCTGTATATTCCATCCTGGGTTGAAGTGCCGCTGAAAAAGCTAATTGAAGAGCGCTATCATATCCCGGTGTTTGTCAATAACGATGCCAATTGCTTTGCCGTAGGCGAATACCATTTTGGCAAAGGGAAAGGTGTCGATGCCATGATCGGGCTAACCCTCGGTACAGGGCTGGGAGCAGGACTGATCATCAACAAAAAGCTTTATGCGGGCCAAAACTGTGGCGCCGGTGAATTTGGCTGCCTTGATTACCGTGACAATATCCTGGAGTACTATGCCAGCGGTTCCTTCTTCCAAAATGTATATGGACTTGACGGTACAAAAGTATTCGAACAGGCTCAAAAAGGCGATCAGCGTGCCCTTGAGCTCTATGCTGAGCTGGGTACCCACATCGGTAACGCCATAAAAATGGTGATGTATTCGCTGGACCCCGAACTGATCATTTTAGGTGGATCGGTGCGTATGGCCTATGATTATTTTCAGCAGACCATGTGGGAACAGATCAGAACATTTATGTACAGCAAGTCGATTGAACGTATCCGTATCGACGTTTCGGCGCTGCAAAATAGTGGCATTTTGGGTGCAGCAGCCTTGTATTATGATGCGCAGTAAGGGTTTACTGCGATTTATAACATACCTATACGATATACCAAAAATAGTTAGATATATGAAAAAGCTCGGTTTGATAGTCATACTATCACTCATTATTACCACGGTATTCGCCCAGGACAGCGAAAATTACCGTTTGATCCTGAAAGACGGCTGGCAGATGCAATCGGTAACCAAAGATGCTTCGGCAGGTAGCCTGGTATCGCAAAGTAATTTTATACCAAAAGGATGGTACCCGGTTAGTGTCCCGACGACGATCATCGCTGGCTTGCTGGCGAATAAAGTATATGATTTTGATCCGTTTTTTGGTACCAATTTTCAAAAGCTGAACGATCCGGCTTTAGATAAACCCTGGTGGTTCCGTAAATCGTTTAGCTTGCCTGTTTCACAAAAAGGAAAAGACGTAATACTAAAACTGCATGGCATCAATTACAAAGCAAACTTGTGGATCAACGGCAAGCTGGTTGCTGATTCTGACAAGATCATAGGTCCTTTCAGGATCATCGACCTGGATATCACCAAATACATCAAAGCCGTGGGTGTTAATGTGCTGGCGCTTGAGATCAGGCGGCCTTTTAACCCGAATCGTCAAAAAGGCGATCTGGCCATAGATTATGCCGATTGGATCCATTATCCACCCGATTATAACGGTGGTATCGTGAATGATATTGAAGTGAGAACTTTTGATAAAGTGGGCATCCAATACCCGCTGGTAACCACCAATTTCGATCTTCCCTCACTAGCCGTGGCGCATCTGACCGTGGATGCCCTGGTAACTAATTATTCAAAAAATCCGCAGGACGTAATTGTTAAAGGCAGGATCAACGAACAGATCACTTTTGAAAAGAGCGTGCACCTGGGTCCGGGAGAAGTGGCCAATGTAACGTTTACGCCAAATGAATTCACGGTATTGAACATCAATTACCCTAAAATATGGTGGCCATGGCAATATGGCAAACAGGATTTAAACCGTATTGAATTATCCGTGGTACGTGGCAATGTGGTCAGCAATACCATCGCTGAAAATTTTGGTATACGCCAGATCACTTCGAAACTGATCGATGATCATTCGCGCGAATTTATTGTCAATGGCAAGCCCATCATGCTGCGTGGTGCGGCCTGGTCGCCGGATATTTTTCAGCGCCGCTCGGCTAAAAGACAAGAACAGGAACTGCGCTTGTACCGCGACATGAACATGAATATTGTTCGCTCGGAAGGTAAAATGGAGGACGATCATTTTTATGCCCTTTGCGATCAATATGGTCTGTTGGTGATGACCGGCTGGATGTGCTGTGGTGCCTGGCAATACCCCGAAAACTGGGACGTTGCCAAACGCCAGGTGGCGATGGCTTCTGATAGTAGCGTGATGTATTGGTTGCGCAATAAACCCAGCCTGATGGTTTGGCTGAATGGCAGCGATATGCCGCCACGTGATACCACAGTTGAGCGTTCATATCTGAATATTGAAGCGGCATTGAAATGGCCCAACCCGATAATTTCGACCGCCGATGCCAGTAAATCGAAAGTTTCAGGTTTTAGCGGCGTTAAAATGGCCGGTCCTTATGAATGGGTACCGCCTGTGTATTGGGAAACCGATACCACCCAGCAATATGGAGGAGGTAACTACAGCTTTGCAACCGAAATATCGCCTGGCCCTTCGATACCACCTTACGAAAGCCTGATCAAATTTATCCCTAAAGATTCGCTTTGGTATACTTCCTCCGTATGGAACTACCATTGCGGCACCATGAATTTTGGGAATACTAAAACATTTAACACCGCGCTTGAAAATCGCTATGGCAAACCCCTCGATATCAAACAATATATTGCTGAGGCCCAGGCACAGAATTACGAGGCTCACCGTGCGATGATGGAAGCCTACGGTTTGCATAAATACCATACGGCAACCGGGGTTGTACAATGGATGGGGAGTAACCCCTGGCCGGGACTTATCTGGCATACCTATGATTATTACTTATACCCCGCGGGAACCTATTTTGGTATGAAGAAATCGATGGAGCCCCTGCATATCCTGTATTCTTATGCCAATAATGAGGTAGATATCATCAACTCCTGGCTGCAACAATTCAGCGGGCTAAAAGCAGAGGCAACGATTTACGACCTGGACGGGACTCAAAAATATGCCAATGTGGCCACCGTAGATGTTGACGCGGATGGTACAGCCAAATGTTTTACTTTACCCGGTACATATGGGCTATCAGACACCTATTTCCTCAAATTGCAATTAAGCGATGCCCAGGGACGGGTACACAGTATCAATTGGTATTGGCTATCAAAGAAAGCCGACGTGCTGAACTGGAAGAAATCAAAATGGTATACCACACCAGAAACTTCCTACACCGATTTTTCGGCATTGCAAAGTCTTGCAAAGACTGCTTTGAAAGTATCTTACTCAACTGCTAAAGGAGCTGACAGCACATCTCATGATGTAACGATAAGCAATACCGGGAAAACAGTAGCCTTCCAGGTGCATTTGCGCGCTTTGAAGGGCCAGCGTGGAGACGATATTCTGCCGGTAATTTTCAGCGATAATTACATCGAACTGGCGCCCGGTGAAAGCAGGGTGATCAGGGTTACGTATGCCAATAAGGACGCAGAAGGAATACTGCCTTACTTTGTGACCAGCGCCTGGAATTTGGATATTGGTCCGAGTGACGCCGCGAAAGGTGCTGGTTTTGAATGATCAGTTGGCAGAATTTGTCTAACGACCAGGCATTGATCGTGTTTTGATCGTTCTGAAAGTTAAATTGATACGTGGCCCCTTTACTTTAGCCGATTTAGCAACCTGGTGTTGCCAATAATGCTGAAGGTCGCTTTTCATCACCAAAACGGAGCCATCTTCAAGCAGTATCTGTAGTTTTTGCTGGTGCTCGGTTTTGAGTCGCAGATCGAAACGCCGGGCTTCGCCTAAATTGACAGATGCGATGATCGGATCCCGGCCCAGTTGGGGTTCATCATCGCTATGCCAGCCCATCGAGTCGCTGCCATCGCGGTACAGGTTGAGTAATACGCTGTTGAAAGTTGTTCCGGCCAGGGCCTCAGCTTTTGATTTGATGCAGAGCAATTCTTCTGTCCATGGCAAAGGATCAAACGAAACGCCCGAATATTTATAAACCGCTCCGGCATCTCCATGCCAGGCAGTAAGCCTCGGTGTTAATACTTTGCGGCCGAAAATAATGATGGACTCCTGCCGCCAGGCGATATTTTTGGTCAGTTTTTCAAAAAGCGCTTTGCTTTCTTTAACAGGAAAGACCTCGGGGAAATAACTAAGCAACTCAGGTGTTATGATCATTCTGGCACCATTTAATAGACTAAAGACTCTGGACCAAAGACTTTGGACTTAAAATCAACTCAACTCCTTCATCAATTTATCAAAAGCTTCTTTTAACACAGCGAGCTCAGTTTCAACTTTGGCAAGGCGGGCTTCAAGATTTCCGGAAGTAGTAAACGAAGCTTCAGCTGCAAAACTTTCGTCGCTCCAGTCGGTGCTTCCACCCAGCAGATGCACATAACGAACCTCCTTTTGCCCCGGGCGGCGAAGCAGCTGTTTGATGAATGGGTTATCACCCGATGATAATTTATCCAGTATCTCCTGTACTTCTTCTATCGATTCAAATTCATACAAGCGTCCCGAATTAGTATTGAGTTCACCGGGCGTTTGCGGACCACGCAGGATAAGCAGGCAAATGATAGCGATCTCAGCAGGTATAACCGGATATACAATGGCAAAGTTATGTTTGTATTTGATTACACGATCAGTTCCGCCGGTAGCGGTTGAGATCAATCCGCGGCGCTTCAGGGTGTTCAGGGTTTCAATGACCGTGGCATCATCATAATTAACAACCGGTTTGCGCGAAGTTTTTTGGTTACAGGCGGCTACCAGGCTGTTGACGGTCATGGGATAATAATCGGGTGTAGTACGGCTTTTTTCCATCATTGCGCCAAGTACGCGCAGTTCGGTATCCTCAAGTTGTGGTAAAATCGGTGTTGTATCCATGCGCTAAAGATAGAAAGCAGGCTCGGTTTTTTGCAAAATAAAAAAGCACCGCCCCAACCAGGCGATGCTTCATCAACTAAACCCATCAATCTCAATAATGGAGTATATTATTGCATAAAGAAATAATCTTTATGGCTGCCGTCGTCATAAACATGCATTTGTTTTACCACGTCGGCGGTTTCTGTTTTAACTTCTACGGTATAATCGCCGTAGTCGAGGCGGTTGATCACGTAACCTTTTTCGGTAGGTAAACCTTTAGAAAGATTATCCTTGAAAATAACGTTATGGTCTTTGTCGTAAATAATAACGACTGATTTTTCAGCGTCAACTTTTACAGCAAAGCCCAGCTGGTCGGACAAAGTACCGAAACTAACTGGCTGATCGGTTGAAGTTGAAACGGGTTTAACCGGAGCAGCTGCAAATACGCTGGTACCTAAGCCGAATACCAGTGATGCGATGATGATGATCTTTTTCATTTTCTTTTAATTTTTATTGTAAAACCTAATTTGTTCTGTTAATTCAATGACCAAAACAACAACAAGTTTTTCGACCTCTAAAATGAATTAGACAAGGGGCATGAGGGTATAGACGAATGCCTTTTTTCAGAGGATGGAAGGATGTAAAGGCTTTTAATTCAACCAAATACCGGGTTTGTAGCTAAAAAATCGGATTTAGTGGATTGCTCAGGGCTGTTCGTCGGATATTTTTAGGATAATGCCCTTAAAAACGGTTAATTTGCAAGTTCTATGTCGCTCTATATCGTATCCATCAATTCGGGCAGTAATGGCAACTGTTATTACGTTGGCAATCAAAGCGAGGCCATACTGGTTGATGCCGGAATTTCATGCCGCGAGACCGAAAAGCGCATGAAAAGGCTTGGCCTTTCGATGCAAAAAGTGAAGGCAATTTTTATATCTCATGAGCATTCCGACCATATCGACGGAGTGGCTGTTTTGTCAAGGAAATACCAATTGCCGGTATACATCACCCCTGCGACCCTGACTAATAGCCGGTTGGAATTGGAGCATGACCTTGTTAATACTTTCAAAGCATACGAGGCAGTCGGAATAGGTAAACTTTCCGTTACCGCTTTTCCTAAATTCCATGATGCGGCACATGCCCATAGTTTTGTGGTTAGCTATAATGATATAACTGTCGGTGTTTTTACAGATATCGGCATAGCCTGTGATCACCTGAAAAGTCATTTTGCCCAATGCCACGCTGCATTCCTGGAAGCTAATTATGATGAATGGATGTTAGAAAATGGCCGGTATCCTATTCAGTTAAAAAGGCGTATCAGTGGGGGGCTTGGTCACCTATCTAACAAGCAGGCCCTCGAACTATTCCTCAGCCACAGGCCGCCCTATATGAGTCATTTATTGCTTTCGCATTTATCCCGCGACAACAACAAACCTGAATTGGTTCAGGAGCTATTTAACCAACATGCCGATGGTACCGAGATCATTGTAGCCTCGCGTTATCAGGAAAGCGCGGTTTATTACGTAGATGGTTCGAAACAAAGCGGAAATAAGCCTATTGCTAAGAATCCTGAAAATGTTCCTGTACAGTACAGTCTGTTTTAAATTTAACCAGACCTCAAACTCAGATTGGTGTGTCAGGCAATAGCGCCGGGTTTTTTAATAAACATTTTGAACAGCTTTTTCCAATTAAAACAAGTTCAAAATATCTGGTTTATACCTCCTCATTTATTTTTATCTTCAAAGTGTCGTACCGAGGCCATTATTTATGAAGTTCAACATCAAGAAAATACTGTTTAAAACGCTGAGAATAACCGGGATAACTATTGGTTCAATACTGCTGATCATGTTCCTGCTTCCGGTACTTTTCCCCAAAACGATCACCCAAAAGATCAGACAGCTGATGAATCAGAATATTAATGGCCATGTTAATTTTTCGGGCACCAGTCTCTCATTCTTCAAACGTTTTCCGGAACTGACACTCACACTTGAAGATTTCTCGCTAAAAGGCACAGCGCCCTTTGAGCAGGATACCCTTGTGGCCGCCAAAGACATTTCCTTTGCGGTTGACATTACTTCCCTGCTTCGGTCCAAGATCAATATCAGTAAAATATACCTTAGCAACGCCTTTGTCAATATTGAAGTAGATAGTACCGGTCATGCCAATTATAATGTTTACAAAGCGCAGCCGCCTAACCCGAATGCTAAGACAGATACAACCACCGCATCCCTGGGTATCGAACAGATCATTATCGAAAAAAGCCACCTGGTTTACGACGATGCCTCGATCCCGATGCAAATAGAAGCGAATGATTTTGATTATAAGGGCAGTGGAGACTTTACCAAAAACGTATTCGACCTGCAATCGCATACAGAGATAGGTTGGGTTGACTTTACCTATAACAAGCAGAATTACGTGGTAAAAAAGCATGTTAGTGCAGATCTGGTCACCAGCATCAATACCAAATCGCTTGCTTTCGAATTCCGAAAAAATAACCTGTTGATCAACCAGCTGCCCGTAGCATTTACAGGTCGTTTTGGCTTTTTGAAGGATGGTTATGATATGGATTTCCAATTCACATCGCACCAAAGTGACTTAAGCGACATCTTTACGGCATTACCTCCGGAATATAGCAAATGGGTGAAAAATACCGAGGTCAACGGTACCGGCGTGATCCAGGTAGGATTAACCGGCCAATATATCGCCTCAAAAAATAAGATGCCCGATTTTACCTTCAGTATGCAGGCACGCAATGGCTTTATATCCAATGAAAAAACGCCATCGCCTGTTCGCGACCTTTATCTGGATATGCACATGCGGGTGCCCAATTTTAATCCTGATAGTCTTTCATTGCATATAGATTCGCTGCATTTCAGGATCGATAAAGACTATTTCAATTCTAAATTTTCTGTTGATGGCATCAAGTCGCCTAAAATTTTCGCACGCGTAAATACCGAGGTCGATCTTGAAAAATGGAACCGGGCCTTTGGCATCAAAGCGGTGGATCTGAAGGGGCGTTATTCGCTGCACTTGCTGGCTCAGGGCCAATATGCAACAGCTATACAAAAGCGCGGCTTAAGGCATATCGATACGATTATCACCAGTATACCTAAGTTTACGCTTAAATCGTCTTTCCGTGATGGCTATATCAAATACAGTAATGTACCTGAGGCAGTAAAAGATATCCGGTTCGATCTGGACGCCTCTTCGCCGGATAATAACGTGAAAAACTTCACGCTCTCGCTGGTCAACCTTAATGTTATTGCGCTTGACAATTACCTGAAGGGTTATTTTAAAATGAACAATACCTCGGGTCTGGATGGCGCCTTACAGGCCAGATTCAACCTGGAAGATATGAAGAAGATCTATCCTGTTCAGGGAACGGAACTGAAGGGAAAACTAAGCTTCGATCTGCAAACCAAAGGGAAATACATTCCGAAAAGCAAAATTTACCCGGTTGTTAAAGCCGAAATTAACCTGCAAAATGGTTATGTGAAGACCAAATATTACCCTGATCCTATTCAAAACCTGCAGGTAAGTGCCAATATTACAGACAATAACGGCTCATTAAAGGGCTTGCACGTAAATATCAAACCGGTATCACTCACTTTTGAAGGACAACCGTTTATGGTGAGGGCTGACCTGAAAAACTTTAGCGATCTGCAATACAATATCAAATCGCAGGGCACACTGGATATCGGCAAGATTTACAAAGTATTTGCCATTAAAGGCTATGGCGTTACCGGCCTGGTTAGCACAAATTTTACGTTGAAAGGCAAACAAAGCGATGCCACATCGGGCCGTTACGACCAGCTGTTTAATAGCGGGTCGATGAAAGTGAAGGACCTGGCATTAACCTCAGACTTGTTCCCGAAACCTTTCGTGATAAAAACAGGTGTGTTCAGCTTCAATCAGGATAAAATGAAATTTGATGCCTTCACCGCAAATTATGGTAATTCGGTGATCGTGCTGGATGGCGCGCTATCCAATGTGATCGATTATGCGATGAAGCCTAATGCGTTGCTGACCGGGACTTTTAACCTGAAAAGTAACTCCGTCATTGCGGATGATTTTATGGCATTTGCTGATGGTCCGGCACCTTCAACTACGCCTGTGGCTGTTCAACCCGCAAAAGCAGCAGCAGCTACTGGTGTTGTGATCGTGCCGAATAACCTCAATCTTACTTTTACAGCAGACGTAAAGCAAGTGAAATACCAGGGACTTAACATCAATGATATCAAGGGGCAAATGACGATCAATAATGGCCAGATTGTTTTGAAACAGGCAGGTTTTACCCTTGTTGATGCACCTGTAGTGATGGACGCTACTTATGGCAGCCTTAATCCCCAGCATGCCTATTTCGATTACCATCTAAGCGCAAAAGATTTTGATATCCAAAAGGCTTATAACCAGATCAAATTGTTCCGCGATATGGCTACATCGGCAAAAAGTGCACAAGGTATTGTTTCACTCGATTACCAGCTGAGCGGCAAGTTAGATAAGAACATGCACCCGGTATATCCATCATTAAAGGGTGGGGGCACTTTGTCGATCAAAAAAGTGAAGCTTAAAGGGTTTAAATTATTCGGTTCTGTTGCCAAAGAAACCGGTAAAGATAGCCTTGGTAAACCTAATGATGTGTCGAAAGTGGATATCAAAACTACGATAGCAAATAATATCATTACCATTGCCCGCACCAAAATGCGGATAGCAGGTTTCAGACCAAGGTTTGAAGGACAGGTAAGCTTTAACGGCGATTTAAATCTTAAATTCAGACTGGGGCTACCACCTTTAGGCATATTTGGTATACCTATGACGATTACCGGAACACAAACCAACCCCAAAATTCACCTCGGAAGCGGTAAGAAAGAAGACGAGCTGAAAGAGGAAGCGGATACAACGGCCCGATAAACCCGGGGTAAGAATTTGATAATAATATATTATCGAATAATGAATATCTCATATCAGATGATGAGGTAAATTCGTTGTTTAGGTTTACCAATGAACACGATCGACAGGAATCTACTGCTTGAATCTCTTTCCGACTCTGAAAAGATCTGGGACATCATCATCATAGGCGGAGGTGCTACCGGTCTCGGAACGGCGCTCGATGCTGCTTCCCGTGGTTACAAAACACTCCTGTTAGAACAAGCCGATTTTGCCAAAGGGACTTCAAGCCGCAGCACCAAACTGGTGCATGGCGGGGTGCGCTACCTGGCACAAGGCAATATCAGCCTGGTTCGTGAAGCTTTACGCGAGCGTGGTTTGCTGCTCAAAAATGCATCACATCTGGTAAAAAACGTATCGTTCATAATACCTTGTTACAGTTGGTTCGAGATCATTTATTATAGTTTTGGCCTTGCAGCATATGATCTGTTAGCCGGGCGATTGAGCCTGGGTAAAACAAGCCGCATCAGCGCGAAAGAAGTGATACAGAGATTACCGGGTATTAACCCAAAAGCACTGCAAGGTGGGGTGGTTTATCATGACGGTCAGTTTGATGATGCCCGGCTGGCCATAAACCTTGCTCAAACCAGTATCGAACAAGGTGCAACGGTACTCAACTATGTTAAAGTTACCGGGCTATTGAAATCGGGATCTAAAGTCTCGGGCGTAGTGGCCAGAGACATAGCGACGGGTAAAACCTGGCAGCTAAAAACTAAAGTCCTGATCAATGCCACAGGGGTATTTGTTGACGAGATTTTGCAGCTTGATAATCCTAAAAGCAAGCCTTTGATAAAACCCAGCCAGGGGGTACACCTGGTTTTAGAAAGATCATTTATGCCTTCTGCAGATGCATTGATGATCCCGAAAACTGATGATGGTCGCGTGCTTTTTGCCGTACCCTGGCATGATAAACTGGTCATCGGCACCACCGATACACCATTGAATGAACATAGTCTGGAGCCAGTTGCGCTGGAATCTGAGATCGCATTTATTTTAAGAACAGCATCGGCCTACCTGGAACGTATACCTACCCGCAATGATGTGTTGAGCGTATTTGCCGGCCTGCGCCCACTTGCTGCACCCACTGACAGATCTTCGCAAACCAAAGAGTTATCACGCAGTCACCAGGTATTGGTTGCCTGTTCGGGTTTGATAAGCGTTATAGGGGGTAAGTGGACCACCTACCGGCAAATGGCTGAGGATACCATTGCAAAGGCGATAGCAATTGCCGGGCTGTATCCGCAGCCCTGCAGAACCCGTGATTTACCGGTTCATGGCCAAACGACCACGGTGGATTGGGACGATCATTTATATGTTTATGGCAGCGACCGTTCAAAAGTCTTGCAACTGGCAGAAGAACAAGGCGATTGGAATAAAAAGCTACATCCCAATTATCCATATCTACGAGCCGAAGTGATCTGGGCCATACGTTACGAAATGGCACAAACGGTAGAGGATGTGCTGGCCCGACGACTCAGGCTATTATTTGTTGATGCCCGTGCAGCTATTGCGGCTTCGTCGATCACTGCCCACTTGATGGCTGCTGAGTTAGGAAAAGATGAATATTGGCAGGATCGGCAAGTAGCACTTTTTATTGAATTGGCGAATAATTATTTGTTGCAGCCCTGATTTTTATCAGTAGCTTTATCTACCAATTATTCTTAAACCATTAATGGAACAGTATATTTTGGCGCTCGACCAGGGTACCACCAGTTCACGCGCTATTGTTTTTGATCATCAGGGGCAGATTCGATCGGTTGCCCAAAAGGAGTTTACCCAGATATTCCCTCAACCGGGTTGGGTGGAGCATGACCCTAACGAGATATGGTCGTCGCAAGCCAGTGTCGCGGCCGAAGCTACGGTTAAAATGGGTATCAACGGATCGCAAATAAAAGCTATTGGTATCACTAACCAGCGCGAAACCACGATTGTTTGGGATCGTATCTCCGGCGAACCGGTGTATAACGCTATTGTATGGCAAGACCGCAGGACAGCAGCCTTTTGTGATGAATTGAAACAAGGCGGTTGTGCCGATCTGATCCGCTCAAAAACCGGATTGGTGATTGATGCCTATTTCTCGGGCTCCAAAATAAGGTGGATACTCGATAATGTGCCGGGCGCAAGGGCCAGGGCCGAAGCAGGGGAATTGGCTTTTGGTACTGTAGACAGCTGGCTGGTTTGGAAGTTTACAAGGGGCGCTGTTCATGCAACCGATGTAACCAACGCCGGCCGGACGATGCTTTTCAATATTCGTACGCTTGAATGGGATCAGGAGTTGTTGGACCTGTTTGACATTCCCAATAACATGTTGCCCGAAGTTAAACAGAGCAGCGAAATATATGGTGAAACGGCCACGACTATCTTCGCTTCAAAAATACCCATAGCGGGCATTGCAGGCGACCAGCATGCTGCGCTATTCGGACAAATGTGTATTGGTAATGGTATGGTAAAAAATACCTACGGAACAGGGTGTTTTATGCTGATGAATATCGGGGAGCATTTTATCGAATCAAAAAATAACCTGCTGACAACAATTGCGTGGAAACGTGCCGGGAAAACACTTTATGCCTTTGAAGGCAGCATTTTTATTGCTGGTGCCGTAGTACAATGGCTGCGTGACGGTTTGGGAGTGATCAAAAATTCGGCCGATGTAGAGAAATTAGCACTGAGTGTATCAGATACCGGGGGCGTTTATTTTGTTCCGGCTTTTGCAGGGCTCGGCGCACCTTATTGGGATCCGGAAGCCAGGGGAACGCTGGTTGGTATTACCCGCGGAACTACTTCGGGGCATATCGCACGGGCGGCTTTACAGTCGATCGCCTATCAAACGATGGATGTATTAAAAGCAATGGAGGCGGATGCCGGATTGCCGATCAGTGAGTTGCGGGTAGATGGGGGTGCTACGGCCAATAATCTGCTGATGCAGTTTCAGGCCAATTTATTGGGCTGTAAGGTAATTCGGCCTAATGTGGTTGAAACAACCGCGCTTGGTGCAGCTTACCTGGCCGGGCTGGCAGTAGGATACTGGAGCAGTGAAGAAGAGATCAAAGAACTATGGCAAGCCGAAAAAGAGTTTATTCCTGCCGGCAATCGTGAAAAGATCCAAAAAGGAATTAATGGATGGGAACGGGCTGTTGCCGCTGCTCAAAGCTGGAGCGCTTTTGAACAAAATGATCAAATCACAGAATAAAAATATCTAAATACAGATTCACAATGACCCCTTTTTTAGCCGAACTGATAGGCACCGCGCTATTGATCCTGCTGGGCGATGGCGTGGTAGCCAATGTATTATTAAATGACACCAAAGGCAATAACTCCGGTTGGATAGTGATCACTACCGCCTGGGGCCTGGCTGTTTTTGTAGGTGTTACCGTTGCCGGACCCTATAGTGGCGCCCACCTTAACCCGGCAGTTACATTAGGGCTTGCCCTAGCCGGCAAATTTGCCTGGGCCGATGTTCCGGCTTATATTCTGGCACAAATGCTGGGTGCTATTATTGGGGCTTTCCTGGTATGGGCCATGTATTATAATCATTTTCAGCGCACTAACGACCCCGGTTCAGTTTTAGCGGTTTTTTGCACGGGACCTGCGCTACGAAATTACGTTTCCAATATCATCAGTGAGATCATCGGGGCCTTTGTACTGATTTTTGTAGTTTTTTATATCACCAAAGGCGAGATCGTTGCTACTAAAACACCGATAGGCCTGGGCTCCGTTGGTGCGCTGCCGGTTGCCTTCCTGGTTTGGGTGATCGGTTTGTCCTTGGGAGGTACAACTGGTTATGCCATTAATCCTGCACGCGATCTTGGTCCCCGTATCATGCATGCGCTTTTACCCATCAAAAGCAAGGGCACAAGTGACTGGGCCTATGCCTGGATACCCGTCGCCGGACCTTTATTGGGGGCGGCGTTGGCGGCTATGTTGTACCTGCATTTAAAGTAGCCGGGGCGGCATACAATGATGGCGGCTATACCGTGACAGCACGGAATCTGCTGCGTAAATTTACGTATTCTGACCGGGCCCGGGGCATGCTTATGTCCAATAAAAGCTTTGTAAGCCAGAGACTTGCTTCTGTTTTGTGGGAGGTTTTTATTGCTGTTTGTATTTCAAGACGAATTGATTTTTAGGCGAATAGTCTTATTTTTAGATCTATAAATCCTAAAACATTCATCAACAAAATGGCAACAACTACAAGAACTCCGATCACCGGGAAAGAAGGAGCTGAAATTGAACTTTCGGTAGCCGCCGAATGGACTAAAAATCACCGCGAACGCCAATCTTTTGGATCGATATCCCAGTTTTTCGGCAACGAGATATTAAACCGACTGTTGCAGCAACCGGGCAGTAAGGGTATTCGAATCTATTATGCTAATAGCCATAAACTAAATGGCTGGCAAAAATTTATACTTTCGATCGCTAATTTTTTAAAGAAAACCGTTGCCGGAGCAGTAGGAGAAGATCATTTTATATTGGTTGGCGTAAATGCTCAGGGGCTCGACCAGTTGCCTACAGAACAACAAGCGGCCGCACAGGCGCAGGTATTTGCGGCACAGGCAGCAACTTCAGGCACCGGCAGCAGTGGCTCAGGCTCGCAAAACATCGTGGTTGAACAGGCGCATCCTTGTCCGGGCTCGGCAAATTGCCCTCAGAACGTTTTAACTGGTAGCGGAAGCTAAACTCCGGCCTGCAATGAGCAAGGAGGCATTATTTGATATTATTTCGTCGCTGTCGGGATTGATCCCGCTGATAGCCTTTGCCTATAGTTTCAAAAATCTCGACAGTATTTTTAGGCTTATCGGGATCTTTTTTATCGTTTCAGCCCTTGCCGATCTGCTGCAATGGGTACTGCCTTACTGGCACTACTCAAACATTTGGGTGGTGCATATTTTTGTTATTGTTAATATCGTCTTTTTTTGCGTCATCTATTACAAGGCATTCGTCAGCAACCTCAATAAACGCATAACCCTCATTCTTTCCTCTTTGGCTCTGGCAGCGGGTTTATATTCGTGCAAGGAAATATTTGAATATCCTACGATTTCAAATACAGCTTCGAGTATTGTTTTTATCATTTTATCACTGCTCCTTTTCTTTCAGTTACTGACAAGGCAGGAATTTCTGCATATCGAAAAGCAAGGGCTATTCTGGTTCAATGCGGCCGTGCTTTTTTATTTTTCCATCAATATCTTTTTGTTTATGCTCATCGCTATGATCCCCCTTCATGAGCGGCCCTCGTATTATATAATTAATAATATCACCAATATTATCGCTAACTTGTTATACACAATCGCACTACTTTGCCGACCCCAGAAAACAACATAATACCTGTACTCATTATCGGGACACTGGTGGTGGTTGTGCTGATCACCGGATTGTTCTTTTTCGTGATCGTATACCAGCGGAAAATGATCAAAAACCAGGTTGCCTTGCGGCGCCTGGAGGACGAACGGCAGCAGGAGCTGCTAAAAGCCGTCATCGAGACCCAGGAAACCGAGCGTAAACGCCTGGCTGAAGATCTGCATGACAGCGTAGGCCAGGTGCTTTCAGCTATTAAACTGAAACTCCATAAGCTGGATAAGCAAAGTGAAGGTAAAAACGAGATGCTGGCAGATACCTGTAAATTGACAGATGAGTGTATCCAGGAGATCCGTAATATCATTCATAATGTACTGCCGCCGGTATTGACCGATTTCGGACTAATAGATGCTTTAGATGCACTTTGCAACAAGATCAACAGCAGCACGCCAATTCAGGTAAGTTTTTCAAAGAAACTTGCCAACGAACGTTTCCCGTCGGCGGTTGAGCTAACGCTTTATCGTATTGCACAGGAACTTTTCGGTAACGCAGTTAAACATTCGGAAGCAACTAATATCCACATCGAACTTTCTAAACAGAACAACGCGCTAATCATGAGTTTCAGAGATAATGGTGTAGGTTTTAAGCTGGATGAGGTCAAACAGGGCTTCGGTATCAAAAATCTTCGCAGCCGGGTGCAACTCATTAATGGCAAGATCGATATCTATTCAAAACCGCTTAGTGGTACAATTACGACTATTGAGATCCCGCTTCCGCGCACATAAACTTTTAATAATATATTTATCCTGAATTTTTCAAGCGTATGAAACCGATCAAGCTGGCAATCGCCGACGACCATAAGATCTTCAGGACCGGTTTAAAAGCCACCCTGGAAGACTGTGTTGATTTTGAGCTGATCATTGAAGCATCCAATGGTAAGGAACTGATCGGCTTATTGGCAACAAAAATACCCGATGTTGTACTGATGGATATAAAAATGCCTGAAATGGATGGTATGCAAACCACGGCCCATATTCGTCAGCATTTTAAAGAGGTAAAAGTGCTCGCACTGTCTATGCACAACGAGGATAAATATATTGTAGATATGATGAAGGCGGGTGCCTCGGGATACCTGCTAAAAAATGCCGAACCTGAGGAGATCATAGAAGCGATCAAAACCGTCGATCAAAAGGGCTTTTATTTTAATGAACATCTTTCAGTTACGCTGATCAAACAACTGGTTGGCCCCGGGCATAGTGAAGGTGCCCACCACGCCGTAGAATTGAATGAGCGGGAGGTTGCCATATTAAAACTGGTTTGCCAGGAATATTCGAATCAGGAAATAGCCGATAAGATATTTTTAAGCGTACGTACAGTAGAAGGCTACCGTGCTCGCCTTTTCGAAAAAACCGGCTCCAAAAATCTGGTTGGCCTGGTAATTTTTGCCATCAAACATGGGATCATTAGTGTCTGATTTTTAATGCGAAATTCGGAGTGTCAAATGCGAAGTGATTTTTAATTCGAAGTTCGCAATTGATACTCCGCCTTTCAATACTTTTCATTCCGCAATTGGCATTTCGACTTCCGCATTTTTTTCATTCAGCAATTGGCACTCCGCCTTCCGCATTTTTTTTTCGCTCCGCCTTCCGCATTTTTTTCACTCCGCCTTTCACATTACCTTTGTTCCATGGAAACCATCACCTGGCATGATTTTGAAAAAGTTGAATTGCGTGTGGGCACGATACTCGAGGTTGCCGATTTCCCTGAAGCTCGTAAGCCCGCCTTTAAAGTAAAGGTTGATTTTGGTCCTTTTGGGATCAAACAATCCAGCGCGCAGATCACCAAACATTATCGCAGGGAAGAATTGATTGGACGGCAGATCGTTGGTGTGATCAATTTCCCTAAAAAGCAAATTGCTACTTTTATGTCCGAATTCCTGGTAACAGGTTTTGCAGATGAAAATGGCGATATTGTCCTTGTTTCTGTTGAACAAAATGTACCTAACGGCAGTAAACTGATCTGATGCGCTACTATACTTTCGGCGATGAGCCGGCAATATCACCCGACGATTTTTTTATGGCCGAAGCGCTCAAGGAAGCCAAATTGGCCTTAGCAGAGGACGAAATTCCAATAGGCGCTATTGTGGTCTGTAAGGGGAAGATCATCGGCAGGGGTCATAATTTAACGGAACGACTCAACGACGTTTCTGCCCATGCCGAAATGCAGGCCTTAACAGCAGCAGCCAATTTTTTAGGCGGCAAATACCTGCGCGACTGCACCTTGTATGTTACCTTAGAACCCTGCGTAATGTGTGCCGGGGCCTCCTATTGGTTCCAGGTAAGCCAGATCGTTTTTGGTGCCTACGATACCCGCATGGGTTTCGGTCGCCTGAATCAAAAAGTTACTCACCCCAAAACCATCATCACCGGCGGTATCCGTGAAAACGAATGCGCTGAGCTGATCCGCAGTTTTTTTAAAAAGAAGCGTTCTTAGTCCATAGTCCATAGTCGATAGTCAATGGTCCATAGACCCAAGGCCACCGCCTTTGGACCCAATGACCAATGACCAATGACCAACAAAAAAAGTTGACATTTAATAGAACAAAAGTGATTTACATAGCTTTATATTTGTGACAAACGATTCACAAACTTTAAAATAGTTCATTATGGCATTTACACTACCAGCGTTGGCTTACGCGACTGACGCTTTGGAACCTCACATCGACAAAACCACGATGGAGATTCACCATGGAAAGCACCACCAGGCCTATGTTACCAATTTAAACAAGGCGCTTGAAGGAAAACCTGAGGCTGATAGCAGCATCGAAGATATTATAAAAAACATTTCCAAATTCCCGCCGGCGGTTCGCAACAATGGTGGTGGTCATTTTAACCATACTATGTTCTGGACCTTGCTTTCACCAAGTGGTGGTGGCGAGCCTTCAGGTGCTCTTGGAGCTGCAATTACCAGCACTTTTGGTTCATTTGCTGATTTCAAAACCAAACTTTCTGAAGCTGGTGCAACCCGTTTTGGTTCTGGTTGGGCATGGTTGATCGTTACTGCAGATAAAAAACTGGCTATCACTTCATCACCTAACCAGGATAATCCCCTGATGGATATCGCTGAAGTAAAAGGCACACCAATTTTAGGTATCGACGTATGGGAACATGCTTATTACCTGAAATACCAGAATCGTCGTCCTGAATACCTTGCCGCTATCTGGAATGTTATCAACTGGAGTCATGTTGCTGAGCTTTATGCCAAGGCAACAGCCTGATCAACTTAAATAAAATTTACGACGGCAGGATCATTCATTCTGCCGTTTTTTTATGCTTAACATTTCATGAAAGCCATTGTATTAGCCTCTGCCGAGGAACCCATCGTTAACCTGGAAATTGAAAAGCCTGTCATCGGAGAAGATGAGGTGCTGGTTCAGATCAAAGCCGCAGCACTTAACCGGCGCGATTATTGGATCACGATCGGTAAATATGGCGGAATAAAATATCCATCGGTGCTGGGTTCAGATGGTGCCGGCGTTATTGTTGAAACCGGAGACGCCGTTGATAATAATTGGTTGAGTAAAGCGGTGATCATCAACCCCAGTAACAATTGGGGGCCCGATGAAAACCATCAGGGGCGCAACTTTACCATTCTCGGCCTACCGGAAAATGGTACGCTGGCCGAATATGTTAAAGTAAAGGCAAAGTATATCTATCCAAAGCCTGCGCATTTAAGTTGGGAGCAGGCTGCCGCATTGCCCTTAGCGGGCCTGACCACTTTTCGGGCATTATTCACTAAAGGAAAGGCTAAAAAAGGGGACAAGGTGCTGGTAACCGGAGTAGGTGGCGGAACGGGCGTTTTTACGCTCCAATGGGCAGTAGCAGCGGGTTGCGAGGTGTTTGTTACTTCGGGCGCTGAGGACAAATTAGAACACGCAAGGCGTCTGGGTGCGGCAGGCGGAGCAAATTACCACTTGGGCGACTGGGCAGAACAACTAAAACAAGTTACAGGTGGCTTTGATGTGATCATTGATAGTGCTTTGGGCGACGATTTTGATAAACTGCTCGACCTGTCAAATCCCGGCGGCCGCATTGTTTTCTTCGGAGGTACTGCGGGCAATATACCGGCACTTAATGGTCGCAAGATATTCTGGAAGCAATTGCAAATTTTAGGTACCACGATGGGTTCGGCAGCTGACTTTAAAGCGATGATCGATTTTACAAATCAGCATAAGATCATCCCGGTAATAGATGAGGTATTTTCTTTTGCCACTGCCGCAGATGCGTTTAAAAAATTAGCCAATTCATCGCAATTTGGTAAGATCGTTCTTAAACCTTGACGAAGATGCTTCAATTACGTATCGAAGCGATAAAATGGGAAACCGCTGATATTGCCACCTTTTATTTGAAAGATACAGAGAGCAAGCGGGTGTCTTACCAGGCAGGGCAATTTATTACATTGGTATTTAAACACCGCGATCAGGAGATACGCCGTTCCTATTCCTTAAGTTCGTCCCCCGCCGAGGAACTTTTGGCGATCACGATCAAGCGGATCGCCAACGGCGAAATATCCCGCTACATGCTCAGCAAATTAAAGGTTGGGGATATCTTAACTGCGGTTGAACCGGCAGGTCGGTTTACATTCAAGAAGCCGCAATCAAAAGGCGATCTGTTTTTATTTGCTGCGGGAACCGGTATTACACCAAATTATTCCCTGATAAAAGATAGACTGTCAAAGGCAGGGCAAACTAAGTTAACACTGTTCTATAGCAGTAACAATGAGAAAATATTGTTCCGTCCCCGGTTGGATGAATTGGCTGCAAAGTATCCCGAGTTTTTTACCATCGTTTACCTGATCAGCAGCGAAGGGCAACGACTAAATAACCTGCAAATAGAACGACTGATCAAACAATACCTTAATTTTAAATTGGAGGATGCTGAATTTTTTCTATGCGGCCCCTTTTCGTATACGCGAATGGTTAGGTTGACGCTATTATACATGCGTATTGATGCCAATAAAATAAGGTCTGAAAAGTTCGTCATTGATACCATCAAAGTGCCCAACACATTGGTCAACTACCCTCCCGGATTCGTCAAAATAAATTTTAAAGGAGAGCGCTTCGATATTGCTACAGGCGAAAACCAGACCATACTGCAAGCTGCACTGCAAAATGGTATCCAGCTGCCTTATAGCTGCCGGGTTGGATCCTGTTCTACCTGCGCAGCGGTATGCAAAAGTGGGAAAGTGCTCATGTCAGCCAATGAAGTGCTGACTGATGATGATATAAACCAGGGTTTTATTTTAACCTGTACAGGGCATGTTATTGGCGAAGGGGTGGAGATCGCTTTTAGTTAAGTGCGGAAGGCGGAGCGAAAAAAATGCGGAAGGCGGAATGCCAATTGCGGAATGAATGTATTAGATCCTGGCTTTAAAAAAACATTTCGCAATTGGCATTCCGTACTTCGAATTGAAAATCATTCTACATTTGGCGTACCGAATTTCGCATTTAAAATCATTTCGCAATTAATTCCTCAAATTTCCATCACTTCCTTTTTCTTGCGGCTTTTCATCCGCTTCGGGACAAATTCCAACAATTCATTTTTGAGTGCTTCGATCATTCTTCGCTTCAGAAAATTCTTTTGGATAACGATACTTACTTCACGTGCCGGTTCGGGTGTTTTAAAGTAACGCACCTTATCCAGTTGCTTCTCGCTAAGGTCTGTCAACGCTAATTCTGGTAATATGGTAGCCCCATTGTTCTGATCGACCATCCTTTTCAAAGTTTCAACGCTACCGGTATTGTATTCGAAATGCTGAAATCCTTTTGTTGATCGTCTGCGCTGACATATATTCAATACTTGCTCGCGCATACAATGGCCCTCATTTAAAATCCATATTTCTTCCATATCAATATCATCCGGACTAATGCTTTTCTTTTTTGAAAGTTTACTGTTCTTAGAAACGTAAGCCACAAAATTTTCATAGAAAACCGGAATTTCCGTTAAGGCTGCTTCATAGAGGGGAGTCGACAAGATGCCGCAGTCAAGCGTACCCAGCTTCAATTGCTGTACAATGTCTTCAGTAGTTTGTTCCCAAACGATCAGTTTAACCAGCGGATATTTAGCAATAAAGCCGCTGATCATTTTTGGCAGGATGTAGGGCGAAACTGTCGGTATGATACCAACACGTAGCTCACCCGAGAGTTCCTTTTGCCTGTCGGTGATCAATTCCTTTATCTTTTCTCCTTCGCCCAACAATACCCGGGCTTGTGCAATGATCTCTGCGCCGATCTCAGTGGGAATAACGGGTTGTTTACTTCTATCAAATATTTTTACACCCAGCGTGTCTTCGAGTTTCTGTATTTGCATACTGAGCGTCGGTTGTGTTATAAAGCACTTTTCAGCAGCACTCGAAAAACTCCGGTAAGTGTCAACTGCTACGATATATTCAAGCTGTGTAATGGTCATATAGATTAAATCTATTCAAAGATAATAAATATTGATTTTATCTATAATAAAAAGTTGAAGTAATTTTTATGAAAACGATGGTTTGAATGACGGCAGCCAATGCAAATACCTTGGATAAATTGGTATTCAAATTGAAGGCATAAAAAAAGCCACGGCTGATGATTAAACCATGGCTTTATGATAATTCTTGTGTTGATTATTCCACCGTAACTGAGCACCCTTCAACAAGTACGCACACACCATCCAAATCCTCCCCTTCAACTGGTCATTTTCTGGTTATGAGTGTCCGTTTGACCTCATCCAACCTGTGGTTATCTCCCTATTCTCAACACCAACAGGTTCTTTTCGATTTAATCCGTACTAAACATGAGGATGAGGGTCTGAACTTCAAAGAAATCAGTGATTGGATGGTTGAAAATGACTATAAAACCCCTAGGGGTACTACATTTACCCAGAGTAAATGTTGGTCGATTTATACGAAGAAAAAAAGGAGTATCAACAGGTTCTATAGAACCTTTGAACCTGATATAAAGGAAGTTAAGGTCGATATTGTTAACTATCAACCCCCAGGTTAATCCATTATGCAACAAGTTTTTCCTTGACCTTATACACGAAGTTGGTACTACAGTCAACGATGGTACTGATGGTACGAATTCCCATTCCTTGTTCTAACATCATCTTAACTTTTTTCACTTTGGGTTTGGACAGGAACTTTTCGACTGGTTCTGTACTACCGGACTTTCGACCTTTGTATTTACCCTCCAATTTACCCCTTAATATCCCGTCCAGTGTCTTCTCTCGGGTCTGGTGGTATTGGTATTCACTCAACGACGAAAGTATGTTAACGAGGAGATTACTCATCGGATTTTCCTTACCATCAACCAGTGTGGTTATACCCTCATTCTTTGAAGTAATGGGTACTTTGAACTGGTGGATGGTTCTAATGGTATTCAATATATCGGTGGTGTCCCGACCCAGTCTATCAATCCTGAGAACAACGACCTCAGTGATTTTACCTTTTTGGATATCCTCTAGGAGTTTACGACCATCTGGTCGGTGTTCGAATGATACCCGACCTGAAATACCTTCATCTTTGTACACCTTCCAACCTTCTTCAATTTTATCAACCTGAGTACCGATGTTCTGAAGGTAGTGACTAGTCCTCATATAGTACGCTGTAGTTCCCATCCGTGTAATTATTTTAGACTGATTAAATGATTACCCAAAAATACGTATAATCTGGTCATTTCCAGAGTATTATCGTTATATTTTGTTATCAATTTGAGTAGAGTTCAAAATTGACACAGGGGTCTTTGCCGAAGTAGTTGTTATACTCAGTGGTCCTCGGGTTGCCCAAACAGTTACGAGTCTGACCAGGGGAGACTGAAGGTGTTAATCCTCACACCTTTTATATAGTTATACCCCCCTCCCTCCGTACTCCGGTCTTTCCTTCCCGTATCCCCGGGTAAATAAGAGGTATTTTTGGTAAAAACCCCCGTTCAGAGGTTTTTATGAAATAAAATTCTAGATAAAATTTTCTGGAAATGAGGAAAATTAATTTTTTGTTAGTACTTTAGATAAACTTAAGTCCCTATATGACGAAAGTCAACAATTATCAAATCTTACTTTGACTATTCAAACGTTTAGTGGTTATAAAATAGATGAAATCGACGGTCAAATATCGAAAATCGATAAGCTATCTACCAACCCTGAGATAAAATATATACTTGATTTATAAACGACAATAATATTTACCTAACCCCAAATTTGAACAATGAAACGCCTCAAGGTCTTCGAAACACCAAAGGATGGTGAAAAAATTTTAGAAAAGGATGATAGTTATATATGGCCGATTATAAGCATATCGGTAATCGTTTCTGCAGTTATTTCTCTACCGAATATTGGGATACATCTATTTGTCATTGAAATGCCGGCGATGTTTATTTTGACTTACTTATTTACATATTGTATCTACAAATTTTTTAAAAATGATTACTTAGGTGATATCTATTACTTTGACGACAGGCTGGTGTGTGAAACCTTTATAGTTGATGGTGGAAAAATAGATTTTGATAATATTGAAACTTTCATCTTACATAGTAACCGAAAAGTAATAATCATAATTAAATTTATCAGTTTCTCTCAAAGAATGAAAATTTCCAGTAGATATAAAGACTTAGGACATGAGCTTGTACAGTTTCTAAACGATAAAATTAAATCTTCAAATTAATCTTTCTCGTTATTTTCGATAATATATCCGATAATATAAAAACTCCTCATGATGGTATGTTAAACCTCTCCAAAGAATCCTTATTCAAAGACACTTTTAGTCCCTCATAAACTTCATGGGACGTATAATTTCCCATCAGTTTATCTTTCTCAACCCCAATTAATCCATCATTAATCGTTTCAAGTTTCGTTTCAAGTCTTTTCAATCGTTCCTGAAGTCTTCTCTTTTGATTGTTGATGAGGAGGGTCAAGTTCGGGTCATTCCTTAGTGACGATTTAAATTCAAATTTCAACTTCACAGTGTTTGATAGTAAATTGACTATGTTGTCCCACAGGAATTCCTCAGTGATACCGATTTGGAGACATCTTTTCATGTTACAAGTTTGGTCACTGGGTTTTGAATTATTGAATTTCCTTTCTGACAGAGGACAATAATAGTGGTAAACGGACTTCTCAATTTGAATTCGACCTCCAATCGGTGACCCACAGGAACAATACATAAAATCTCTAAATAGATAATCTTTTGTAGTCCGGTTAATCTGACCCTTCCTCGTCAGAGTTCGAATTCGACGTTCCTGTACTACCTCAAAAAGTTTACTCGATATAACGTGAGGAATTTGGTTTCTAATCGTCATACCACTCTTTTTATCTGTAAACTCATCGATACCTATGTAAGTATCATTACGAAGTATGAGTTGGATTGAACCAAGTGACCAGTGGTTGTTATCTCTCCTTGTCTTAACGTGATTTAACTCTAGAAAATGTTTAATTTCTTTGACACTGAAACCTTCGGAATACATTTGATAAATTGATTGAACGTATGGACTTTCGTATTCGTCAACAACCAATCGAGAACCTTTAGGTTCCTTTTCAATTCTATATCCAAAGGGTGGGTCTCCTCCTCTGTAAAAGTTGGATTTGACTTTTTCGATTTTACCCAGTCGGGAACGTTCCGTTCTGACCTTATTATCGTATTGACTAACTTCACTGAGAACTCCTAATATCAAGTTCTCCATCGTCCCACTGGTGTCGTACCTCCCGTTGGAAGTATAAAGAACGACCCCATTTTTAACCATTTTCTGACGAATGAGATACCAGGTCGATTGATTTCGACTTATTCTATCTGTGTTGTAAACATATAAGTTTCTTACTACCCCTTCGTCCATCAGTCGAAGTAGATTAACCATAACTGGTCGATTATCCAACGTGTCTTTCGAGGATGATGTTCCCCCTTCATTATGAATTTGGTACTTCATACCCAACCGTTTCGAAAGGTCAATCCCATGTTCTTTTTGAGTGTTTAATGAAGTACCATCTTCTTCTTGAACCGATGTACTTACTCTGGTAAGTATGTGAAGTGTTTCCATATAAGTCTGGAAATTAAATAATTACTCTGTGTATCCGGAATAATCGGGGAACTATTTTTCATCGGTCACAAATTGGGATGGTAAAGGAAAGGGGATGATTTTGAGGACTGTTGTTGACCGAATTATAGTCTCACATGACGGGGTAAACAAGGTGCATCACCTCGATGTCAACCTACGAATACCAGTGGTCATTTCAGAAATTGAAAAGGGGAGTAAACAGAAAATTACGTATCCATTTACACCCCCTAAACCCTTGATAAACAAGGGGCATTCGTTTCCCCCTAGTTCATTCTACTCAACCGTTACAGATTTAGCCAGGTTACGCGGCTGATCGACGTTGCATCCCCGCATTACGGCGATATGATAGGCCAGTAATTGCAATGGTATGGTTGCCAGTAAAGGAACGAATGCTTCGGCAGTTTGCGGTATCTCGATCACATAATCGGCCATGGCTTTCACGTCAGTATCCCCCTCAGTAACTATAGCAATAACGTGACCTTTTCTTGCTTTTACTTCCTGGATATTACTGATCACCTTTTCGTACGACGAATGGTGCGTTGCGATAAATACTACCGGCATATCGTCGTCGATCAGTGCTATCGGTCCGTGTTTCATTTCTGCTGCCGGGTATCCTTCGGCATGGATGTACGAAATTTCTTTGAGTTTAAGCGCGCCCTCCAATGCTACCGGGAAAGCGTTGCCACGGCCCAGGAACAGGCAATTGGTTGAATCCTTGAATTTTGCTGCAATTTCTTTTACGCGTTCGTTTGATTGCAGTGCCCTTTCAACCAATTCAGGGATTTGGTTAAGTTCGGTCAGGTATTCAATCAATTTGCTTTGGGTGATGGTACCCCGCTGCTGGGCAATATAAAAAGCGATCAGTGTTAACACGGTAACCTGAGCGGTAAATGCCTTGGTAGAAGCTACACCGATCTCGGGGCCGGCGTGGGTATAAACACCTGCATCGGTAATGCGGGGAATAGAGGCACCTACCACATTACAAATGCCGAAAATAGTTGCTCCTTTTTCTTTCGCCAGCTCAAGTGCAGCCATGGTATCGGCAGTTTCTCCCGACTGGGAAATGGCGATCACCAGATCTTTTTCCGTTATGATCGGATTACGGTACCTGAATTCGGAAGCGTATTCAACTTCTACTGAAACGCGCGCATATTCTTCTATCAGGTATTCGCCAACCAGTCCGGCATGCCAGGAGGTGCCGCAGGCGATAATAATGATGCGGTCGACATTCTTTAATTTTTCAACATATTCTTTAATGCCGCCGAGTTGGACCTTGCCTTGTTGAGGATAGATCCTGCCGCGCATACAATCACGTATAGAACGCGGTTGTTCGTAGATCTCTTTGAGCATGAAATGTTCGTAGCCCCCTTTTTCAAGCATTTCCAGCTTCAGGTCAAGTTCCTGTATATAGGGAGTTTGAACAGTATTGTCGATATTTTTAATCAGCAGATCTTCGCGCCGGATATAAGCGATCTCATTATCGTTCAGGTAGATGACGTTTTTGGTAAATTCAACGATAGGTGTTGCATCAGAAGCGACAAAATATTCGCCCTTGCCAACGCCGATCACCATCGGGCTGCCTTTGCGTGCCGCGATCAGTTGATCGTGGTCATCGGCGCTCATGATAACAATGGCATAGGCACCAATAACCTTATTCAGTGCTACGCGCACGGCTTCACGAAGATCAAGCCTGGTTTCCTGTTGTATATCTTCAATCAGGTGTACCAATATCTCGGTATCTGTATCGCTTAAAAAAACATGACCTTTAGCCAGCAGGGCCTCTTTGATGGTCGCATAGTTTTCGATGATACCGTTGTGGATTATCGTGAGCTTCCTGTTGCCCGAGGAATGCGGGTGCGAATTGCGGTCGCTGGGGGCACCGTGAGTCGCCCAGCGTGTATGGCCCATGCCAATGGTGCCTTTGGTATTTAGTCCTTCGGCAAATTTTTCAAGGTCGGCTACTTTGCCTGCCTTTTTATAAACTTTTAGCTCTTTATCAATTAAAGCTACCCCTGAACTGTCATATCCACGGTATTCGAGCCGATGTAAACCCTTGATAACGATGGGGTAAGCATCTCTGTAGCCTATATATCCAACTATGCCGCACATAAATAGAAGTTTTTAAATTTAAAAAGTACAAAAATAGTTTACTGTTGGTTAAAACCAATGTTAGAACAAAATATAATCTGAAATAAAAAAGGCCCTTGTTTAGGGCCATTTTATTATTGATTTATTTTAGTATAAATAATATTAAGCTTTATTCGGTACGGCGAGTTAGGGTCGGTACCTACTGCTATAGTTCGGCCGGCTGTTTGGGTTGTTGGAAGGTAATCGACAGTGGTTTTATTGGTGGTATCCACCGGGGCAATAAAGGTGCCATAGTCGACTGTATTGCCATCCATCAGGTCTTGTATATAGCCAGTAACTGTAAAGTGATAACTTTCGTTAGTGGGATTATAAAAGCCGCCAAATGTACTCAGACCTCCTGATCGTGCATCGGTGCTCGAAGCGTCCTGCAATTCAACCGGCGTATGTGAAATGTCCCATTTGTACATACTTAACTTGGGTTGTGCTACATAAGGTATCGTGCTACCGGGCATAGCAGTGATCACAAGCTCGGCTCTGTTGATAACGATCCGGCTTCCTACTGTTTTTAGAATATTCTTCAAATAAGGGAAACTGATCTTCGCCTTTAAGCCTGCCAAACCCTGGAAGTAGATCACATTACGTGAACCAGTGGTTGTGTTAGCCAGTTCAGTAGTAACAGCATTTGATGGTTTGCGAATGATCTGAGCCGAATGCGGAGAGGAAGTGCCTGATAATGGCAGTGATACAGACGAAGTATCAATTGTCGTTCCGTTTATAGAGTGATAATAGACATTTAGGGAGTCGGCAAGCGAAAACATGAAAGTGCCTCCAGAACCTTGCATTCCTGTTGGATCCATGCTAATAAATAACCCTTTCACGTTATTCAGGAAAACGGTGTTCGACGACAATTGTGTGGTACCGGCGTTAAACAGAATATTATTGATAAAGTTTTTGCTAATAGGTATCCGTAACTGCGGTGCAACTTTGATCAATGTGTCTGGCGCTCCTTTGATAATGTTAAAGATTTTGATGCTGTCGTGTGTACGGGCATAGAAAGTGCGTGAACCGAGTAGGGTTGGATTATACGACCATTTGGAGGTGTTATAATAGGCCTGACTTGGCGATGGACGGGATGTTAACTGGTACACGTTAACCTTATATTGAGAAGTCAGCGAGTCGCCGTAGAAACCATCGGCATACTTCAAAGCAAGAACTGCCGAATCAATAATGATCGTGCCAGTTGGCAGTAAATAGGAACTTTGACCGGGCAGGTTAAGACCAGCAATTATATTGGATTGTACCGTACCCAAAACCGGATCCTGGAAATAGCCAAGTGGGGTTTTTGTTAGGCCGGTAGTTACAATAGAGTCCTGAGGTTGAAGACCAAAAGCATAGTAGCCTTTGTCAGGTACTGTATTGATAACAATAGTAGAAGTATCAATCAGGTTGCCGGTCAATTGGGTATTGGATTTGATTCCAAGCCCGATGGCGCCCTCGTTTTTACAGCCATTAAAAATAAAAAGACTTATCAACAGGGTTAATAAGTCTAACCGGAAGAATTTCATATCTGATCTCAAAGCTTATGCAACATGTACCAATTCTTCATTGGTAATTTCGTCGTAAAAATTGTAATAATTTTCGAAATCAGAAGTGGAATTGAACTCTAAAACGGGTTTATGGCTGTTTTTAACAATATTTAACACTTCATCGTCCGCGATATCGCTCCCAAATACCACTCCGTCGGCATATTGAACAGCACCCGCATGCAACGATGTATTTGTACCCTGGGCATAAGCCTCAGTGTGTGATTCGGTCATATCAGCCATGACAGCTTTGTTGGCGAAATCAGGATTCAGGCTGCCTGAAAATTCATTTTCGTAGATGGAATACACCACTTTTGAATTTTTGAAGGTTGGATCGTCCTTATAAGTAGTTTTAAGATAAGCCGGTACTAATGCACTCATCCAGCCATGGCAGTGAATAACATCGGGAGCCCAACCTAATTTTTTAACAGTTTCCAATGCACCTTTGCAGAAGAAGATCATTCTCTCGTCATTGTCGGCATAAAATTTACCCTCTTTGTCCGTAAACACATGCTTGCGCTGGAAATATTCCTCGTTGTCGAGAAAATAAACCTGCATCCGCGCTGCCGGGATCGAGGCTACCTTAATGATCAATGGATTGTCATTATCATTAATAATGATGTTCATACCCGATAAACGGATCACTTCATGCAACCGGTTCCGGCGCTCATTGATATTTCCGAAACGCGGCATCAGGATACGGATCTCGTAACCTTTTTCCTGCATTGCCTGGGGCAATTGGCGCGTAATTTCAGAAATTTTTGTGAGCTCAAGGAAAGGTGACATTTCATGTGTAATGAACAGAAGCTTAGATTTGCCCATCTCTTGTCAGTTATTAAAATTATGTAAAGAAGTCAAAAAAATTGAGTCTGCAAATATAAGCATTATCTTATGAATTACCAACGGATTATACAAGTTAGTTTTGGTTATATTTAAGCAATTACACAACTTTGCCGCATTTTTACCAATTTCCTCTTCATTGAAAATATTTACCAGTAAGCATAGTCTCGGCGAACACCTGGCAACTTTGCGTAACACAGCAAAAACAATCGGTTTTGTGCCAACAATGGGCGCATTACACCAGGGGCACCTATCGTTGCTGGCTATTGCTCAGGAGCAAACCGACGTGGTGGTATGCAGTATTTTTGTTAACCCCACGCAGTTTAATGACCCAAAAGACCTGGAAAAATATCCCCGTCCGATTGAATCTGATATCGAAAAACTTAAGCAGGCGGGCTGCGATATTTTATTTAATCCGGGTGTCAGTGAGATGTATGCTGCCAATGAGCAATGGCATTTAGAACTGGGCGAACTGGAGAATTTGTTGGAAGGTAAATTCAGGCCAGGGCATTATCAGGGTGTTACCCAGGTGGTGTATAAGCTTTTTGATATTGTTCAACCCGATGTGGCTTTCTTTGGGCAGAAAGACTATCAGCAATTTATGGTTATTAAAAAAATGGTAGATATGCTCAAACTGCCCGTTCGCCTGGTGATGTGCCCCATTATGCGTGAACCTGATGGTTTAGCTATGAGTTCGAGGAATATACACCTGTCGCCCGAAGAGCGCAAACATGCTTTAGTGCTGTCAAAGGCTCTCCATTGGCTGGCCGCGAACTTTGAACCCGTTAAAATTTCACTCCTGATCAAACATTGTAAAGAAATGATTGAAAACGAGCCTGAAGTTGAACTTGAATATTTTGAAGCCGTTGAGCCTGAAACTATGCACCCAGTTAAAAACAACAGCGATGATTTGGTGGTGCTGATTGCAGCCAGAGTTGGGCATACCAGGCTTATCGATAATATTATTTTAAAATAAAGGCAGCTGTTTACCAGCTTCATTTGTTTTCCCACTTACTGCCAGTGTGCCTTGTAATGCTAATTAACTGATCACTAATTAACAAATTAACTAACTTTGCTCCATGATTATCGAAGTATTAAAATCAAAGATCCATCGTGCTAAAGTGACGCAGGCCGAGTTGAACTATGTGGGGAGCATAACGATAGATGAAGATTTAATAGAAGCGGCCAATATTATCCCCAACGAAAAAGTACAGATCGTTAATAATAATAATGGCGCCCGTTTCGAGACCTATGTAATCAAGGGCGAACGTGGCAGCGGCACTGTTTGCCTAAACGGCGCTACTGCTCGTCTGGCACAGGTAGGCGATATTGTGATCATAATGTCTTACGCTTATATGGAGCAGTCAGAAGCTCGCGAATACAAGCCATTGCTGGTTTTTCCTGATACTGAAAACAAATTGATCAAGTAGTTGATTTATTCTTTAACGTTCCGGATTTTGAAAAAATTACTATTCCTGTTTTTTTCCCTAACCTGCTTCGTTTGTACAGCTCAAAAGAAGATGAATATTTATTTTCTGAAAGACGATGGACATTATGTTGACAAGCGTGATAGTGCCAATTATATACGCATCGTAACAGAACCAGATTCCGGCTCTAAACTTTATAATGTCGCGGGATACTACCTGGATAGCAAAAAGAAATCGGTAGGCCGATCTTCAAAAATTGACCCGCCGGAATATGAAGGCACCCGCATCGAATACTTCAAGAATGGTAAAAAGGAGCAGATCGCAAACTATAGCAACGGCACCAAAGTAGATGATGAATTTGATTTCTATCCCAATGGGAAACTCTACCTTTCCCTGAAACGCAAAGCAGTTACATCGGTCGAAGATAATTCGGTAAACGAATACCTGATCATGGCAAATTTTGACAGCACAGGTGTTGCCTCTGTTGTTGATGGCAATGGGTCATTTAAGATCTATGATGAACATTTTAAAAAAGTAATTGAATCGGGCACGGTAAAAAACGGTAAACACGACGGCTCGTGCTCTGGTGCCGAAAATGATGGTAGATGGCAATACAAAGAGCAGTATCAGGACGGCACTTTAGTGAGTGGTTCAATGACTGACGACAAAGGAATTACTACAACTTATCAATCAAGAATGACCATGCCGCAGTTTAAAGGTGGATTGAAAGCCTTTTACCGCTACCTGGGTGCCAGGATCATTTACCCAAGCGACGAGCGTGAAAAAAATATTCAGGGTACCGTTGTTATAGGTTTTGTAGTTGAGAAAGACGGCAAACTAAGCGATTTTATGATCCTCAATTCGGTTAGCTCAGGTTTAGACAATGAAGCACTGCGTGTGATGAGGAATTGCTCCTTATGGATACCAGGTACAGAATTTGGCCGCAATGTTAGGGTACACTATCAAATACCGATCAATTTTTCTCTGACGGAAAATTAGGTTTTCGGAAGAATCAATATTTTCAATTGTCGGATAACACAATTGCACTATTGGGTACTAAGTAGAAATTTATGAGGTATTATCTTTCATCCAAACCCATTTTCTTCAATTTTTCAGAATCAAAGCAAATTAGTTTTACAAAGTTTTTTGACTTTAAAGCTTTAAATAAAAAGCTGCTATTTAAGTCTTTAAGGGACATTTTTAGGTTAAAAATAAAGTTGAATTGAAAGCAGTTTTTCATGACAATAAATGCCAGATTAAAATTTAAAAAAACCTTCCCTCGGCTTGATCTATTTTTCTAACTTTGCATCCCGACGCTGAGGTCGGGGTTTTTCGCTTTCAGCGCATAGATATCGTTCATAGTTGATAGATCATAGTTCATTGTAAGTTTGTCTTTTAGCCAGCAATGTCATGAACCCTAAACCATGAACCATAACCCAAAGAGCTATGCCAAAAAACACTTCCATCAAATCCGTTTTAATTATAGGTTCGGGCCCAATTATCATTGGTCAGGCTTGTGAATTCGATTATTCAGGCTCGCAGGCAGCACTCTCTTTAAAGGAGGAAGGTATCGAAGTCTCAATCATCAACAGCAACCCGGCAACGATCATGACAGATAAAGTGATCGCCGATCACGTTTACCTGTGGCCTCTTGAACCTGAAAGCATTGAGAAAATCTTACAGGAACAAAAAATTGATGCGGTACTGCCTACAATGGGTGGTCAAACAGCACTCAATTTGTGTATCAGCGTTGCTGAGCGTGGCATATGGGAAAAATATGGTGTAAAGATCATCGGCGTTGATCTGGATGCCATTGAAAAAACCGAAAACCGCGAGGCTTTCCGCCAGTTAATGGTTGACATTGGTGTGGGTGTAGCTACTTCGAAAATTGCAAACTCCTTTTTAGAAGGAAAAGAAGCAGCTCAGGATATAGGCTATCCGCTTGTTATCCGCCCGAGTTATACACTTGGTGGCAAGGGTGCAGCTTTCGTTCATAAAAAAGAAGATTTTGACCTGGCACTGAGCCGGGGTCTGCAGGCTTCACCAACCCATGAGGTACTGGTTGAACAGGCAGTAATAGGCTGGAAAGAATATGAGTTGGAATTGTTGCGAGACAGTCGCGACAATGTGATCATCATATGCGCCATCGAGAATTTCGATCCGATGGGTATCCATACCGGCGACTCGATAACAGTGGCGCCACCAATGACCTTAAGCGACCGTTGCTATCAGGACATGCGCAACCAGGCCATCAAGATGATGCGCGCTATAGGCAATTTTGCCGGAGGTTGTAATGTGCAGTTTGCAGTTAACCCTGCCAACGAAGCAATAATTGCTATTGAAATTAATCCGCGGGTGTCTCGTTCATCGGCCCTGGCCTCAAAAGCGACTGGCTATCCTATCGCTAAGATCGCTGCCAAACTGGCCATAGGTTATAACCTTGACGAAATTGAGAACCAGATCACCAAAACCACTTCAGCCTATTTCGAGCCAACGCTTGATTATGTGATCGTAAAAATACCTCGTTGGAATTTTGATAAGTTTAAGGGTGCCAATAAATATCTCGGTCTGCAAATGAAATCGGTAGGTGAGGTAATGGGTATCGGCCGGAGCTTCATTGAAGCCCTGCAAAAAGCTGCCCAAAGTTTGGAGATCGGTCGATGGGGATTGGGTGCCGATGGCCGCCAGAGCCGAAACCTGGAAGAGATCATGAGCAGTCTCGAAAATCCAAGCTGGGATAGGTTGTTCCATATTTATGATGCTTTGAGCCTGGGTGTGCCGATCGAATCGGTGCGCAAGGCAACCAAAATAGACCGCTGGTTCCTTAATCAGATACAGGAAATTGTTAACCTGGAGATCGAACTTCGCCGCTACTCACTAAATAATATACCGACTGAATTTTTCTTCACGCTCAAACAGAAGGGATTTTCGGACCTCCAGATAGCTCATATCCTTACCAACGTAACTGAAGAGGAAGTGTACCAGCGACGTGTTGGGCTTGGCATACGCCGGGTTTACAAAATGGTGGATACCTGTGCCGCAGAGTTTCCGGCAAAGACCCCCTATTATTACTCGACTTACGAGGGAGAGAACGAATCGATAGCGTCAGACAGGAAAAAGATCATTGTACTTGGCTCAGGACCAAATCGCATAGGCCAGGGTATCGAATTCGACTATAGCTGTGTGCACGGTTTGCTGGCTGCAAAGGAATCGGGCTATGAGGCGATCATGATTAATTGTAACCCTGAAACAGTTTCGACTGACTTTAACATGGCGGATAAGCTTTATTTTGAGCCGGTATTCTGGGAACATGTTCGCGAGATCATCGAATTGGAGAAGCCTGAAGGGGTTATCGTTCAGTTAGGTGGTCAAACTGCACTCAAGATGGCTGAAAAATTGCACGAGCATGGTATCAAGATCATCGGCACATCTTTCGATAATATGGATATTGCGGAAGACCGCGGTCGCTTCTCTGACCTGTTGAAGGATCTGGGCATACCGTATCCTAAATATGGCGTGGCCGAGAACGCTGAAGAAGCTATCGAGGTAGCACATAGAGTGGGCTATCCGGTATTGGTTCGGCCAAGCTACGTACTTGGTGGTCAGGGGATGAGCATTGTGATCAATGATGAAGATCTTGAAAAAGCGGTGGTTAGTCTGCTTCGTAATCTGCCCGGCAACCGCGTGCTGATCGATCATTTCCTTGATAGAGCGGAAGAAGCTGAATCGGATTCGATACACGACGGAGAAGATGTGCACATCATAGGTTTGATGGAACATATCGAACCCGCTGGTATCCATTCAGGCGACTCAAGCGCGGTATTGCCTCCATTCAATCTGTCAGATAACGTGATCAGGCAAATGGAAGACCATACCGAAAAAATCGCCAGAGCCTTGAATGTAAGTGGCTTGCTTAATATCCAATTTGCTATAAAAGACGAGAAAGTATATGTGATAGAAGCCAATCCGCGGGCTTCGCGTACCGTGCCATTTATCGCAAAGGCGTACGATGTTCCGTATATCAATATTGCTGCCAGGGTGATGCTGGGTGTAAACAAATTAAAAGACTTTAAGATAGAGCGTAAGCTGAAAGGCTTTGCCATCAAAGAACCAGTATTCTCTTTCGATAAGTTCCCTGAGGTAAACAAAGAGCTTGGCCCTGAAATGAAATCAACGGGTGAATCGATCCGATTTATACCGAATATCGAAGATCCTTATTTCAGGCACCTGTACAAAGAAAAATCAATGTACTTAAGTAAATAAGTAAAAGACAAAACAAAAAGGTGAAAGGCAACTTTCACCTTTTTTATTCTCCATTAAATCTGTCCATGAAAAATTCGCCTGGTATAATAAAAGATCTTTTTTATGCGTATTGATAGTCGGAATGTCTCTCGATATTTTCAAATTTTATCGCCGGGGATGTTCTTGTGTTAATATTTGTTAAATCAGTTGAGGAAGTAACAATTTTAAACTACTATTGAAATCTGTAAAAATTTGACCCGATTTGGTTAAGTTTGCGGAAATTTTAAGATGGGTTTTATAAGGCCTGCAGAAAATAAAACTAAATGAAAAAACTCCTACTTGCAACTATATTGCTGTTTTCGTTACTAATTATCATCATTGGAAGCGGCTGTAAAAAGACAACAACCCCAACTGATATACCTGCCGTAACCACCCAGGATGTAATGCTTGATGTTACTACGACCACAGCTCAAAGCGGCGGTACAATTACCTCTGTTGGCTCCTCAGCAATTAGTGATAACGGGATCGTATACAGTGCAACAAATCCTTTGCCGACTTTGGCCAACTCAAAGGTGAGTTCACCCTTAATTACAACAAGTTATACGTTTACTACTAATATAACTTCATTAACTGCTAATACTACCTATTACGTACGTGCCTATGCAACAAATCAATATGGCACAGCTTATGGCGCAGTTGTTAAATTTACTACCAGTTCTAATTTATCATCTGTTGCCGGAGTAGTAACTACGGTGGCAGGCAGCGGAAATCCGGGCTTTGGTGATGGTATGGGTACCGGGGCACAATTTAACAACCCGGGTGGCCTTGCAGTTGATGCCCAGGGTAATGTTTATATTTCCGATACCTTCAATAATCGGATCCGTAAAATGGGCACCGATGGTACAGTAACCACTATTGCAGGAAACGGTACTGCCGGATATGTAGACGGACCCTCGGGGACTGCTGAATTTTATGCTCCGGCCGGGTTAACGCTGGATGCAAGCGGAAATATTTATGTAGCCGATTTTGGCAATAATGTGATCCGCAAGATCTCAGCCGACGGAACTACAGTAAGCACCTTTGCGGGCAATGGCTATGCAGCCTTTGTTGATGGTGCAGCCGCTAAAGTCGCAGCTTTTAATGGTCCGTCGGGTGTTGCTTTTGATTCTAAAGGAAGCCTTTTTGTGGTTGATCAGAATAATAATATGATCCGTAAGATTTCAAAAGCGAGTGTAAGCCTGGTAGCAGGTCTTCTCCCGCAAGGCTATGTCAATGCTACGGTTGATAGTGCTACTGGCGTTTGGGGGTATTTCAGGCACCCCTGCGCGATCGCAATTGACGCAAATGATAATCTTTATATTGCCGATCGCGGTAACAGTGCTATCAGAGAGATCACCCCGGCAGGTGTGATTACGACCGTGGCAGGTGGTCCGGGCCAGACAGCGCTTGTTGGCTTGCCTTCGGGTTTATGTGTGGATAAGGTGGGTAATATTTATATAACTGACGAATCCGGACAGATCATCGAGCTTACCGCAGCGAGAACCCTGTATGATCTGGCAGGTGGAGCTAATGTTTCAGGTTTCGCTGATGGAACCGGGACAGCGGCGCAATTTAATCAGCCGCAGGGTATAGGTGTTGACGCCAATGGCAATATTTACGTTGCCGACTACAGTAACAACCGCATACGTAAGGTGGTGGTTACCACAATTAACAATAACTAAGCTATTTATCCGAAGAGCGCACTTAAAACCTCTTCGATACTGCCAACCGTACGAACTTCAATTTTAAAGCGTGTCAGGTCGATACGCTTTTTGTTTTGGCCTCCCGACTCCAGGTTGTATTTGGATATAAAGATCTGTTCGAAACCAAGCTTTTGCGCTTCGGCGATGCGTTGTTCGATACGGTTTACCGCTCTGACCTCACCCGATAAGCCAATTTCTCCGGCAAAGCAGGTTTTGATAGGTATCGGAATATCCTCATGGGATGAAATGATTGCCGCAGCAAGGCCCAGGTCAATCGCCGGGTCCTCAACGCTTATGCCTCCTGTTATATTCAAAAAAACGTCCTTCGCCCCTAACTTAAAACCGCAGCGTTTCTCGAGCACGGCCAGCAGCATATTCATTCTTTTGGTATCAAAGCCCGTAGCGGTTCGCTGGGGCGTGCCATAGGGCGACGTGCTCACCAATGCCTGGGTTTCTATAAGCATCGGTCTCAGGCCCTCTAAAGTGGTAGAAATGGTTATACCACTTAGTGGTTCATCCCGTTGCGACAATAAGATCTCGGATGGATTGGAAACCTCGCGTAATCCCTCGCCCATCATTTCGTAGATTCCGAGCTCTGAAGCAGAGCCAAAGCGGTTTTTGATGCAACGCAAAATGCGGTACACATGGTGTCTGTCGCCTTCAAACTGTAAAACGGTATCCACCATATGCTCCAGTATCTTCGGACCGGCGATCATGCCGTCTTTGGTGATATGGCCGATAAGGAAAACCGGCGTACCTGATTCCTTGGCGAAGCGTAACAGTTCTGCCGTACATTCCCTTACCTGCGAAACACTGCCGGGTGTTGATTCAATATGTGCAGAATAAAGCGTTTG
>CAIPDP010000057.1 GCA_903863845.1 uncultured Mucilaginibacter sp. | reverse complement strand
TTTTGCTCGCTTTCCGAATACTGTTTAGGGAAATGAAATTTGATATCAATCTGGGCAACCCTGCGTGGCGGAGCAGCTGACATCACCTTGGTAACTGAACATTTTGCACCGTCGATATCAATACCATTGTTTCGGGTTTTAATAGCGATGGTGGTTAATGCGCAGGTACCCAATGCCACCGCAAGCAAGTCGGTAGGCGAAAAGGCTTCGCCCCTACCCTGGTTATCAGTTGGCGCATCGGTAAGTATTTTTGTTCCCGATTGTACGTGTATATTTTCGGTTCTCAGGTCGCCTATGTAAGTAGTTTCTACGGTTGCCATTGTTGGTTGTATTAGTTGTATTAGTTGTATTGGTTGTATTGGTTGTAATAGTTGTCCCGATAGCTATCGGGATGGTTGTAATAGTTTTATTGGTTGAAGGTGTTATTTACAGGGGTTAAATTTACCGGGAAGATTTTAAAGATTCAATGGTTTAGCCATTAAAAATCAATTTAACATTTAGCTGACAGCAACATTTGCGTCGCATACAACCAATACAAGCTTTTTATCTAAATTTGCATCATGATCGAATTACCGGTAGTACCAGTAAATCAAACAACACGCAAACCCGACTGGCTTCGGGTTAAATTGCCGGTGGGTAAAGAATATGCTCAGGTACGCGGACTGGTTGACACGCATAAGCTTCATACTATTTGCGAAAGTGGTAATTGCCCAAATATGGGTGAATGCTGGGGTGCAGGCACAGCCACCTTTATGATATTGGGCAATATCTGTACCCGTTCATGTTCTTTCTGTGCAGTAGCTACAGGAAGGCCTTTGGCGGTTGATTTGGGTGAGCCTGATCGCGTGGCAAATTCGGTAAAATTGATGCAGGTTAAGCATTGCGTAATTACCTCTGTCGATCGCGATGACCTGAAAGATGGCGGCTCGATCATTTGGGCCGAAACCATCAATGCTATCCGCAGGGAAAGCCCGGAAACTACACTCGAAACTTTATTACCTGATTTCAGGGGAATATGGGAAAACCTGGAGCGGGTGCTTGATGTTCGCCCTGAGGTTGTTTCGCATAACCTGGAAACTGTACGCCGTTTAACCAAAGAAGTACGCATACAAGCTAAATACGACCGCAGCCTGGATTGCCTTAGACATATTGCCAAAGCGGGGCTACGCACTAAATCGGGCATCATGTTGGGCCTGGGGGAAACTGAAGAAGATGTGCTGGAAGCTATGAACGACCTGCTGGAAGCGGGGGTACATATACTTACTTTGGGTCAATACCTGCAACCAACGCGCAACCACCATCCTGTAATAGATTGGATCCATCCCGATCAATTTGCTAAATACAAACAAATTGGCCTCGATATGGGTTTCAGGTATGTTGAAAGCGGCCCCTTGGTGCGTTCTTCCTACCATGCCGAAAAACACTTGTTTGATTTATAATCGACCATTACATATATTAGCCCATCACTTGAGAAAAAAACCTTGAGCAGAAGACATAAAATATCGCTTTCCGAAGAGGAATTGATCGCAGCGTTGGGTAAACGGGAAAAGATAGCCGCTGAAGCGCTGTATGATATGTATTCGGCCTCGTTATTTGGTGTTATATCGCGTATAGTTATCGATACGGACACTGCCGAAGATGTTCTTCAGGATACATTCGTTAAGATCTGGAATTCATTTGCAAGTTACAGCGCCGAAAAAGGTCGCCTGTTTACCTGGATGGTGAATATAGCCCGTAATCTGGCAATTGATAAAATACGTTCCAAAGACTTTAAGAATCAAAATAAAAACCAGGAACTCGAAAATAACGTAACTTTTATTGACGAAAAAAGGAATACGGTTTACAATCCGGAGCTTTTAGGCATAAAAGTTCTGGTAGAGAAACTTAAGCCCGAACAAAAGTCGATATTGGACCTGGTGTATTTTAAAGGTTATACCCACGTGGAAGCAGCAGATGAGCTTGGCGTTCCTCTTGGAACAATAAAAACCCGGTTGAGGATGGCAATAGTGCAGTTGAGGAAAAATTTTAATTGAAAGTGGAAGAAGTTAAAGCATATATCGAATCAGGCATTCTGGAACTTTATGTTCTGGGAGATGTTACACCTGCTGAAAGGCTGGAGGTGGAAGCAATGGCTGTGAAGTATCCTGCTGTGAAGGATGAATTGGCAGCTATTGAAAAATCGCTTGAATTGTATGCCAAGGCCAATGAACTTGAACCGGATGATTCAAGGCTTGAAAATATACTAAACAGTCTGGCTTACAATTCGGACGAAAGCCAAATTAGCGGACTTGTTAACGAAGCCAGGGTTTTACCAATTGTTAAAGCACAAAGCAATTTTTACAAATATGCCTTTGCTGCATCCCTTGCTTTACTGATCGCCAGTGTGATCGCCTTATTGAACGTCTACGGTCGTTTGAAAGAATCAACTAATCTGGTTGCATCATTACAAAACCAAAACCACGAGATCGCCAGTACAGTTAGCCTGAAAGATGGCGAAATTGAAGTACTTCGGGATCCATCATTCAAGCTTTTAAAGTTGCAGGGTACAAAAATTTCTCCAGCCGCAGCTATTACTGTGGCCTGGAGCCCGGTGAAAAAGAAAGTTTGGATCGATATGGCTACCGCTAAAATGCCTTCTAACGATAAAGAACACCAATACCAGCTTTGGGCCTTGGTTGCCGGCAAACCGGTAGACCTGGGTGTTTTTGATTCTGATACCACTTCAAGAGATATGAAGGAGATGAAATCCATTACGCTGGCTGATGCCTTTGCGGTAACGCTTGAGAAACGTGGTGGAAGTCCAACGCCTACCATGGACGAAATGATGGTCATCGGTAAATTCTAGTGCGAACTTTTCAACAATACTCTTCGTACAACTTCTTTGTAATCTGATAATTACAATAATCATTTCATGTCTAAACGGCAAAGGGAGTTTTTCGCGGGATGAAATGTTAATTTTTGTTAAAACTCTGGCTTAAAACTATTGTTAGTGTAACAAAAGTTGATTCTAAACGTCTTTTAGAAAGATTAAAATCGAGTATTTCGTTCTTTATAAGATCAGTTAATATTAATTAAAAATGCGGGCGGATAATACTACGACCGCTTTTTTTATGCCAAAAATTTTGCCATTGTCCTGGGTAACTGGCTGATCAATTGCCCGGGTAATACTACATAAGCCTGGCCGGGCAGGGCCAGATCGTCACCTGCTTTACCATGGATATAGTTGCCGATGATACAAGCATCTTCGGAGCTATAGCCCTGAGCCAGCAGAGCCGCAATAACTCCGGTTAGCACATCCCCCATTCCGCCACTTGCCATTGCGGCATTACTTGTCGAATTGAAGTAAAGCCGATCATCAGGCGTAATAGTGATAGAATAATCGTTTTTAATAACCACATAAATACCGTACTCTTTTGCTTTTTCGCGCCCGGTTTGCAGGCGTTGCCACCAGCTGTTATGTTCGCCAAACAACCGATCGAATTCTTTCATGTGCGGGGTAATAATAGATCCTTTTGGCACAAATTCCCATAAGCCTGGATTTTCGGCAAGCATATTCAGCGCATCGGCATCAATTACTATCGGATTGTGGGAATTTTCAAGTACTAAACGAAAAAGCGCCAGTGATATAGCATCTTTTCCTAATCCCGGACCAACAGCAACGGTTGTAAATTTTTTCCAGCCGATCGATGGCAGCTCATCCGGTTTACGTACAATGGCCATCACTTCAGGTAAATAGCTATTTAAAGCGATCAAACCACTTTCAGGAACGCAAGCTGTAGTAAGTCCAGAGCCTGCATGAACGGAAGCCGAAGAAGCAAGTAGCGCCGCTCCCATCGTCTCAGGCTGCCCGGCAACAACCAGTGTATGTCCATAGCTCCCTTTATTGGTAAAGCGATGACGCGGCTTTAATTTGCTGCTTATATCTTCTCCCTGAACTAATTGATAGGGTGAGTTGACTGAGATCGTAAAATTTTTATCGATTCCGATCTCAAGCGCCTCCCATCGGCCTATATATGGACCCGTTTCAGGCAATAAAAAATTGATCTTCGGCTGTTGAAAAGTGATCACTAGATCAGACCTCAAAACTGTTACTGCTGCCGACATTTCACCATCCGCAAACAAGCCCGCCGGAACATCTACCGAAACCACAGTTCGGTTCAGGTTATTCAGGTATTCCACCAGCCTTTTTAAATCGCCGGCAAGCGGTTTGTTCAGACCCGTGCCGACTAAAGCGCCGATAATGATCTCGGCGTTTTCCTCACCAAAGTCCTCGGCGGGTTTTATTTCTTTTATTGGAACGCCTTTAGCTTTTAACCTTTCCAGATTGGTATTGAAATTGTCTGTAGACCGCTCTGAAAAACGAGCCACCTTTACATCAATCTGATCATACCCGAAACCGTGAAGTATACGCACTATGGCCAAACCATCGCCACCATTATTGCCAGTACCACAATAGACTGTAATTTTACGTTTAATTTGAGGGAAATGATTATAAAATGCCTCAGCAAAAGCCATTGCAGCGCGTTCCATCAAGTCGATAGAAGCTATGGGTTGATGCCTGATGGTATAGGCATCGGCATCACGTATCTGGGCCGAATTTAAAAGCGGAAGCATATTAGATAAAGGTAGGAATTATGCGATTTGTTTGGATGGCCAATACACTATTTTGGGAGAGCTGACAATGGCTCTATTACAGACCCATTTCCTTCTTCAAAAACTGACCTGTAAAACTATCCTTCACTTTACACAAACCTTCCGGTGTGCCGCTGAATAGAATTTTTCCACCACCAGAGCCACCTTCGGGCCCAAGATCGATCACGTGATCCACCACCTTGATCACATCCAGGTTATGCTCAATCACCAACACCGTATTGCCCTTGTCAACCAACTGATTTAACACCCCAAGCAGCACGTTGATATCTTCGAAATGCAAACCTGTTGTAGGCTCATCCAAAATATAAAAGGTATTTCCTGTATCTTTTTTAGAAAGCTCAGTAGCCAGTTTCACACGCTGCGCCTCACCGCCCGATAGTGTTGTTGATGCCTGACCCAGGGTAATATAACCAAGACCCACATCAAACAGTGTTTTGATCTTGCGGTAAATGGAAGGGATATGCTCAAAGAACTCACAGGCGGTTTCGATACTCATATCAAGCACATCGCTGATAGATTTACCACGATAGCGCACCTCCAGTGTTTCCCTATTATAGCGTCTGCCGCCGCATTCTTCACAGGGCACCTGCACATCGGGCAAAAAATTCATTTCTATCAGTTTCATACCTGCACCCTGGCAGGTTTCGCAACGGCCACCTTTGACATTGAATGAAAAACGACCAGGTTTATAGCCCCTGATCCGCGATTCCGGCAATTGTACGTACAGGTTGCGGATATCCGAAAATACCCCGGTATAGGTTGCCGGGTTAGAACGAGGTGTGCGTCCTATCGGGGTTTGATCGATCTCGATCACCTTATCAACGTTATCGATACCCTCTATCTTTTCGTAAGCGAGCGGTTGTTTTTTGGCCCTGAAGAAATAATGATTCAGTATCGGATACAAAGTCTCGGTGATCAGACTCGATTTACCGCTGCCCGATACCCCGGTAATGCCAATAAACTTACCCAAAGGAAAATCTACCGAAACCTTCTGCAGGTTATGGCCCGTAGCCTTCTTCAGGGATAATACCTTACCATTTCCTTCCCGGCGTTTTTTAGGTATTTCGATACTACGCTCACCATTCAGGTAGGAAGTAGTAAGCGTGTGGGCATTCATCAATTCAGCCGGTGTGCCCTGAGCTACGATCTCGCCGCCATGCACGCCCGCCGCTGGGCCCATATCGATGACATGGTCGGCCTGCAGTATCATATCCTTATCATGCTCTACCACCAAAACAGTATTACCCAGGTCGCGGAGGTTCTTCAGTGCATTGATCAGGCGTTCATTATCCCTTTGGTGCAAACCTATACTCGGTTCATCAAGGATATACATCACATTCATCAGTTGCGAACCAATCTGTGTTGCTAAACGGATTCGTTGCGCTTCGCCTCCCGATAAAGTACGCGCAGTACGGTCGAGCGTAAGGTAACTTAAACCCACATCCAATAAAAACACGATACGCGCCCTGATCTCCTTCAATATTTCGTGTGCGATCACGTTCTGCCTATCGTTCAGTCGCGTTTCCAGGTCGGTAAACCAAACCTGCAACATCCTGATATCCATCGTTGCCAGTTCGAAAATATTTTTCCCGTCGATCTTGAAATTTAGTGATTCCTTTTTTAGCCGCGCACCCTCGCAAACCGGACAAGTTTTTAATACCCGGTAGTTTTCCATATCATCCAGATCCTCTTCGCTGCGGCGTTCCTGCTGCTCTTCCAGCATGCGTACAATACCATCAAAGCTCACCTGGTAACTCTGCACGTTCCATTTGTTATATTCAACGGCCACCGTGATCATTTCCGGCGAACCATTGAGGATGATGTCCAATATTTCGCGCGGAAGTTTTTCGATCGGTGTCGACAAACTGAACTCGTATTTTTTTGCCAGTGCTTTCAACACCTGAAATATCCAGGTTTCGCGGAACTCGCCCAGTGGCGCAAGGCCTCCGTTTAATATACTTAGTTTCGGATTCGGTATAACCGATGCTTCGTCTACTTCAAAGATGTATCCCAAACCATCACATTTTTCGCAGGCACCATAGGGCGAATTAAAAGAAAAAGTATTGGGCTGAGGTTCATCATACGATATTCCCGAAACCGGGTCCATCAGGTATTTGCTATAATAAAATACGTTGTTTTCTTTATCAGCAATACGGATAATGCCCTTGGCGGTCTTCAATGCCGATTGCACCGATGTATGCAGGCGCTTACTGTCCTTTTCGCTAACAACCAGCCTGTCAACCACGATATCAATATCATGGATCTTATAGCGATCGAGCTGCATTTTTGGCACTACGTCCATGATCTCGCCATCTACCCATACTTTGAGGTACCCTTGCTTGCGGATCTGCTCAAATAACTCGCGATAATGCCCTTTCCGACCCTTTACAACCGGGGCAAGAATATTAACCGGTTGCTCATCAAATTTAGCATGGATCGTTTTTAGTATCTGATCTTCCGACATGCGTTCCATCTTCTCGCCGGTAACGTAAGAAAATGCCTCCCCCGTTCGGGCAAAAAGCAAACGCATAAAATCGTATATCTCGGTAATGGTACCTACCGTAGAACGTGGATTTTTACTGGTCGTCTTTTGCTCAATAGCTATGACAGGGCTGAGACCTGAAACCTTATCTACATCCGGTCGCTCCATTCCACCCATGAACTGACGCGAATAGGCTGAGAAAGTCTCCATGTAGCGGCGCTGTCCCTCGGCATAGATCGTGTCAAAAGCAAGCGATGATTTACCACTACCGCTCAGCCCCGTAACTACGACCAGTTGATTGCGCGGAAACGAAACATCAATATTTTTTAAGTTATGAACCCGGGCTCCATAAACCTCTACTTCGCTTTGCTCACCCAGGTCAACAGGTTTTTCGATCATAAATTTGATGTATCAACTCAGCTTTTAAGCCTGCTAAATTAATTAGTATTTTATAGATAAATTGTCAATTTTTAAATTAACAGCCAGGCGCTTTAAAAGTTTAAGATTCAGGACAATTGCCCTTTACCTGCAAGCCGTTATTTCAGGGTGCAAAGGTACAAAAAAAAGGCTGCTTTACCCCTTGGGTATAGCAGCCTTTCCAGTGCTCCGCGATTTGATCGCTTAATTAAATGCCAACAGGTCAGATGGCGCTGTGCTCGAACTAAAATCGAGGTATTTTTTATAACCGTAACGCTCAGGGCGCTCAATGATCTCTTTCATTGCAATAACACGGTAGATATAGCTTCCCGTCTCGGCATTTAAATGCAGACGGAAATAATTGTCTTCGCTTTGATGGCGTATCGCCCGGGCCATTTGTATCTCGCCATTGTTATAGGCAGCAGCAGCCAGCGTCCAGCTATTAAACTGTTTATATAATTCTTTCAGGTATACACAGGCAGCGATGGTAGATTTACGGATATTGTACCGTTCATCCCTTCCATTGCGCACTTTCAAACCATAAGTACGCGCAGTACCCGGCATAAATTGCCACCAGCCCGCAGCCCCCCGCTTAGATACACCTGATTTTAACCCGGCTTCAACCAGGGGAATATATTTAAAATCGTCAGGTAAACCGTTTGCTTTCAGGATTGGTTCAATGATGGGGAACAATTTTGCTGCTTCTTCCTGTAAAACATACGACTGTATGTGGCTAAAGCTGCTCTTTACTAACGACTTGCGCAGCTTATTATTGATCCTTTGATCGTTTACAGGGATAGCTTCATCGCAGAAGCTGAAGTTGTTTGAAAGGTCACTTTTAGCGTAGATAAACTTGTACTCGGCATGGTTGATAGCAACCTTGCGACGGGTAGTTTTAGAGAAAACAGATAACCCGGAAATGAGTACCAGCACACAGGTCACGGAGCACGTAATCAGGTGTTTTTTAATCATTTCTTTTTTAATCATTCATTACTTATTTAAGGTAAATGCAATACAAATGTAAGTTATATAAATCAGACTATCAAACACTTATCGATATCCGATTGTTTTTAGGCCATTGAAATTCTTCAAAAATCAAGCTTTAAACACGGTTAAACAGGGTTTTTGAACCATTTAAAAATTTGTGACTTTTTTTCCCACATTGTTGATTATTAGTGTTAATTTTGACCCTCTCAGCGTAATCGCAAAGTTAAAAAATATGGTATTTAAAAGACCAGGGAACAGTCGTGATGACAGGTCCAGCGGAGCCCCAAAAAGAAATTCGAAGGGCACCAGCCAGGCAAGGAATTCTGCCTCTCCCCGTTTCGGGAAATCAAACTCATTTGATTCAAAACAAGAAGGCGACAAACCTAAATGGAGCTATAGCGACCGTGAAGGCAGCAGCGGCGATAAAAAATCGTTTGCGCCAAAACGCAAACCTTATACAGGCAGACCGGATTCAGACGATCGTCCAAAAAGAAGCTTCGATCGTGAAGGTTCTGGCGAACGTAAAAGTTTCGGACCAAGGAAAGATGCCCCATATTCAGGTAGGCCTACCGGTGATGACAGACCTAAAAGGGAAAGCAATTACCGTGGCGACCGCGAATCAACGGGCGAAAAAAGACCTTATACCCCACGTAAATCATCTTCGGGGTTTGGCGACAAGAAATTTGAAGACAGACCAAAAAGAAGCTATAGTCGCGATTCATCCGGCGAAGGTGAATCAACAGGCGAAAGAAAGCCTTATACGCCCCGCAAATCATCTTCCTTAGGTGAAAGAAGTTTTGGGGATAGACCAAAGAAAAGCTTCAGTCGCGATTCGTCCGGCAGCAGCGAATCAAGCGGCGAAAGAAAACCTTATGCACCGCGTAAATCTTCATCATCGTTTGGTGACGGACCAAAGAAACCCTTTAACCGGGCACCTTCAGGCGAGCGGAAATTTGGCGACAAACCGGGTTTCAAAAGCGGTGATAAGAAATTTGGTGATCGCCCTGCAACCAGTCGCTTCAATAAAGAAGGCGGCGAACGCAGTGAAAGGCCTTACCGCAAATCGTATAACGATCGCGATAACGATAGGCCGGATACCAGGAATGAAGCTTCCTCAGATGCTCCGGAAAGAGTTATGCGTGGCCGGAGAAAACCTGCCGAAAAAGAAGACGCTGGACTGATCAGGCTAAACCGCTATATCTCTAATGCAGGTATCTGTTCTCGCCGCAAGGCTGATGAGCTTATCGCCGCAGGTGTAGTATCGGTAAATGGTGAAGTGATAAATGAACTTGGTTATAAAGTTGATCCTGCTAAAGATGTGATTCGTTATAATGGCGAAACGCTGAAACGTGAGAAGAATGTATACGTTTTGCTCAACAAGCCGAAAGACTATATCACTACTACCGACGATCCGCAGGAACGACGCACGGTAATGCACCTGGTTGAAAAAGCCAGCAAAGAACGCATCTATCCTATTGGTCGTCTTGACCGTAATACTACAGGATTGTTATTGATGACCAATGACGGCGATCTGGCTGATAAATTATCGCATCCAAAAAATAATATCACTAAATTATACCAGGTAGAACTGGACAAAAGTCTAACGCAAGGCGACCTGAACAAGATCGCTTTTGGATTGGAACTGGAAGACGGTTTTATTAAACCTGATATGGTATCTTACGTTGCCGGTGGCAGCAAAAGGGAAGTAGGCATTCAGATACACAGCGGCAAAAACCGTATTGTACGCCGCATTTTCGAACACCTTGGCTACGATGTAGTTAAACTCGATCGTTCTGTTTACGCCAATCTCACCAAAAAAGACCTCCCACGCGGTCGCTGGCGCTATTTGGATGAACACGAGATCATTCAGTTGAAGCACCTCGTTTAAGGTAAAAGGCGAAAGGATAAAGGTGAAAGGATCTCAGGAGTAGATAACACCCCTGATCCTTTCACCTTTATCCTTTTACCTATCTCATTTCACCTCTATCCTTTAACCTTTCACCTTTATCCTTTTACCTTTCACCTCCTATTACTATCTTGCACCATAAACCATTCCTGAAATATGAAAAGATTTCTGCTGGCAGTTTCACTGCTGCTTTCGGTACAGGCATTTGCGCAAAAACCGGCCCCAAGTACTTATGATGTTGTTATTGGTACCTATACTAAAGGGTCAAGCAAAGGCATCTATGTCTACCGCTTTTATGAAGAAAGCGGCAAGCTGGCTTATTTGAACGAAATAGACGATGTAAGTAATCCATCATATCTTACTGTTTCTAAGGACAACAAATTCATCTACGCAGTGAATGAAGATGGCAAAAATGGCGGTGTCAGTGCGTTCACTTTCGAACCTGTTGTAGGAACTATCAAACAGCTAAACCGCGTTAGCTCCGCCGGAGCTGACCCTTGTTATATTTCTGTTGATGCCGATCGGAAAAATGCTTTTGTAGCCAACTATTCAAGCGGCAACTTGTCGGTATTGCCTATCAAAGCCGATGGCTCGCTGGATGCTCCTTCACAGGTGATACAGGATCAGGGCAAAGGCCCGGATGCTTCAAGGCAGGAAGGCCCGCATGTGCATATTGCCTATTTCTCGCCCGATGAGAAATATCTGCTTTATACTGATCTGGGAACAGATAAATTGAATTTCACCCGTTACCATGCCGGCAAACCGTCTCCGCTTACCGCAGAAAATGCAATTAGCGTAAAACCCGGAAATGGTCCCCGTCATCTTGTGTTCTCGAAGAACCATAAATACCTTTACTTATTGCAGGAAATGGGCAGCACCATTACAGTTTACGAATATAATGGCGGCAAACCGAAAGAAATCCAGAATATCAACATGCTTCCGGCAGGTTTCAAAGGCACCAACGGAGCCGCAGCTATCAAGATAACACCCGATGGTAATTTCCTTTTTGCTACCGACCGCCTGGATGCCAGCGCGATCAATTCTTATTCGATAAATCCGGACGACGGCAAGTTAACCTTTATGGACCGCCACACCACTTATGGCAAAAATCCACGTGATTTTGCGATCGACCCTACCGGTAAATGGCTGCTGGTTGCTAATCAGGACAGCGATAATATTGTCGTATTCCGCATCAACCCAGGAACAGGCAGCCTGAGCACCACTGGCAATTCGATCCAGATCGGCAACCCGGTTTGTTTGAAGTTTACGCCGGCAGAGTGAGGTTGAAGTGAATTTCTTATTGAATATTCTGAACTTTGAATTTATTTTCAATCGTCGTTCATATGAACTGTTGATTTACTATCAATGTTACTGAAATGTTTGCTCTATTTGAAACACTCTTAATTTTTGGCATGATCATATGGTTCTTTGTCGTGATTGGACTTTATTTCTTTTATCAGCCATGGAAGCTAAACCCGCAAAAACGAAGTTCACGTGTTCGAATCAACGCGATTCTATTCGTCTTACTTTTTATCGCAAATATCCTTATCCCCTATTTTACCTTTTTTAAAGAGCCTGAAATAATTACAAATGCAGTTGAAGTATTTGATACTAAATACCAGCTATTTAGTCAAATTGGTGGCGGTTATCAATCGTATTCCTACAGCCCTGACTCTTTACCAAACGAGTCTGCACGTTTTGCAAAATTTAAAATGCAGTTCAGCGGGTTTCAAGGAACTATTTATCTTGAGTGCGTTATGATCAAAGACAACAAAGGCAAATGGCGGCTTAAAAGTTACAAACAGGATAGTTTGGTGCAAAAAAAACAATCCGGGGTTAGCAATTAAAAACGAAAAAATTTAATCGAGTTTTTAGACAGGCTAGGCGACTAATGCTGATGCCTTGGTTTTCCAAATATTAGCTAAAATTGAAGAAATTCGATCAAATCAATAATTTCGATCATTTAAAATACGCTCAGGCTAAAATAATTTCCCTTGCTGATTTTAAGCGAATGATCCTTTAGCGCCAAATCAATAATAACCTTTATCGTTTCAGCCTTATCCCCTTTTGCCCTTACAACACATGCGCCCTGCTTCGTTCTATCACTTCATTATAATAGCTTTCGTATTTTGGTAGTATAAGGGAAAGATCAAACTGTCTGGCGCGGGCAAGCGCGTTTTCTTTGAAGGTATTAAGACGTTCAGGATCTTCCAGGATATAGATCGCATCCTGAGCCATTCCGTCAATATCGCCGGTTTCTTTCAGGAAGCCTGTTTCTCCGTTAACATTCAGTTCGGGCAGGCCACCGGCGTTAGAACTGATCACCGGGACCTTGCAGGCCATCGCTTCCAATGCCGCCAAACCAAAGCTTTCAGATTGGGATGGCATCAAAAACAGGTCGGATACCGATAGTATTTCTTCAATAGCATCCTGTTTCCCTAAAAAACGTACGTCATCAGCAACGTCAAGGTCACGGGCCAATTGTTCGCATTCGGTACGTTCTCCGCCGTCGCCTACCATCAAAAGTTTGGAAGGAATCTTTTCGATCACTTTGGCAAATATCCTGATAACATCCTTGGTACGTTTAACCTTACGAAAGTTGGAGGTATGGACCAGTATTTTTTCACCTGCCGGAGCAATGGCCTTTTTAAAATGGTCCTTTGCCTTCAGGCTAAAACGATTGAGATCGATAAAGTTGGGGATCACCCTGATCTCGTTCTCGATATCAAAAAACTCAAAGGTTTCCTGGCGCAGGTTTTCCGACACGGCTGTTACGCCGTCAGATTTATTGATAGAGAAGGTAACTACCGGGCTGTAAGTCCTGTCTTTACCAACCAGCGTAATATCAGTACCGTGAAGCGTGGTTACCACAGGTATAAAGATGCCATAGGTCATCAATATCTGCTTCGCCATAAATGCAGCAGATGCATGGGGAATGGCATAATGTACGTGTAATATGTCAAGCTTTTCAAAACGAACTACATCAACCAGCCTGCTTGCCAGCGCCAATTCATAAGGCGGATACTCAAACAGCGGATATTTGGAAACAGCTACCTCGTGATAGAAAAGGTTTTCGGAGAAAAAATCGAGGCGGGCCGGCTGGTTATAGGTCACAAAATGCACCTGATGCCCGCGGTCGGCCAAAGCTTTACCTAATTCGGTCGCGACAACGCCGCTACCGCCGAAGGTAGGGTAACAAACAATACCAATTTTCATGAATTTGATTTTTCTCTTCGTTGTTGTGGTAAGGAAATCATTTCAAATTAGCAACAAAGGCATTTTCCACTGAAATAATTTATAATACAAGTTTAACAGCATTTTGAGACTTTAGTGTTAAAGCTGTGTAAAGATATTTTGGGGAGACGGGGAGGCGGTTGGCGCGAGGCGCGAGGCGGAACCTGATGAATGCGAAATGCGAAGTGTCAAATGCGGAATGTTTTGAGTTTATGTTACTGATTTATTTTCATTTCGAAATTGACATTTCGCACTCCGCATTTCTTCTTCCTATAGTCCTTTGTCAATAGCCTGGTACACAACGTCCTGTATGCGGCCACGAATTTGAAGGGTGGAAAGCTTATCGGTCACTTTGGGGTTTACCCGGTTTGAAAGAAATACATATACCAATCCGTATTTAGGGTCGACCCATACGCAGGTACCGGTATAGCCGGTATGCCCATAGGTTTGATCGGATGCCAATTTCGATGGGTAATGTTTGTCGGCCACAGGATCCCAGCGGTCAAAACCAAGGCCACGGCGGCTTACAGGTGATTGTTTGGCAGTAAACAGGTCGACTGTTTGAGGCTTAAAATATTGTACACCACCGTAACTGCCCCTGTTAAGCAATAACTGGTAAAGAATAGCCAGGTCGTTAGCACTTGCGAAAAGCCCGGCATTGCCCGAAACACCTGACAGCAGTGCTGCAGTTGGGTCATGTACATATCCTTGCAGCAAGCTGTGCCTGAAAACTTCGTCATCTTCGGTAGGGATAAGACGAGAGCGGGGGAACCTGTTGAGCGGTAAAAAGCCGGCACTTTGCATCCCAAGCGGACCATAGAAGTTTTGCTGCACATAATTATTCAGCGGTGTAGCTGTTATGGTTTCCAGTACCTGCTGCATTACCACCATACTCAGGTCGCTGTAAACATATTGTCCTCTTGTTTTTAAGGGCGAGTTGAGGATATCGGCCCACATCACATCCTTGAAATAGTCTTTCCGCAAATAATAGTGATCAGCTACCTTATTTGGATAAACGGCTGATGAATCGACACTAATATCAGCCGGTTTGAGCTTTTCGTAGGTTTGAATGTCAGGTATCAATCCCGACTGATGCTCCAGCAATTCCCGTATGCTCAACGAACTTTTATCACTGCGGCGGGTCATCGGAATATAACTACCCAAAGTAGAATCTAAATTCAATCTGCCTTCTTCATATACCCGCATAGCTTCTATCGTAGTTGCGGATACTTTGGTCACCGATGCCAGATCGAAAATATCATTCAGTTTATCGGGCTGTACTTTATCGTAGGTATGGTAGCCATAGGCTTTGTTGAAGATCACCTTACCATCTTTTGCAATCAGCACCACGCAACCGGGAGTAGCCTGGTTGCGAATAGCCTCATCGGCGATCTTGTCTATTTCCGCAAGGTTGTCGGAAAGTATGCCGATTGATTCCGGAATAGAGTATTCCAACCTGATCTTTTTTGTTGTATAACCCGAGTTGGCCCGGTATTTTGTTGAGTAATCGGCCAGCAGATTCTGTGTAATGGCAACACCACCAAACAGGGCCTCGGCACCATACCAGCCCGCTATTTGCGAAAGCCGGCTGCACCAAATGATGGGTACCGACAGGCTATTTAATTTAGGAAGATTGTCACCCTTACCATAAAAGGCAACCACTACGTTTTTGATCTTGCTATTATCATCGATAAACCCCAATATCTGCGGATTCGCCAAATCGACATCTGTAAGCTGAACGATCAATGTATTAAATGATTTTGTATCAAACCCGAGTTCGCCCAGGCCTTTGGAGGCAAAGTAGTCGGCACCGTTGAAAACCTGAATTGAAGTGTATTTATTGGCCAGGCTATCAAAAGCTGCAGCATAAGTAAAGCTGAAATGGATACTGGCTATTTTTAACTCTCCCAGGTCGATGAAAGGAACCAACTGTTGTCGGTTATTGATTAATGTAGTTGCCTTCTCAACGTTCTTAACCTCGTTCAAATAAGCATTAGCCTCGCCCGACAGATTTTGCCCACAGGCAGATTGGGTCAAAATGAAACCGAAAACTACCAATGTACAAATCCACCAATTACTTTTTCTCATATACTTTCTCCCCGTTCACGTAGGTGGTCAGCACTTTTACACCCGGTAATTCACCACCTTTTACTTTCATAATATCCTTGTCGAGCAGTACAAAATCGGCATACTTACCGGGTTCGATGCTGCCTTTTTCATTTTCTTCAAAATTGCCGCGAGCTGCCCAAATGGTGATGCCTTGTAAGGCCTGGCGGCGACTCAATGCATTTTCAACCTGGAAGCCAGCCTCAGGTTTGCCACTCAGGTCTTTCCTTTCAACCGCGGCATAAAATGTATAGATAGGGTTGATATTCTCCACCGGAAAATCGGTCCCCAATGGAAGCCATCCGTTTTGCTTAAGCAGATCCTGGTAAGCATAGGCAGTTTTAAGTCGTGCAGGTCCCAGTCGGGTAATCGCCCAGTTCATGTCAGAAGTCGCATGGGTAGGTTGAACGGAGGGTATGATACTATTATCTCCAAAATAATGCAGATCTGCCGGATCAACAATTTGCGCATGTTCAATTCGCCAGCGCCGGTCGTTTTTGCCTTTAAGTACTGAAGTATACACTTGCAGGATCATCCGATTGGCGGAGTCGCCAATGGCATGCGTGCACAATTGGAATCCTTTAGCTGCAACCCTAGCAGCTATATCAGCATAATGTTGTTTACTGCTTAACAAATAACCGTTCCAGTTTTTGCGGTCCGAATAGGGTTGCAACAGACATGCGCCCCGCGAACCCAAGGCGCCGTCGGCATACAATTTAAAACCCCGCACATTTAGTCCGGGCGTTTTAAACACGCCTCTTTTGAAAAGGTAATCGTAGTTTTCCTGCTTATCAGAAAGTAATACATAAAGTCTGATCTTCAGCGCACCTTTATGCTGCAATTCGGCAATAGTACTTACCATGGTGTAGGGCAAGCCACAATCAGATACGGTGGTTAGTCCATCAGCAAAGCAATTGCGCTGAGCACTCACCAACGCAGAATCGATCTCATGTTCCGAAAGTCCGGGAATCTGATGGGTCAGAATACCGACCGCATTATCCACCAAAACACCGGTAAGTTTGCCGTTTATTGTCACTATCTCGCCACCAGCTACTTTTTGTCCGGCTTTAATGCCGGCAAGGTTCAAAGCGGCCTGGTTAGCAATGATCGCATGCCCATCTATCCGGTGTAATACAACCGGTCGGACAGGGAACAAAGAATCAAGCTTTTCTTTCGATGGAAATTGCTTTACTGTCCATTTGTTTTGATCCCAGCCACGGCCAATGATCCAACCATCAACATTACGCCGGGAAAAGACCAAAACCGAATCTAAAATTTCGTTCCAGCTTTTGGTATCCACCAGATGTACCTCCTGCAAACTCTGACCGTAGGCATAAAAATGTGAATGATCATCAATAAAACCCGGATATACGGCTTTTCCCTGAGCATCAAGCACCTCTTTGGCAGTATAAATAGCCTCCAGCGAATCGGCTTTACCAACCGCCAGAATTTTGCCTCCTTTTACTACAAATGCTTCCGCCACTGCGAAATTTTTGTCGACTGTATAAACCACAGCGTTTTTAACCAGCAGGTCGGCATTGTATTCCTGCTTTTTGCAGCCAAGGGCCAAAAGCAACAGAAAAGGAATCAGCTTTTTCATAAAAATCCAGTATTTACAATTATCAAAATATTATGTTACATCAACAACTACTATGTTGTATTTGCTTAATTATGAGCGTAACAA
>CAIPDP010000056.1 GCA_903863845.1 uncultured Mucilaginibacter sp. | reverse complement strand
TGTACAGGCGACCCCGCCAAACGTGCAGGTAATGAATTTCTGTTCCAGATGCAGGCATTGGTGAATATACAGGTGCTGGATGCCTATAATATCAAAAAGATAGTTACTGGCTGCCCGCATTGCTTCAACACTATCAAAAACGAATACCCGGGTTTGGGTGGCAATTACGAGGTGATCCATCATACCCAACTCATCCAGCAATTGATTGCCGAAGGCAAACTGAAAGCCGAAGGTGGCGAAAGTTTCAAAGGGAAACGAATCACTTACCACGACCCCTGTTATCTTGGTCGCGGAAATGATGTTTACGAGGCACCACGCAAAGCGTTGGAAATATTGGATGCCGACCTTGTAGAGCTGAAGCGTTGCAAAAGCAATGGTTTATGTTGTGGTGCCGGTGGCGCCCAGATGTTCAAAGAGCCTGAACGAGGTGTTAAAGACATCAATATAGAACGAATAGAGGATGTACTCGAAAGCAAAGCAACGGTTGTGGCAGCGGCATGCCCTTATTGTATGACGATGTTGCGCGATGGCGTAAAGGGCAAAGAAAAAGAGCAGGAGATAGAGGTGCTTGATATTGCGGAGATCACGGTCAGGGCTAACGGATTATAGGCCGTCCGACTTAAAATGTAATAATGCAAGTTTCAAACTATCAAGCCTTTCTGGCTGCATGTTTTTTACCGGCAACTGCAATACATTCGCCATCGAATCAACATTTCCTCTTGGGTCTTCATAGGTTTGAACGATGATATCGTCCTTATTTGCTTTTAGCCAAAGAATTCCATGGTTAACATTCCCAAGGTAGTCCAGATCGTTAAACATGCGCAGATGTAAAGAGTAATACTCCTGCATACCATGTTGAAAAGTTTTTCGCAGGCGAACAAAATGTTCGGGTGTTACACTCAGGTCCCAGTTCTTTAGTTTCACCTCACCTGATGGGTCATAACAATCATTCAGGCATTTATTGGTCCATTGCAGCCATTGCTGTTCGTCCATTTTGGGCCTGCTGACATAATTAAACGCGCAAACAGGCAAAATTGCCAACAGCAAAAGCGCGAATTTGTACCGATGAAAGTTTGATCTGATCATGACGCAATAAGCTTATTCTAAATTAATAATTTGAGTAATTTTACACATGCAATTTTCTGAACACTCCAGGGTTTGGATCTACCAATCCGACAAAGAATTAACCAACGAACAGGCTGCCGAACTGCACGATCTGCTGAATAAATTTGCCACATCATGGACGGCCCACAACCATCAGTTAAAGGCTAAAGCCGAAATAAGGTACAATCGCTTTTTTATTCTGATCGTCGATGAAAGCCAGGCAGGCGCCAGCGGATGCTCCATCGATAAATCGGTCAATTTTATGAAGCAGATCGAACAACATTATGGCATCAATTTGTTTGATCGGTTCAATATGGCTTACCGCGATGGAGAAAAGGTTTTATCGGCAGCAAGGGATGAATTTGAAGAATTGCTAAGAACAGGCAAAATAAACTCCCAAACCGTTGTATTCAATAACCTGGTACAGGACCTTCAGCAACTGGATACTAAATGGGAAGTGCCCTACAGCGAAAGCTGGCATCCGCAGTTGTTTGGGGTGTTGAGTCAATAGGCATTAAGCATTGGTCATTTGGCATTGGGAATGTAGAATAGGATTTTTTAGACTTACGAAGTTTTTAAAACTTCGTAAGTCTGTAACCCAATACCTATTAACAAATTCTCCTGTCTTAGCAATTTTTGGTGATTTGGTTACTGGATAATATTATTTAAATTTGATCATGACAACGTTTACCGTACAAGTAAAAGACAATGATGCTGAACTTATCCTGAAAATCCTTCAAAAATTTGAAGCGAAAGTTACCGTTACCTCGTTGCCCAATGGTTTAACAAAAGAAATTGCGGAGGCGTTAAAGGAAGTAAAGGACATCCACACTGGTAAATCTAAATCTTTATCGCTAAAAGACATTTAATTGATGGCTAATCGAATTGTCTATTCAAAAACCTTTATTAGAAAAGCAAAGGATTTAAAGAAAAGACATCAATCACTTGTTGATGATCTTGCCAGATTGGAAAACGAATTACTCGAAAATCCCCGGCAAGGTTCCGATTTGGGTTCCGGTTTATATAAAGTCAGATTAGCTGTTAAAAGCAAAGGGAAGGGGAAAAGCGGAGGATACAGAATAATCACTTTTCTCGTTTCTCAATCTGATGCAGGCATTATTATCAATATGTTGACCATATATGATAAATCGGATGAAAGTAGTATCGACAAAAAATACCTGGTTGCACTGGTCAATGAGTTATTTCATACCTGAATTTCAATGCTTACCAAAATACAGGAAATTTGTTAAAATACAAAAAAAAGACTTACGAAGTTTTTAAAACTTCGTAAGTCTGCCAACCAATACCCAATACCCAATACCAGATATCCAATAACTAATACCAAAAAATTCCCACCTTAGTATATGGGACGAAGAGACGAAAGGGTTGATGCTTATATCGCAAAATCACCCGACTATGCTAAACCTATACTGATCCATATCAGAGAGTTTGTACACCGGGTAGCACCTGAGGTTGACGAAATTGTAAAATGGGGCGTGCCTTTTTTCGACTATAAGGGGCCGGTTTGCCATATGGCTGCTTTCAAACAGCACTGCGCTTTTGGATTCTGGAAAGTGAAACTTCTACATGATACCAGCGGTTATTTAAAGGTTGAAGGCGAAGGAGCTTCAGCCGGTAGTGTAGGTCAAATTCGCAGTATCAGCGATATTCCACCGGAAGAGGCGCTGATCGATTTTATTCATCAAGCTATCGCGATCAATGAAAAAGGAGTAAAGGTGGAGAAAAAGGCGGCAGCACCCAAAGCCGAATTAGGCATGCCGCCAGATTTCGAAAACTTGCTAAAAAGTAACACCACCGCCTATTTTCACTACGAAAAATTCAGTCCATCAAAAAAGCGCGAATACCTGGAATGGTTTGCCGATGCCAAATCGGAAGCAACACGTCAAAAACGCATCGAACAGGCTTTGGAATGGATATCCGAAGGAAAATCACGTCACTGGAAGTATCAATGAAGATTGAGCAAGACCGGAGGCTTTTTCCTTTTCATCGATCTAAATCGATTATAGTTAGACTTTTATTTGCGACTTGCATTGATGTGGTGGTTTTGTCAGGAGTTATATTCGGGCAAAAAATCGATCCTGATTTTCTCCCTTTTAGGGCTATAGTTCCAGCATCTTTAATAATCGTCAATTTTTGCTTAGGCGTCGTTTGCCGTTTTGTAGTTCCCGGGCTTTATCTTGTTTGCTTGATAAACAGTATTATATCTGTACTGGTATATCTCCTGCTTTTAATCGTAATCCTTGGATGAAATAATACCATTATTCATGAACAATCAACTAAAAGCTAAACTAAAAATCAAGCGGACCCAGCCTACGCATATTTTTTCTGATCAAATACTGTCGGTGCTGTACATACCCGCTGGGATTTGTGGGCGACCATTTAAGCGGATCCGGCCAGATAGAGGCGATCGCGGCTGCTTCCTGGGTATTGAGTTTCGAGGCTGATTTGTGGAAATAAGTCTGTGATGCTGCTTCTACACCATAAATGCCATCGCCCATTTCTATTTCGTTCAGATACACTTCCATGATGCGTTTTTTGCTCCAGAAGATCTCGATCAGTATGGTAAAATAAGCCTCGAATGCCTTACGGACGTAGGAGCGTCCCGACCAAAGGAATACATTCTTTGCCGTTTGCTGCGATATGGTACTGCCTCCAATGAGTTTATGACTGTGCGCATTTTTATCGATAGCCCTTTCCATCGCTTTAAAATCGAAGCCGAAATGGTCAAGGAACTTTTGGTCTTCGGCAGCTACGGCCGCACGTTTCATGGGGTCGGCAATGTCATCAAAATCGATCCATTGTTTGTCGATCTTCCAGTCTTTTCCTTCAGATTTGCGTTCAAAGCCGCGTGTGATCATCAACCAGGTAAAGGGTGGGTTGACCCAGCGGTACAGGATAACGCCGAACAACGATAGCCCAAAAAACAAAAGCAACGTCAGTTTTACAAAGCGCCAGATAAGTTTTAAGATGCCGGGTTTCATGGGTCTAAAAATATCTGAATAAATTGGATTTCGGAAGTCGGAATGCCGATTTCGGAATGATGGAATAAAATTAAATTCCCTGTCAATTGCGCGGAGCTTAGTTGGGCCGAGCACCGGGCAGCGACAATGCAATCGCAAGGAGGACGGTACGCTGGTTGGATATGTGCGGGGAAATCTCAATGGCAAAACTGGCCTAAAGGCATACCTTGCGATTGCCACGTCATTTCATTCCTCGCAAAGACAAATTTTTTTGTCATTTCATTTCTCGCAATGAAAAAATTACTGTCATTGCTGCGAGGAGCTGTGTAGGGCCGAGCGCAGGGCAGCGACAAAGCAATCGCAAGGAGATCGGTACGCTGGTTGGATATGTACGAGGAAATCTCAATGGCAAAACGGGCCTAAAGGCATACCTTGCGATTGCCACGTCATTTCATTACTCGCAAAGACAAATTTTTTTGTCGTTTTATTCCTCGCAAGGACAATTTTTTGTCTTTTCATTTCTC
>CAIPDP010000055.1 GCA_903863845.1 uncultured Mucilaginibacter sp. | reverse complement strand
GGCCTTTCTCGTAAATACCTATTGCATGGGCTTCGTCCAAAATAAGCTGGGCCCGGTACTTTTCTGTCAGTGCTATGATCGCGGCAATCGGAGGCGTATCACCATCCATCGAATATACACTCTCGATCACTACATAACAAATGCCTTTCGCCTGTTTTAGTTTTTCTTCCAGGCTGGACAGATCATTATGACGGAAACTATACCGATTAGTAAAACTCAACCTGGTGCCATCAATGATGGAAGCATGTGCCAATTGGTCGGTAATAACCGTGTCGCCTTTTTGAGGCAAACAAGAAAACAAGCCCACATTAGCGTCGTAGCCTGAATTATAGATAAGACCTGCCTCCGCGCTATGGAAGGCCGCTATGCTGCTTTCCAGCTCTTCCATATAGGCTGAATTTCCAGAGATAAGCCTCGAACCCGTTGCGCCTATAGGGTAACCGTCGTGAGCCTTTTTTTCCTTTTCAATTAGCTTTTTTAAGGCAGGTTCACGGGCAAAGCCCAGGTAATCATTCGAGCAGAAATCGATCAGGGTATTTTCAGTTTTTAAAGAACGGTATAAACCTTCGGCCCGCCGCTGGTCGAGTTTGTTATGGATGAATTTTTCGGCCTGATTCAATCGCTAATTTTTTGCTAAAATAAAAAAAGCGACCCGAAGCCGCTTCTATTTAATTTTTGTTGGTGATACGATTATTTACCGCCGCCACCGCCGCCACCGCCTTGTTGCATTCTTTGCATTCTTTCCTGCAAAATCTTGTCATAAGCAGCAGCCTGATCGGCTGTTAAAACAGCCTTAATCTTGTCGTTTGTATCTTTCATCAAGGGCATCATTGCCTGCATCATCGCGTCGCGGTCGCCATTAGCTGCCGTACGAATACTGTCTCTTTTTGTAGCCTGTGTTTTATAGATAGCAACTATTTTCGCAGTCTGGTCGTCAGACAATTTTAGTTGCGTTTGCAATTGTTTAGCCCGGTCTTCGGCGCTCATTCTCATACCGCCACCACCTTGGGCGCGGCTAATTGCTGTAATCCCCATCAGAAAGCAGCATAGCAACAAAATTTTCTTCATCATTTTTAGTTTTTAGTGTTCTGTTCTTTTGATAAAATTAATACCAAATAGTTTAAGTACCTACTTGTAACTTAATTGTTGCCTTAATTGTTTTCGTGCCCCAGTTTTGAAATAGTTCGCTGCATTTGAGCCATCATGGCTGTCAGACTTTCCATCGTTGGCTCGGGCTGCGGCTGTGGAAGTTCGGTGGATAAATAGGCTTTGGCTTTCCACAACTCAAGAATATCTTCACCGCTGATCTCATAGGGTTCGTATACCGGGTTATCAGAAACCAGTTTTAATTTTTTCTGCTCTTTAAACTTGCCCACGATACGCTTATATACTACACCATCACTTTTCGAAACCACCACATAGGTATCACCTGATTTCAGGTCGCCCCAGTTTTCGAGGTATTCTCCAATAATGATCGAGCCTGATGGCAAGGGCAGCATCGAATCGCCTTTGATCTCAAAGGCGCGGAAAGTGCCATTTTTAAACATAGGCAAGTAAAACTTCGGTAGCTGTGCCACATATTCGGGGTCGGCATATCCATTAAGGTAGCCGGCGCTTGCCTTCAGTGGTACCATTTCGATGTTCTCGTTGTCGTCTTTATCAACTGAGATACTCAGGATACGCAGGTTGGCCGGATCACCTTTTGGTTTAGGTGCCCATTTTTCATTGATCGTTTCGTTGATAAAATCGTCGACGGTGATCTCAAAAAATGAAGCCAGAGTTTTGAGTAGCTCATATTTAGGTTCAGCTCGCTCTTCTTCGTAAGCGCCTACTAATGACCTTTTTATACCGATCTGGTCGGCAAATTGCTGCTGGGTGAGACCTTTTTTCTTCCGCAGGAATTTAATATTTGATGAAATAATTGACATAAAATTTGGAATTGCTAAAATATTTAGTAATTTTATGCTCATAAAGTTAGTAAATGTTTTTTAACCAGCAAAATTTTTATTAAAATGAAGCGTTTTATCTATATTATCACCGATCGAAACAGGAATAATTTACACGTTGGATTATGCTCAGACCTGTTAAAGACCCTGCAATTTTACCAGCAAATGCCAACTTTGTTTTTCGATAGTGCGCAGCAACTGAACCGATTGGTTTATTTTGAAGAGATCAATAGTGAAGAGCAGGCGATGGAGCGCTTTAAATTTGTAAGCACCTTTACAAGGCCACAAAAAGAAAAAATGATCAGATCTGTTAACCCGGACTGGGTTGATCTGACCATTGGTTTGAATTTTGAAAATAAATACAGGAGCCGGCCGGTATTGCGTCCTTCTATCAGTGCAGCCCGTAAACTGGTTACTTTTTAATGAATTTGAGTGCACCCGAATTCATACAGTAGCGTTTACCTCCGCGATCAGCCGGGCCATCATCAAATACATGGCCGAGGTGCAGGCCGGTACTTTTTTCAACTACTTCATCGCGGACCATACCATAACTGGTATCTTTAATGATGGCGATCTTAGATGGATCAACAGGCTTTACAAAACTGGGCCAGCCGGTATGGCTGTCGAATTTGTCTTCCGAGGTAAATAATACTTCGCCGGTTGCTGCGCTAACATATACACCTTTTTCGTGATTGTTCCAGTAGGCATTGTGGTATGGAGCCTCGGTACCACGGTTTACCAGAATTTCATATTGGTCGGCAGTTAATATTTTTTTCCATTCGGCATTGCTCTTTTTCTTTGATTGAGCGTAACCGCTTTGCAACCCTGCAATCATCAAGATGCAAAGGGCAATGATTGATAAAGTGATCTTTTTCATAATTCAATTTACGAAGCCGGACGCGGTCTGGTTTGCTTAGGAATGGTCCTTATTTGTTTGAAGGAAACAAGACATTTTCGAGCACGAACATTGTGCCGTTGCTTTGCCCGATATCAAATAGCAACACTACACTTTGCCCGCCATTTTCATCGGTTAATAAAATATTTCTATTGGGGTTGATACGAGCAATAATAATTCCTCCGGCAATGGTAGTAAGTTTTGCTTCTCCATTACCCGCTTTTATCATTTTTAAAATGTCTTTTGAGTTCAATTGCCATGGGATGACCAGGTAATTTAAGAATTGGACTAATTTTTTTTGATTTGTAACTTGCATTAATGAATCGATTGCGCCGGCTGGTAATTTTGCGAAGGCTTTGTTTGTTGGGGCGAGGAAAGTAATTATCCCGGAGTTTAATTGATCGACTAAGCCTGAAGCCTTGATCAATTCTACAAGTGTGGTGAATTCGGGTGAGGCAGATAGATTATCGACCAGCCCCTTAGCTGAGGACATATTTGTTCCCTCAACATTTTTTATTTTGATGTTTTTTTTTGCAAGACTATCTGCCTTTTGTCCGTAAGAACAAAACGTTAGGCTTAATAATAGGGTTATGAATATCGTGGTTTTCATGACCTTATTACCAACCCGGCGTAAAGCCTAAACCAAATACAGGTTTACCAATATCTGTCCTGTTAACCGGATATGCCAGGTAAGGTTCTAAAATAAAATAGCCAAATAAATTAACACGGAGTGATACACCCAAACTCAATGCCGGAACTTTAGAATAAACATTGCTGTACAAGGGATTGCCGCTATTTGGATCGAACACCTGATTCCCGCTTGCATCTTTTACCGGAACAACCCGCAATAGGCTTGGATCTGTTTTTAATTCTATTTTATCACCCGCGCTCCAGGCTAATCCTGCATCAGCGAAGAAATTCAGCTCAGAAAAGAAGAATTTGGATTTGATCGCAGATAATTTCTCAGGTCCTGTAAAAGGTAATCTAACCTCGAAATTAGCAATTGCCATCCGGCTACCTGAAAGATCGCCGATAGTAAAATTATTCGTTGGTGTTTTGTTGTTGCCGGTATAAAATGTTTGCGCTTCATAGCCCCGGATATAAAAAGGGTAACCTATGTACAATGGATATAAGCCATCGGCATTACCAAAACGGCCATAGGCATATAAACGGGCTGCCAATGTTACCGGTGCCAGCCGCCAGTATTTGCGCAGGTCGACCGATGGCGCAAAGAACTGATAGGTGCCAAAATCATATTCTGCCTGGATACGGTAACGAAAACCGTTTAGCGGAGATGCCACCCCAAAAAATGAATTATCGCCAACAATTGCAGTATTTACGCTGTATATGGTAAAAGGGATCAGTTGTAAACCGCCATTAGCCGGGTCGGCGTTGTAAGTCGAATTGGCAATATGCTGATGATCGCTGTTGATGTAATTTCCTAAAGTATCGTAATAGGTGGTGTACCTGTCTACCCGATAATAATAACGCGCCACACCGGTACCAAATTCTATCCGGTTTATCTTCGAAAGGGGATAGGAGGTGAAAACGTTTAACTGATCCTGAAAAGTTCGGATAATATCATAACGTTCCTGAACCGAGGGTATAGTGGTTGTGCTATTGAGTTGATAGGGTGCAACTACCGTGCTGTAATTTGCGAACTGATAGGGTATATGCGATAATGCTACACCAAAATTCCAGCGTCCCTGCTGGTTGATGTAGATGAATTGTCCGCCGAAGTCGTAGATCTGTCCATTAACATCCAGACCGCCATATAATAAATTATGCCCCAGTATATCGCTGAAAACACCCTGAATGCCACTTGACAAACCGGCTCCAAACTGACTGATCGAAGCGCCTACACCGCTGCTAGCCAGATAATCTAATTTTAATTGCGGACGGTAAGGTGTTAAACGGATCGAATCGGTAGGTACCCTGGGATAAGCAAGGTAATTGTTCAGATTAGAATTGATCAGATCGACACCAACCGAACGGAACGGCGGCAACATGGCTGCATCATAATTGGTTGATTGCGCATTGACGACCGTGGGTGTAAAATCAGAAGCTTTGGCATTATATAATATATATTTCTGTGCGAAATAGTAAGAATAGATGATATCGTCGTTATTTGAAATGCTGATCGCAGGAGAATATTCGGTAATACCGCAAATACCAGTAAACAGGTTGGTCATTTGTTCAACTTTGCCATCGGCCAGTGTATACCGGTACATATTGCGGAAGCCATCCCGGTTCGAAAGGAAATAAACCTGCTTCCCGTCTGCTGAGTATTGAGGATCGAGGTTATTTGCTCCTTCAAAAACCGGTATATCAGTGATTTTGCCGGTGGCCAGGTCTAACTCCGCGAGGTTAAAGGTGATATCCTGTGAACTGGATTTGTCATAGGTGGTTCGGTCGCTCGAAAAAATGATCTTTTTACTATCGCGCGAAAAGCTGGGCTGATAATCGGAATATATGTCGTTGGTTAACTGAATAACCTTTTTTGAAGGGAAATTGTACATATACAAATCGCCCTGTCCTTCGGACAGCCCCTGGAATACGATGTTATTGCCGTCCGGCGACCAGCTCAGGTTGCTGAATTGCTCGGCTTTACCCATCGATATATCGTGCAAAACTTTCCCATCGGGTACACTAACGATCAGCATCCGGTTACGACCATGGCTAAAGATGCTAAAGGCAAACTGCCTGCTATCCGGCGACCAGGCCCCGGCCGACTCGATAAAATTAAATTCGTCGATGCGTGTATTGGAAATTTTGCTCGTCAGCTTTCGGATTGCATGTCCGGTATGGGCATCTGCAAGGTAAAGATCGATCGTAAAGAGGTCCTTTTCAGAAAGGTAGGCCAGGTAATTACCATCCGGACTAACAGCCGGCGCAACGTTAAGCTCTCCCGAATTTTTATTGTCGATAATTTTCTTCCCTACCGGTTTTTGGACAGTGTCTTTCAGTAGCGGGCGATAAGCAGTTTCGACCGAGTTTTTCCAGAGATTTGAAAGCGTTTTGTCATCGTAGCCAAATGTTCGGCGGATACCATATTCCAGCCCGAAGCGCGCTGTATTCTTAAAAAACGGAACGATCACGGTATCGCCATAGGTGGAACCGACGAAAGACCAGAATGCTTCTCCATAACGATAAGGGAAATATTTATTGGTTTCGGTCAGGTCGCGGATGGTAGGGATGTTCTTGTTCAGATAGGCGTCACGCATCCACATAGCCGTATAGGCATCCTTTTTTCCGAGGGAAAGGTATTCGGCCATGCCTTCTATCATCCATAAGGGCATATTGCCAATGTTCCCATAAATTGCCGAATCGCGACCAAGTAGCATGTGGTATTGAAAGGCGTGAACCAATTCGTGACCAATTACGTGTCGCGTAGTCTGATTGGTCTCCATAATAGGCATTACTACCCGATTTTTTAGTCCCTCGGTAACACCTCCGGTTCCAACACCAATATCTCCATCAATTGCCGTAGTTTGTTGAAAATCAGGGTGATCGGCATATAAAATGATCGGATTGGGCTTTTTGAATGTGTCCCTGAAAACCTGTTGATGTATGGTGTACCAAAGTTCACTTTCCTGCGCAAAACGTTTGATCAGACTGTCGTTTTTGATATAGTAATAGATCTCAAAATGTGGCGTACGATATACTTTGAATTTCAGGTTTTTATAGCGCACCTTATTTTGTCCGAAATATTGTGCATTAGCGTTGAAGCTAAACAATAGCGCTATTGTCAGGCAAAAAATTGCTGTAAAATATTTCCCGTGTTTCGAAAACCTCAAGTAAAATTTATTCATAATCAGTCCGCAGGGGTATTGTTTAAACTATGAATCGTTGAATTAAGCCGAAATATAACTGTTCAAACCCTAAATTTATTATCAGTCAAAAAATTTAACATTTAAACGATGGGCCGCTTTTTATTTTGGATTGACAGTTGGTTTGTTTTCGGGGTTTTCCTCAATACTTTTTTCCCTGATCTTCGACGTATCCAGCGGAACAGCGTTTAATGTATCTGTTACCAATACGCCGGTATCGGTGTCAATTCGTGGAGAAGGGCAATCATAGCTCTTGGTGATCTTGACCCATGGTTTAGGGAAAGGACCCCAGGTGTAGCCACTATTCGGGTCGGCATATACTTTTTCCATAAACGCTCCAAAAATAGGCAGTGCAGTATGCGAACCTTCCCCAGATTCGGCACTAGTGAAATGGACACTACGGTCGTCACAGCCAACCCATATTCCGGTTACCAGATCTTTAGTAATACCCATGTACCAACCATCTACAAATTTTGATGAAGTACCTGTTTTGCCACCTATCTGGTTGTTTTTCTTCCATAGCCCATTGTATTCCCATAAAGCCTGCGATGTGCCACCCGGTTCTTCCATGCCGCCTCTGAACATGTACAACATCAGCCAGGCGGTTTCTTCACTCAATACCGATTCTTTTTTCGAGGTAAATTCAGCCACCACATCACCATCCTGGTCAACGATCTTACTTACCAGGATCGGATCTATCCGATCGCCTTTGTTTAAAAACGTACTATAAGCCCGTGTCATCTCATAAACTGAAACATCGTTAGTGCCTAGTGAAACTGATGGAACAGACTTCAGTGGACTTTCAATACCGCATTTATGCGCATAGTTCACAATTTTATCCCAGCCCACTTTCTCGGTTAATTGCGCTGTAATTGAATTGACCGATTTTCCCATGGCCCAGCGTAACGACATGTCGAGGTAGGTAAAATGAAAATCAGCATTTTGAGGTGCCCAAACATCTCGTTTGCCATTATCCATAAAGCTGATAGAAACCGGTTTGTCTGTGAATTTATCACAAGGGGTATAGCCGTTATCAAGCGCAGTTACGTATGCAAAAGGTTTGAAGGTCGAGCCGGCCTGGCGTTTGCTTTGGTTAACATGGTCGTATTTAAAATACCGATTGTCGATTCCACCTATCCAGACTTTAATTTTCCCAGTTGATGGCTCTATCGTCATCATACCTGTATTTAATATCTTTGCATAGTATTTGATTGAATCTACCGTCGAGAATAAAGTATCCCGGTCGCCATGCCAGGAGAAAACTTTCATTTTCTTTTTCTTCTCGAAATATTGTTTGATCGGAATGGTATCACCGTGAAATTTCCGGTCGAGTTTTTTATAGATCGGTAAACGCTGCTCAGCCTTTGCTATAAAATCAGGGATCACATCACCATTCAGGTCACGCCATGGCGTCTTGTTTCCCCAAAGATCGTAGAAACGTTTTTGCAGCATCTTCATTTTCTCGGCCACGGCATCTTCAGCATATTGCTGCAGGCGTGAGTCGATGGTCGTATAAATTTTCAGCCCATCTTCGTACAGATCGTAGCCTTTTTCTTTGCACCATTTATCCAGCCATTTTTCAACCGCACGCCGCAGGTACGAGTCGCCCTGCGAATTGTCTTCCACAAAACTCAGGTCTAAATTCAGCGGCTCTTCAATATCAGCGTCATACTGGGCTTTGGTAATCATGCCGTATTTTTCCATTTGGCTTAATACGGTATTACGCCTGTCGGTACTTTTTTGAGGGTTCCGTATCGGGTTATAAGTCGATGTGGCTTTCAACATACCTATCAGCAGTGCTGCCTGCGATTGCGAAACAGAATCAGGTGTTTTGTTAAAATACTTTAGTGATGCCGCCTTGATGCCAAAGGAGTTATTTCCGAAGGGAACGGTATTCATGTAAAGCTCCAGTATCTGCTGTTTGTTATAAACATGCTCTATTTCGAGCGAGGTTAGCCATTCTTTGCATTTGTAAACCAGCGTCCTTATGAATGGCACGTGCTTAATGATACCCTGAGATTTCTTTTTACGTGTTTCGAACAGATTTTTAGCCAATTGCTGGGTTATTGTACTTCCACCGCGTTTACCGCCCTTGGCCGTAGACAATACGCTCGTCAGGAAGCCATAAAAATCCACGCCGCCATGCTGATAGAAACGCACATCTTCGGTAGCTATCAAAGCATTGATCAGGTGCGGTGATATCTTCTTAAATTCAACCGGGGAACGATTTTCCTTATAAAACCGACCGATCAATTTTCCATCAGAATAATAGACCTCAGAAGCGACCGATAATGAAGGGTTTTTAATGTCATCCATCGTAGGGGAGTAGCCAAAAAGCCAGAGGAAATTGAGCTCAATAGCACAAAAAAATACAATAACCGAATAGATAAGGATAACTATATATCGAAGAAACCTGTTTTTTATTTCACGAAACATGCGGTAAAGATGTAAAATTTGCTGCTAAATGTAAGGCAACCGCCAAATATAAACAACGGAAATAAAAAGCTTAAATTTTAACTACCTTAGTATAGAACATTATTTAGATGACTTCGATAGCAGAAAAATTCGGGATTACAGGTGGCGAAAAATTCTCGTTAAAAGATTTTGACCCGGCATACGTTGCTGATTTTAAAAAAGAGGATGCGCCTGCGATACTCGAAGATCTGATTGAAAAAACGGCAAGTCTCGAGACTGAGTTATATGCTTCCAGGCAATATGCCTTGCTTATTTTATTCCAGGCGATAGATGCTGCGGGCAAGGACAGTGCCATCAAACACACACTTTCGGGCTTAAACCCGCAGGGTTGTGAAGTATACAGTTTCAAGCAACCCAGCCTGGAAGAATACGGGCACGATTTTTTATGGCGCCACAGCAAAGCCTTACCTGAAAGGGGCCGGATCGGGATACATAACCGCTCGTATTATGAAAATGTGCTGGTCACCAAAATTCACCCCAAATTGCTCAATAATGAAAACTTGCCCGATAAATTTAGTTTGAAGGAACTGGGAAATGATTTTTGGAAATTGCGTTATCAAAGTATTGCTGCTTTTGAAAAGCATTTGCATTATAATGGCACCATCATCATTAAATTTTTCCTGCATTTATCAAAGGAAGAACAAAAAAAACGCTTCCTCGATCGTATTGACGACCCTTCAAAAAACTGGAAATTTTCTTCTTCTGATGTCTATGAACGGCAATACTGGAAAGATTATATGAAAGCCTATGAGCAGGCGATCAGTGAAACAGCTACTCCTGAAAATCCCTGGTATATTATTCCGGCTGATAAAAAGTGGTTTACCAGGATCTCGATCTCATCCATTATACTTGAAAGGCTGAAGGCATTAAAACTGGAGTACCCAGTTTTGCCCAAAGCCGAAATGGAAAAATTACAGGTAGCAAAACGTGAATTGGAAAATGAATAGGGGCAAAGCCAGCTATTGCATTGCCCCCTTAGATCTAGATACCTGCAAATAAAGTTTGTGCTTTATCGCCAAGAAGTGGAATTGGTTTCTTTTCGCCATTGATAGCTCCAATGAACCCGATGATCCAAAGTACAAAAAAGCCAAGGCCAAAAACCCAGGTCACTGTGCTCACCAGGGCTGCAAGGGTGAGGGACGCAAATAAAAGCGACACAATAATAGTATTCCAAATAAAGTAAAAGGCAATGTAGGCAATATGAAGCAAGAGTGTTTGTCGTAGCTGAAAACTGCCAAGTTCTGTTTTTTTGTTTGCATGGAATGCGAAATAAGCAATAAGCCAACCAATAATAGAAAGGTAACTTATAATTCCAGCCGTTTTGCCATTGTCGTCGGTTGCTAAGTTGTTTTGTGGTTCCATCTGATAATTAATTGTTTACGTTGGTTAATTAAACTTAAAAATATAATTAATTATCTGTTTTTTCCAAATTATTCGATGCTTATTTCATCAGCGAAAATATAGGATGGCTGGCCTTTACTTTCGTGCCAATCGGGTAAGGCGCCATACTGCCTTGCTATGATACGGATATATCGCGCATTAACGTTCAGGTCTGCTTTAAACTGTTGGGTTTGGATATTCAGATCTTTGATATCAATACCGGTAGTAACTGTTTTTATCAGCGTAAATGTTTTTCCATCATCTGAAGTAAAAAAATCAACTTCTTTTGGAAAAATGATCCATGACTTTGTGTCCTGCAGCGTACCGAGGCTTACTGATTTGATTGGTTTCACATTCCCCATATCAACAATGGCATCCAGGTTATTTCCCTGGTAACCCTGCCAGTGACCCAAACGCCAATTTACCGTGCCTTTGAGCCCATCGATCAAACTGGCATCACCTTCGCCGGGGTAGTTGGATAGGTAATGGGTTTGCAGCATCAGTTTAATATCGTCCCTTATCTTTGTGAACGACCCTTCGTTTACGAAACTGCTTTTTCCATTCTTTACTGCGATAGCTTTAACAGTTGTATTGGCAGCGATCGTAATCGGTTTGGTGTAAACTACAGATCCCTGGGTTGGGGTTGATCCGTCGAGTGTATAATAGATGGTTGCATATTTATCGGGACTTTTTATTTCGAGATCAAATGGTTTCTTAAAAGTTGGAGCAGCATTAATAAAATAGGGATTGATAAGGATCAGGCTGTCAGTAATTTTTGAAACTGGTTTCTCCAGGTCCTGTATAAATAATTTGTTAGGTAAGCGCCCGGTAAATACGTCCCATTCGCCGCCTTTTTGAATAACCGCATCCTCAATATAAAGCTTATTATAGCTATTGTTATTCAATGTCATTCCCTGAACGTAATTGTTTTGAAAACCTACGCCACTGCCTGAATTCGCTATGATAAATTTCTTGCCATTCTCCAGGTAGATCGTTGCTTTATCAAATTGTGGCAGCCCTATCTGGTATTGGGTTTGCCCTGGCTGTATCGTGTAAAGGCCCAATGAACTGATCACATACCAGGCCGACATCTGCCCGCAATCTTCATTGCCGGAAAGTCCGTCGGGCATATTGCTGTATTCGTCTTTTAAAATGCGACTGATGTACGACTGTGTTTTCTCTGGCGAATTGGTAAAGTTGTACAAATAGGCAATATGGTGACTCGGTTCATTACCATGTGCATATTGTCCAATGAGTCCTGTGACGTCAGCCTGATCGCGGCCGCTTAATTTGGCATTGGTGGTGAACAACTCATCCAGCTTAGCTTCAAATTTTTCGTGACCTCCCAGTTTATCGATCAAACTTTCAACGTCATGTGCAGCAAGGAAGGAGTATTGCCAGGAATTACCCTCCGTATAGTTGTTATTGATATCTGTGGGATCAAAAGGCGTATACCAGCCACCGTTCACCCTGGCCTGCATAAAGCCATTTTGGTCGTTAAATACATTCTTCCAGTATTGGGCCCGCTTGATGAAAACCGCATAATCTTCAGGTTTATTCAGCATTTTTGCCATTCGCGCGATACACCAGTCGTCATAAGCGAATTCTAAAGTTTTAGAAACGGATTCGGCATCGTCATCAGCCAGAACGGCACCATTTTTACGGTAGCTGTTAAGGCCTGGCTCCTGGCGATTTACTGCAGCTTTCATCGCAGTAAATGCTTCTTCTGCATCAAATCCACGGATGCCTTTGGCGTAGGCATCAACAATTACCGGTATAGAATGGTTGCCTATCATACAAAAGGTTTCGCCTGAACCCAATGGCCATATTGGTAACAAGCCGCCCTGTTCGTACATAGCCAAAAAGGTCTTGATGAAATCGAGTGTACGTTTGCGGTCGATGACGGTAAATAAGGGGTCTTCAGCCCTGAAAGTGTCCCATAACGAAAACACCGTATAATAGTCAAAGCCTTCAGCTTTATGCACCTTTTGATCCAGGCCGCGGTACTGTCCATCAACGTCGCTATAAAGGTTGGGGGCAACCATACTGTGATAGAGCGCAGTGTAAAAAATCGTTTGCTTTATTTTCGACCAATCAGTAACAGGTGCCTGCTTCCGTTGCTGTGGGCGATTATAGCCCGTTGGGTTGTAGCCGCCATTTTGGTATTGGTTTGACCGTTGTTCGGTTGAAATTGGGGGTGCACCGCCTTCTACCTGTATCTTGTTGAGCTGTTCGTTCCATTCGGCCCTGGCGCTTTTAACAATTTTTTTAAAGTCGAAATCGGGTACCTCTGTATCCAGGTTATTGAGGGCACCTTCGGCACTCACTGATGAAATACCTACTTTAGAGATCAATTCGCCAGGGTCGTCAAACTGCAGATACATTTTTACATTTTTCCCCTGAACTTTGTTTTGGCCCTGCTGTACGGTATCATTCAATGCGATACCGTAGGTTTTAAATGCTTTATTGAATTTTGCATAAAAATATATATACTGGTCTGGAGCCCATGATTTTGACCTTCTAAATCCGCGTATCTCATGGTCATTAACTACCTCTATCCACGAATCTAATACCTCGTCGCGGTGTTTTAAGTCGATAATGATATTAGCTTGTTTGGTCGAAGGATATTCGTAGCGGTGTACACCAACACGTTTAGTTGCGGTCAGTTCGACACCAATATTGTATTTTTCGAGTTTGGTTTTATAATAACCAGGAGAAGCTGCTTCGTTTTTCTTTTTAAAACTTGAACGGTAATCGGTGTTGATGAACTGAGGTTCGCCGGTTGTTGGCATGAACAGGATATCGCAATAATCTGCTACGCCTGTACCACTCAGGTGGGTATGTGAAAAACCGTAAACTACAGTATCTGTATAATAATACCCTGAACACCCGTCCCATCCGCTCAGCCTGGTATCTGGGCTCAATTGCACCATCCCAAATGGCACCACAGCGCCGGGATAAGTATGTCCATGTCCGCCGGTTCCGATAAAAATATTGACGAGCGCTGCATAATCGTTTTTCTTTTTTTGGGCCGAAGCGGGAATAGTTAGAATCAGTGCGAAAAATAAGGCAGCGATAAATGACCTCATAGCTTATAGTTGGGGTGTTTTTAGATTATTTGCGTTAAACAAAAGTAAAAAACTATCTCTTATTGGGGAGAAGTGCAGGGAGATATCAATCTATTATCTTAAAGTTGTCTTCATCCCGTAAAAAGGGAAGGGTGCGGCGTGTCTTTTCTATTTCGTCAGCAATAATTGAAAATGTATAAACGTCTTCTTCGTCGCGTTTGTAATAAACGACATTGCCATTCGGACTAATGCAGGTTGAATCGCCTGAATGGTAAACTTCATTTCCATCGTGTCCAACCCTGTTCAGGCCGATCACATAGGCCTGGTTTTCGACCGCGCGGGCAGGAATCAGGGTGCGCCAATGCAGTGCCCGACGTTCAGGCCAGTTGGCAACAACGATCAATAGATCATAAACTGGTTCGACATTGCGTAACCATACAGGAAAACGCAGGTCGTAACAGATAACCGGGAAAATCTTCCATCCCTTCAATTCAACGATCAGTTTCTTTTTCCCGGCGGTATATGTCTGATGTTCTTTGGCCAGCGTAAACAAGTGGCGTTTATCGTAATAACTGAAAGTGCCATCAGCTTCCATCCAGATCAAACGGTTGTAGTATTTTTCGTTTTCATTAATGATGAGGCTACCGGTAACCACGCAATTGAATTGTTTGGCGATTTTGCTCATCCATGTCATGGTTTTGCCGTTCATCGGCTCTGCCAGTGCGGCTGCATTCATAGTAAAGCCGGTGCTGAACATTTCGGGCAGTATAATAAGGTCCGTTTTTTCGCGAATACCCCCGCTTAGCCTCAAAGCAATGTTTTGAAGGTTTTTATCTATGTTTTCCCAAAACAAATATCCCTGAAAGAGACTGATCTTGAGGTTATCCATTGGTTTTTCTTATACTGGCGGTTAAATATAATTACTCTAAGTTACACTTTTTTCAATCTTTCAAGTGCATTATTCAAAGTTTCTTGCTTTTTTGCGAAACAAAATCGTAATACCTGGTGATCTGTTCCTTTACTGTAAAACGCCGAAACCGGTATAACGGCAACGCCAAACTCGCGTGTTAAACGAATTGCCAGGTCGGAATCCTTTTCATCGCTTATACGGCCATATCTCACCGATTGAAAATAAGACCCGGCGCAGGGGAGTAGTTCAAATCGGGTATCCTCAAGTCCTTTCCTGAAATAATCGCGCTTTTGCTGAAAAAATTCTGCAAGCCCGAGGTAGTGGTTCTCGTTTTTTAGGTATTCAGCAATTGCGGTTTGAATCGGTGCATTGACACAAAAAACTAAAAACTGGTGTATCTTCCTGAATTCGCTCATTAATGCAGCCGGGGCCATACAGTAGCCAACTTTCCACCCTGTAGCATGAAATGGTTTTCCGAAGGAGGCAACAACAAAGCTTCTTTCTTTCAAGTCCGGGTACCGGGCAATACTCAGGTGTTCCTGCCCGTCATAAATAAGGTGTTCGTAAACCTCATCACTTAAGATGAATATGTCCCTGTTTTTAACGATATCATACAGCGCATCAATGTCTTCCTGCCGCAAAATAGTAGCCGTGGGGTTTTGAGGCGAATTGATGATGATCATCCGCGTACGGCTGCTTACCAAACGTTTAACCAATTCCCAGTTGATCCGGTAATCAGGAGGCTCCAATTCTAATGATTTAACTACTCCACCCGCAATTTTTATAGCCGGGGCATAGCAGTCAAAGGCAGGTTCAAAAATGATCACTTCGTCATTAGGATTTATAACCGTCGCAATTGCGGTATAGATAGCTTGGGTTCCACCTGCGGTGATCGTTATTTCGGTGTCAGGATTGTAATATGCACCATATAATTTTTCCGTCTTTTTGCTTAATTCTTCCCTTAATGGCAAATAACCAGCCATAGGGGCATATTGGTTAAAACCTTTATGCATCGCCTGGTTCACCAGTTCGATCAGTTCGGGCGAGGTTTCGTAGTCGGGAAAGCCCTGTGATAAGTTAATGGCTCCTACTTCATTGGCCAGGGCCGACATTACCGTGAATATTGTGGTGCCGGCTTGCGGTAATTTTGAATTGATAGATATCATTGAATGGCTAAATTATCAAAAAGCGGTAAACTTTTGTCCTTTTTTGCGCTAATGCCTTCAGCTTTTTCTATTATACTTTCAGCTTTCAGGCGCAATGTCTAATTTAGTCGGATGAAGGCTTTTAAATATCTTCCTTTGGTTTTTGGGATCACTTTACTGCTGTCTTGCAACCACAAAGAAAGCGGAGTTCCGGTTGTAGGCTTTGTCGATGCATTTGAAGATGCTACAGTAGGGCAGGCGCGTACCGGCTTTACCGACGCACTGAAGAAAAATGGATTCAGCGACGATCAGCATACGGTAAAGATCGAATACCACAACGCAGAAGGTGATCAACCTACACTCGGATTGATCGTTAACCAGTTCGTCTCTGAGAAAGTGGATCTGCTGGCAACCTGCACAACTTTATCAACTGTAACAGCTATTCAAAAAACCAATACTATCCCGGTTTTTGCGATGGTTTCGCCAACGCCGGCCAGAATGAATGTGGTTAGTTCTACTGGCGTCAATCCGCCAAATTTATTCGGCGTTGTAGAGGACCTTAATTATATCGATACGTCATTCAATATCATTACTACCTTATTAAAACCAACAGCGGGTAAACTCGTGATCGGTATGATCTATAATCAGGCCGAGCCTCAGTCGGCCGATGCGGTCAACAGGCTCAAAGAACTGGCAACAAAAGCTAATGTAACGCTCGAAGTATTGCCGCTGAATAATTCGGCTGATGCGCAATTAGTTACACAGTCATTACTGTCAAAACATATCAATGCATTTTTTGCCTTACCTGATAACAGCGTGTTTGCTTCTTTCGAAACGATCCTAAAGAATTGTAACCAGGCCAATGTGCCCATTTTTACCAGCGAAGCGGGTTTAGTAAAACGCGGTGCCGTAGCAGCCTTTGGCGCGGATATGTACCTCTGGGGATACCAGGCAGGAGAGCAGGCCGCGCAATTTCTGAAAACGAAGAAAGTTGATGGCCTGAAGCCAGAAATGGTGAAAGTTCGTAAACGTGTTTATAATGCGGCAGCAGCACAAAAATATCATATAGCCATACCGTCAAATTTTGAAGCTGTAAAATAATGGATTTTTACCTGGCGACGCTTATACAGGGTCTCTGTTTTTCGGCTATTGCGCTGGGGATCTATATATCGATGAAGATATTTAATATCCCCGATATCACTACTGACGGCAGCTATACGCTTGGTGGTGTAATTACTGCAAAATTATTGATGGCTCACCAGCCAATTTATATCGTATTGCCGGCAGTGATCGCCGCCGGAGCAGCTGCCGGAGCATTGACCGGAATCATTCATACCAAGTTAAAGATCAATGCCTTACTGGCAGGTATACTGGTAATGTACGCACTCTACTCTATCAACCTGAGTATTATGGGGCGTTCAAATATCCCATTAACCAATGTGTCCACGCTATTTTCGATGATCAATTTCGCCTCAGATCCCAATAAAAATACCTTTTTTGTGTTGATCGGATTTGTTGCGGTAATAGCAGTGCTGATAGGCTATTTACTTAAAACTGATTTCGGCATTGCTATGCGGGCTACGGGCAACAGTGAATCCATGATTCGTGCGCTGGGGGTCAATACCGACAGGATGAAGATCATCGGGCTGGCATTGGCTAATGCATTAACAGCTTTAAGTGGCTTTTTGATCACCCAGTTCCAGAGTTTTGCGGATATTAATATGGGTATCGGAATAGTAATTACCGGTCTGGGTTCGGTTATAATTGCCGAAGCGTTGGTTAACTGGTTTCGGATCACTTCGGTATGGTTAACTTTAGCGCTGGTGCTTTCAGGTGCTATTATTTTTCAGTTTGTGATCGCTGTTACGCTGAGTATTGGGGTTAGTCCGACCCTGCTTAAACTGGTAACTGCCGTATTCGTTCTACTCATCGTTGGATTGCCGCGATTATCTTTCAAAAATTCATCATGATCGAGCTCAGACAAATACACAAAATATTTAACAAGGGAAAAGCAAACCAGGTAAATGCTGTTAACTGTGTCGATTTAACCATTGCCGAAAAAGAATTCCTGGTGATCGTTGGTTCTAATGGTTCCGGGAAAACAACGTTATTGAATTTGGTTGCCGGGAGTATATTGCCATCGTCAGGGAGTATATCCATTAATGATACAGATGTCACCAAACTTCCTGAATATAAGCGCAGTGAATGGATAGCCCGCGTTTTTCAAAATCCGCTGAGTGGTACGGCACCTGATCTGAGCATCATTGATAATTTCCGGCTGGCGGCTATCCGTACCCAGCCAAAGGGGCTGACAATCGGCGTTAATCCAAATTTTAAAAGCCGGGTAAAAGACAAAATTGCAAGCCTGGGAATGGGCCTTGAAAATAAAACCGAACAGCTGATGGGCACTTTATCAGGCGGGCAGCGACAGGCATTGACCCTGCTAATGAGTGTAATGGATTCCTGCAAAGTACTATTGCTTGACGAGCCTACCGCAGCGCTGGATCCCCGATCAGCAGAAATCGTAATGAAAACAGCCGAACGCCTGGTCAATGAATTTGGACTGACAGCAATCCTGGTCACCCATAATCTAAAAGACGCGTTCACTTATGGCAACCGCATAATCCAAATGGCTGAAGGAAAGATCATTAAAGATTTCAGGGAAAAAGGAAAATCAGCTTTAAAGCAAAATGATTTGTTCGATTGGTTTGCCTGATTTTTTGAAATAAAAGAAACCCAACTAAAAAGGCCCTGAATTTTCGGGGCCTTTTTAATAAAATTTGTTGATGTTATTTCTTGTAAGTGATCTTATAGATGGTTCCCCGGCTATCATCACTTACATACAAAGCGCCATCCGGGCCTTGTGCTAAGCCGCATGGGCGGTGTATTGCTGCGCCTTTGGCCTTTTGTTCGGCGGTACCAGCAAAACCATCGGCGAACACTTCCCATTTTCCCGATGGTTTGCCATTCACAAAGGGTTGAAATACCACAAAATAGCCAGCTTGTGGTTCGGGTGCGCGGTTCCACGAGCCGTGGAAAGCTATAAAGGCACCATTTTTGTACCTTGCCGGAAACTGATTGCCGGTATAAAACAACAGGCCATTTGGTGCAAGGTGCCCCGGAAAAGCAGCTGTAGGATTAATGGCATTCTGACCACCTTCCTTTTTGCCGTCGCCACCGTATTCAGGCATCAGCATTTTTTTGCGGGTCTGCCAATCATAATACATATAAGGCCAGCCGGCATTATCGCCTTTGTTAAGCGCATACATACATTCTGCCGGTAATTCAGCATTTTGTTTTACAGTATAATATTGCGGAAACAGATCGCTCAATTGATCCCGGCCATGTTGCATTACAAAAAGCTGGTTTTTCTGTTGATTCCAGGTGATGCCAACTACGTTTCTCAAACCGGTGGCATAACGGATGCCATCGCCATAATGCTGGTTCAGTTTACTTGCGCTGAATTGCCATATACCGCCAGCCGAATCCAATATCGGGCAGCCTTTCTGACCGGGCGAACCTTTTTCACGATCTTTTACCTGACAAGCGTTTGAATAAGCACCAATATTTACATATAGGTGCCCGGCATTATCCAGCGTGATAGCCTTAGCTTCATGCTCGCCCCGGTTCAATAAACCAGTCACTATAGTTTCAGGTTTATTCGGGTCGATCACTTCATTTTGTGCGTTCAATTTAAAACGGAATACTTCCTGATCGGATGAGGCATATAAGTAGCCATTTTTAACGCCAATACCGGTTCCACCGAAAGAGCCGAAGCTTGCTTTAACCTCAGCTTTATCACCATTTTGGTGCAATAACAAAATGCCTTTACCATGTTCCAATCCTTTTAATTTGGCATAGATCTCGTTTTGAGGGGTAACGGTAATATGGCGCACAGACCCTAGATTGTCAGCAATGATCGATGCATTGAATCCTGAAGGTAAGGTCAATCCGGCATTTGATGCTTCAGCATTACTGGCCGGGCCACTATGCCGGGAACCATTTTTCAGTGCAAGGATCGCCATGATCCCGAACACCGCCAAAAAAGGCAGCAAAAATGAAAATACATATTTTCTTTTCATACAGGTTTGTTTTAATATCCAAATCTAAGTGTTTAGGAAATAATAACCATAAGCCCGAAGGCATCAATACAAGGACATTTACGGTTTCAGAATAATTATTAATTAAGTATGACAGTCGAATTGCTGACTTACCGCGCTGCCATTTGTATTTTTTTCATTTACTTTTCATGTTTAAAAGAATAATATTTTGCGATAGTCCCTTTTTTTGAATTAAAAGTTTGTAATGTCCGATATGTTCTAGCTTTTATATGGTGAAATTAAACTTTTTTGAATTTGCTTCGTCAGAACTATAAATACACAAGAAAATGAAAAAGTTAATTTTAATATCAGCAATAGCAATGAGCGGTTTATTAGTTAATACCGCCAATGCACAGATCAGGTTTCATTTTGGTTTTCGTTTTGCACCACGTCCTGTATACGTAACCGCTCCTGTTCAAACCGTTTATAGTCAGCCTGCCGTTTATAACGACGACTATTATTACCTGCCCGATGTAAGTGCTTATTACAACGTTAATGAACAATGTTATTATTATAACGATGGTAACGAATGGGTATCAGCTGCTTACCTGCCAGGTGCATACCGCAATTACGACTGGAGGAACGCCCGCAGGTTCGAAGTTCGTGCCAGCCGTCCATATATGAATGACGATTTTTACCGCAACAAGTATAATAGTGCAATGTTCATTGGACATCAGGATGACCGCGATCGCGACAGGGGATACGCCAATTCATACCGCGATGACCGCAGAAATGAAGATCGCCGGTTTGATGAACGCAGTGATAACAGAAACCACGACCACTTCGACCGCGATGATCATCGCCATGGAAGATCATAGTTCCCTCCAAATATATATTTAACAAAAAACCACCTCGCCGCCGGCGAGGGTGGTTTTATTCGTTTATGCCAGATTTTGTAAGTAATTCGATTGCCGAATTGCTCAATTTAATTGCTATCGAAGCCGTGATTTCCTTCAGCTGAGCAACGCTGGTTGCACTGGCGATCGGTGCGATGATACCGGGCCTTGAATTAAGCCAGGCCAACGCGATAGCAGCCGGGTTAGTTTCATATGCCTGGGAAACGGAATCAAGCGCATCAAGTATTCTTGTACCACGTTCGTTCATGAACTTTTTGATTCCCTTACCGCGCGGGCTTTTTGCAAGGTCGGCTTCTGAACGGTATTTCCCTGTTAAAAAACCGCTTGCCAGTGAATAGTAGGGAATAACGCCGATCTTTTCTAAATGGCAGAGAGGGGCAAGTTCAGCTTCGTAAGGTTCGCGGCTATATAAGTTATATTCGGGTTGTAGTGTTTGGTATTGAGCTAAGCCATTTTTTTTGCTAACCGCTATAGCTTCGGCAAGGCGGGCGGCACTATAATTGGAGGCACCTATCGTCCGAACCTTACCTTCTATGATCAGGTCTGTAAAAACGCCGAGTGTTTCCTCCAATGGCGTGCCCTGATCGTCATCATGCGATTGATACAGGTCGATATAATCAGTTTGCAGGCGGCGGAGCGAATCTTCTACTGCTTTGGTTACGTAGGCTTTTGAAAGACCCTGTTTGCCGGGTCCCATGGGTTTTCCTACTTTGGTTGCAATAACCACTTTATCCCTTTTTCCGGTATTTTTCAGCCATTTACCAATAATCGTTTCCGACTCGCCTCCCTGATTACCCGGTACCCACGATGAATAAATATCCGCAGTATCGATAAAATCAAAACCGAGGTCGACCAGGGCATCCAGCAATTCAAAAGAAACCTTCTCGTTTGCGGTCCAGCCAAAAACATTACCTCCAAAGCAAAACGGGGTAACCAGTATACCCGATCTGCCTAATTCGCGTTTTTCCATTATAATTATCTGCGTTTGTGTTTGGCAATTTGCTGTGCCAGTTCATTGACCCAACTCGAAAAATAAGGTTCGGTACCACCAATTCGCACCCAGTTTTCACTTTCATCTTTACCGATAAGGATGTGTAACCTTCCGTCTATCGATTTAAAATCGTAGGGAGTAGTATATCCTGCAACACTTACGGGTCTTGCAATACCATCAACCTTGTTTTCTGTTCCGCTTAAAAAAGCCTCAAATATCTGTTTCATATTAATTTGTTTGGTAGCGGTACAACGTTTTACTAATTTATCTGTTTTAACTTTATTTGGGGCTGATAATGATCATTAACAAGTAATTTTACATTGTGGAAAATATTAGCCCCGACCGTAAAGTTTTAATAGAAGTAGTAACTACTAAAATGCCTTTCGGTAAGTACCAGGGCACCCTGATCTGCGATGTGCCGGTCTATTACCTTGAATGGTTAAAAAAGAAAGGTTTTCCGCCGGGTAAAATGGGTATGCTGCTGTCTACAGCCTATGAGATCAAGATCAACGGGCTGACTAAAATATTAATGATGGTCAAAGATACGGTATTTAAATCGCCCCCTATATTACCCGGAAATGACAAATAGCAACAACTGCTTATGTTAGTTTTGCGTAATTGGTTTAAATCAATGAAAAATTTATGATAAAGAAATTAATGATATATAGTATCGCAGCCATATTGTATTGCGGCTGCGCAGGTGCCCAAAACCAGCAAATAGCGGTTTTACCTCAACCCAAACCAGGCGAAGCCATTGCTACTTTCGGCGGGGGATGTTTCTGGAGTATGAGCGAAGCGATGTCGGAATTAAAGGGTGTCGACGCGGTGGTGTCTGGTTATGCTGGCGGGAATACAAAAAATCCAACCTATGAAGAAGTTTGTACCCGCGAAACCGGCCATGCTGAGGTTGTTCAGATATACTATGATCCAAAGGTTATTTCTTACCAAACACTGGTTCACGCCTTCTTTTTTGCGCATGACCCAACCGAATTAAACCGGCAGGGCCCTGATGAAGGAACAGATTACCGTTCCATCGCCTTCTACCGGACCGAACAGGAAAAAGCAATTATACTGGATGAGATCAAAAAAATCAATGCTTCAAAGCATTATGATGCACCGATCGTAACCCAGGTGGTTCCGTTCAAGGTTTTTTATGCCGCAGAAAAATATCATCAGGGATATTACCGCCTTCATTTGAACGAAAACCCCTATTTAACGGCAGTTTCAGTACCTAAAGTCGAAAAATTCAGGAAAGTAATGAAGGCCGACCTGAAATCGGAATTTCAGAAATAGGCATTACTGGCCGGTCCAAAGCGAGCTTATTTACCATTTATTTGCAGGCTATAAATAATTTATTGCCTGTGGTCCCTGATTAAATAGCAGGTCGACTATGCTCAGGTTGCTAATGATACCATGTTTTTCTTCGAAAAGCTGGTAATAAGGTTTTGGTGGATATTTTGAAATTTTCTTAGGATGAATGCTATCTCTCAGATCAAGCAGATCAGGGTAATCAGGAATAAATTCCTGCGTGTACTTTAGCGTAGCCTTTATTTTAAGCAACCTGAGCAAAAGGTGTAATAGCTTTTCGTTGTAATCGAAAAGGAAGGGTTCTTTAGCTTCGTAGAATAGTGCCAGATCGTCCTCATAATATTCGAAATAAGCCGACCGACGGTAACATCCCTGCAGGCTCATCCAATGCAGGCGCTGCCAGCGAAAATCATAACTTATTCTTACATCCTTGACCGGAGTATGCATTTTTGACCCTTTTACAACAGGTACTACAAGGGTTAATAATCCTTCGGGTGAATAAATATGTGCGCGATTGCGATAGGTTTGCTTTGGGAAATGCTCATATTTCTCGATCAAAAAATCAGGATTATGAATATTTAGTTCGGTAAAATATTCAATCGGTGGCAGATAAAACAAAGGTAAAACAGCGCCTTTTTCAATCATATATTCTATGTTTGTGCCAAAATTCGGATAAAATAATGATAAAAAGAGGCTTTGCCTATATTGGTATTTTCTTTTTGTACCTGCTTTCGCTTTTTCCGTTTTGGTTGCTTTATATCATTTCTGATATCCTGTATATTATACTTTACTATTTAGCTGGCTATCGGCGAAAAGTGGTGAGCGAGAATCTTGCCAATGCTTTTCCTGAAAAATCCGAAGCTGAACGCAAGACGATTGAAAAGAAATATTTCAGGTATATGGCCGATCTGATGCTGGAAACGATCAAATCAGTAAGCATGTCAGAAAAGCAGGTTAAGCGACGAATGGTATGCACCAACCCCGAAATTGTAGCGCATTATTTTGGACAAGGTAAAAGCATACTCGCAGCGGCCGGACACTATTGCAATTGGGAGATGGCCTGCCTGGATTTTGGATTTCTTACCGAACATACCAAACTGATCGTATATAAACCCCAAAGCAGTGAAATTTTCACCAATTTTATCAACCGGACACGTTCGCGATTTGGAGCCATTATGATACCGATGCGTCAAACCCTGCGTAAACTGATCGAATATAAAAATGAACTGACTTTTACTGTGCTTGCTGCCGATCAAACCCCATCACGCGAGGAAGCAATGTATTTTACCAATTTTTTGAACCAGCCAACTGCGGTTTTTCTTGGCGTAGAAAAACTAAGTACTTTAAGAGATTGCGCGGTTGTATTTTATCGAATCGACCTGGTAAAACGGGGCTATTATACTTATACGCTTGTCCCGCTTGTTGAAAACCCTAAAGAAACGAAACCGTTTGAGATCACTAAGATACAAGTTTCGTACCTGGAGGACTTGATCAGGGAGCGGCCGGAGTATTGGCTATGGTCGCACCGCAGGTGGAAAATCAAGCCTACGGAAGTTGCCAAGCCTGTTTTCTTTAATTGACCTTTTTCACTCTTCGGGTATTGCAATTAAAAACATATAATTGCAGCCTTATTCCGCTTAAGGCCGGATGCTTAATATTCAATGGAAAAAATGCCTAAAGTTGCTGTTGTTATCCTAAACTGGAATGGTATCAGGCATTTGCAACAGTTTTTACCTTCGGTACTGGCATCAACCTGGCCAAACCTCGATATTGTCGTTGGCGACAATGGTTCAACTGACGGCTCGGTCGATTTTTTGAAAGCTAATTTCCCAGCCATTACTATCATTCAAAACGATAAGAACTACGGTTTTACCGGGGGCTATAATCGGGTTCTTGAGCGGGTAGAAGCTGATTACTTTGTATTATTAAACTCGGATGTTGAAGTGCCGTCAGGTTGGATAGAGCCCGTTATAGCGCAAATGGAAAGCGATGATTTGATCGCCGCTTCAGCTCCTAAAATAAAAGCATTTGTCGCCAAGGATCATTTTGAGCATGCTGGAGCAGCCGGCGGCTTTATCGACGTTTACGGCTATCCGTTTTGCCGAGGCCGTATGTTCTATGAAATAGAAGGGGATCGGGCGCAATATGACCTGTCGGGCGAGGTGTTTTGGGCTTCTGGTGCAGCAATGTTTGTAAGAGCCAGTTATTGGCGGGAAGCAGGCGGCTTTGACGATCGTTTTTTTGCCCATATGGAAGAAATTGACCTTTGCTGGCGGTTGAAGAACATGGGCTATAAAGTGATGTATTGTGCCCAATCCGAAGTTTATCATGTAGGCGGGGGGACCCTGAATACCGAAAACCCGTTTAAAACCTACCTCAATTTCAGGAATAACCTGTTGCTGCTAAAAAACAACCTTTCCATTTGGCGGGCCTTTATGGTAATTTTTATTCGTTTCTGGATGGACTTGCTGGCGATCTTAAGGTTTTTAAATGAAGGCAAACGCCGCGATGCCTGGGCCATTAGCCGGGCACACCAGAATTTTTTGCTGCAGTTGTTCAAAGGCGGCGGACCTAAAGTGAGGTACAAACGCAGTAATTTACATGCGCTGAAGGGCATGTACCGCCGCAGTGTGGTACTCGATTTCTTTATCAGAAAGAAGCGCACTTTTGATGCACTTTCAACTAAAGATTTCTATTAGCTTTTAGGGAGCTGAATCCCCTCTTTTGCAAATATTTCTGAAATGTTGACCAGAACACGGCTTCTCAATTCGAGATAATCGGATATATCCGCGGCCCAAAACTGCACTTTGAAATCGATTGATTTATCCGTCAGGCCATTCAAAAATATCTGCGGTGCGGGATGATTCATGATATCACTCCGGTTAGTAAGCAGATCTTTGAGTGTTTGGGTTACTTTGGCAATTTCGGTGCCACTTGCAACGCTGATCGATAGCTCAACCTGCCTGTTGGTATTGCTAAGCGTCCAGTTGACCACATTTTGCGATATCAGGTCGCCGTTGGGTATGATCACTTCCGAACCTTCTGATGTAGCCAGCTTGCTCGAGCGTATCCCAATCTCTTTAACCGTACCCATCCGATTGTTAACTTCGATAATATCCCCGATCTGAATCGGTTTTTCAAACGCCAATATCATACCTGAAACCAGGTTATTGGTTACGTTTTGCAAACCAAAGCCAATACCTACACCAAATGCGCTGAAAATAATTGTCAGTTTATCGAGCGGAAAACCTGAAGCTGCAACTGCAAGCAGGAAACCGACAGTAAATACACCAATTCGAATCAATAATGTTGAGACACGGTTTTTCTTTTTCAGCGCCGAAAGATCTGTATTATGCTGCGCCGAGATATCATAGAAATAGCTGATAACCTTTGACAACATCGAGGAAACCCAAATAACCAGGAAAAAGCTAACAAATCCGCCATAAGTAAACGAAGAATCACCCACAAGACGTCGCTGCCCCAGGAAGTCTACCAGATAATCGTGTACCCAATCGTCAATATTTAGATTCTCCAGTAAAAACACGACCCATAAAAGGGAAGCAAAAAGTGCCAGCAAGCTTCTGAATTTTTTCTGTATCGAATTATAGTCTACTAGTGCTATGATACTATGAGCAGCGCGATTAGTGTGTAATTGCAGATAAAGCACCTGGATGATGATGCGAATGATAAAATATAAGGCCATCGTCATCCACAAATTAAACACGGCTGTTGTGCCAATAATTTTTGCCAGGCTAAATCTTCCGGTAATATTTAGCACCAGCGATATCGCCTGGAGAATAATAAATATCCAAAGGGTTAATCGTGTGTATTTGAGATGCTCCTGTGGTTCTTTTTTAGTTTGCAGATAAAATAATACACCAAAAATGATACTCAATATACTTAGTACGAATACCAAATAGCGGTCGGCATTGGTGATCTGGATCAGCAAGTTACTTAGACTATAGGCGACTGTAATCCAAAATAATGCAAAAAGGAAGCGAAATAATGAAATTGGAAAATGGTCACGAACCATGATCAATACCAATATAATATTTACCAGGAAGAGACATTCCAGGAAAAAAACAGGTGGATGATCGTAAAAATAGGGTATGATAGTGATACTCAATAACAATGCTGATACGAGCGGCTTTTTATATACAAAATGGGTGTGCTCAATAACAATTTGCTTTTGATCAATGTGCCTTAGGGTATTGTATTTATTATACAATATCCAGCCAATGACAAGCAAAATAAAGGCAATGGAAATAATATTTACTATAGTTTCGTTCTTAAAAAAATAGTTAACCTGTACCTGGTTCAAAGCCATCGTACCGTTCATAGCAGAATCAAGGTGCGAAAACTGGTCGTTTCTTTTCCAGATATAATCAAATTCCCCACCTAATGCTCTGATCGCAAATCGCTTGATCTTGCTATCTATCTGATCGGTTTCGTCGATCATGGCCGTAAAGGCTGTCGATATTTTGCTTTGTATCAGGTATACCCTAAATAGATTTTTGCGATTAGCAGAGTCGGTTTTTTTCCACAACTTTAATACTTCAATCTTTTTTTCCAGAAAAGCAGCTCTTATCGTACTGTCGCCAGGTAAATTCTTTAACAACGAATCACTCTGGAACCGAAGCACTTCTTTCTGATTGGAGATTAGCTTTGCATTAACCGAATCGAGGTTGGTTTGCCAGCCATTCATTAAATCTTGTAAATGATCCAGGTTGTCGCGCAATACAAAAAGATACCTGAGCGTGCTGGATTTTCGTGTATTGGCCAATATTTTTATCCTGCCTATTCGCTTAATTACAGTTGGTAATTGCTGGCTTTCGTCAGTTGTATCCAAACCTTCGCCAAGCGTGTTATTTATTTGATTAAAGGTAGTGGTGTATTGTTGAAGGTGCTGCAATAGCGTTGCACCCGAGGTATCGCTGCGGCTTAGGGCCAGGAATACAGAATCGCGCGTGTGCATTGATTTGCGCGCAGTCTCCTTTGAATTTTTTTGCTTTTTTTTCTTTAATACCAATGGAATCTGTGCTGCGGGCGCGCTACTGGAACCAGCACTGGAAGTGTTATCGGCTGGTACTGGTAACAGTCCCTGTGCAAAACAATCGGAAAATGCCAGGGAAAAAATAAGACAAAGGCTTATTGGAACAACCTTAAGTATTCTAAACATAGCCAAAATTAATGGAGCGTTTAAGTGATTTTCAGTACAGCAATTTAATAATTCTTTTTAAGAATTTATTAAATTTTCAATTGCCAAACGGTATGAATCGAGACCGAAACCTGCGATCACACCTTTGCAACTTGCAGCCAGCAGCGATTTATGACGAAATTCTTCCCGTTTATAAACATTAGATATATGCACCTCGATAACCGGGGCGGTGATAGCTGCTATCGCATCTGCTATGGCTACAGAAGTGTGAGTATAAGCACCGGCGTTGATCACAATACCATTAAAAGCAAAGCCTACTTCATGCAGCTTGTTAATAATTTCGCCTTCTACATTACTTTGGTAATAATTTATATTGATGTTTGCATACCGGGCGCGAAGTTGACTCAAATACGACTCGAAACCAGTGTCGCCGTAAATCGATTTTTCGCGTACTCCGAGTAAATTGAGGTTCGGGCCGTTGATGATTTGTATATTCATTAGCTAAAAATAGACACGAATTACACGAATAATATCTAATTACACAAATACCTGTTGCAGATTAGCACATTTGGCAAAAAATCGTGTAATTCGGGCATCGCAAAATGGAATGGAGATCGGCTATAAAGGGCTTTCAGGCCCACCTGAAATTGGAGAAAGGTCTTTCGTCCAATTCGATCGCAGCCTATGTTCGTGATATTGAAAAACTGGAGCAATATGCCGCTATAGCCGGCTTAAAGCCCGATCTGGTTACGCTTAGCAACCTCAGGCAGTTCATTACCTGGGTCAGTGAGTTGGGAATGATGTCTTCGTCGCAGGCAAGGGTGCTATCAGGGGTCAAATCCTTTTACAAATACCTGCTACTTGAAGATGTTATTAAAAATGATCCTGCTGAATTATTGGAGTCGCCCAAAAAGCAGCGCAAACTTCCGGTAACGCTGAGTTATAATGATATTGAAAAACTACTGGCTGCGATAGATTTGTCAAAACCGGAGGGCCCGCGCAACAAAGCGATCATCGAAGTACTTTACAGTTGCGGTCTTCGTGTATCAGAGCTGACTGAATTAAAATTATCTAACCTTTACCTCGATATCGAATTTATTAAAGTATTGGGTAAGGGCACCAAAGAACGACTGGTTCCGATCGGCGCTGAAGCGATCAATGCGCTAAAAATATGGATCGGGCAAGTGCGTGTGCATATTTCGGTAAAAAAAGGGGAAGAGGACCTGGTTTTCCTGAATCGCCGGGGTTCAAGGCTGACCCGTGTCTATATTTTTATGCTGATCAAACAATTGGCCGATTTGGCAGGAATAAAAAAAGTGATCAGTCCGCATACACTTCGGCATTCTTTTGCCACTCACCTGGTTGAAGGCGGCGCCGATCTGCGTGCCGTACAAGAGATGCTGGGCCACGAAAGTATAACAACAACTGAAATCTACACCCATTTAGACCGGGAGTATTTGAAGGAGGTGATCACCTCATTTCATCCGAGGAATTAGGGGGAGAGGTATTGTGTATCAGGTATTCGGTAACAGGTATTGGGTATTGGGAGGATTTTTTTTGTGGTGTAGTTATGGCTTGAAGCTGGCTTTGATCATGCGGTCGCGTCCGCTGAGATCTTTTCTGAGTTCTATGTTGTCGAAACGCTGGTTTTGCAATAGGTCGCAAATTTGTTCACCGTAGGCCTCGTTGATCTCGAAAAATAATAGGCCTGCAGGTTTAAGATGTTTTAATGCGAATTCGGCTATTACACGGTAAAACAGGAGTGGGTCATCTTCGGGGACAAACAAGGCCGTATGCGGCTCAAAATTGGTTACATTTTGATGCATTTGTAATTTGTCCTGTTGCGTTACATAAGGCGGATTTGAAATAATGATATCGAATTTTGATGGTTCGAGCAAAAGATCCGGGTTCAGCATATCAGCTGCCGAAAAATTGATAGTTGTGTTGTTTAGTTCAGCATTAGCTTTTGCTGTTTGAATGGCTTCTGGCGAAATATCGATTGCTGTCACATCCAAAAATGGCAGGTTCTTTTTCAAACTAATGGCTATACAGCCCGAACCAGTGCCGATATCCAATAAGGTAGCTGATCCGTGATTCGCTTTATTAAACGTTGAAATTGCCCATTCGACCAATTCTTCGGTCTCCGGTCGCGGGATCAATACGGAGGGATTTACTTTAAATGGTAGTCCGAAAAACTCAGTATGGCCTAAAATGTATTGTAAGGGTTTACCCGTTTTCAGGTCATTCAAAATAAGGGACATAGCATCCGATTGTTCTTCCGTTAATTCCATTTCAGGAAAAGCCTTGATCTTCGAATTTGAAAATCCCGTTAATTCATTCAACGTCAGCATAGCTATCGATTCAGCTTCTCTGGACTCGTATAGTAATGCTAATTGGCTTTTAAATAATAAGATTACTTCTATGATGGAAGGCATGGGGTAAAGGTAGGGATTTGTTGATTTGTTGATCAGTTAATTAGTTAACCAGTGATTGGTTAATTAGTTAACTATTTAACTCCTTGTCAATTAATCATTGGTACGATCACAAATTAGTCAATTACAAATAAACCAATCGCCAGTTAACCAATCACCAGTAAACCAATCACTGATTAACTACTCACAAATCACTATCTTAGCCCCATGTCTGGTCACGAACTTTACATGCAGCGTTGCCTTGATCTGGCGGTTTTGGGTATTGGTAAAGTTAGTCCTAACCCCATGGTTGGTGCGGTTATCGTACATGATGAACGGATCATAGGGGAGGGGTACCACCGCCAATATGGACAGGCGCATGCCGAAGTTAATGCCATTAACCAGGTTTTGGCGCATTTTGAAAATGCGGCCGAATTACTTCGAAACAGTACGATCTATGTTTCACTGGAGCCTTGCTCGCACTATGGTAAAACACCGCCCTGTGCCGATCTGATCATCGCTCATCAAATCCCAAATCTGGTAGTCGGTTGCACCGACCCTTTTGAAAAGGTCAATGGCAATGGGATCGGCAAGTTACAAGCGGCTGGTATAAAGGTTATGAGCGGTGTATTGGAGCAAGAGTGTCAATGGCTCAACCGCCGTTTTTTTACACGGGTACAGAAAAAGCGGCCCTATGTTATTTTGAAATGGGCCCAAACCTCTGATGGTTTTTTTGCGCCGGGTGATGGTAGTCAGTTTTGGATAACCGGCGAAGAATCGCGTCGTTTGGTACATCAGTGGCGTAGCGAAGAGGATGCGGTTTTAGTAGGCAAAAATACCGCAGCCATAGACAACCCCAAATTAGATACCCGTTTTTTGCCGGGCAGATCTCCCAAAAGAATAGTGATCGACCGAAAATTATCGCTTAGTAAGACCCTGCATTTGTTCGATCAAAGTGTTGAAACCTTCATCTTTAACGAGCTTAAAACTGATGTTGAAGGAAAGATAAAATACATTGCTTTAGAGGATTTTGATCGCTTTGTGCCGCATTATATACTTTTTCAGCTTTATCTGCAGGATATTCAATCGCTCATCATCGAAGGCGGGGCGCATACTCTTAATACCTTTATTGCTGCCGGATTATGGGATGAAGCAAGAATATTTACGGGTAAAGCCCTTTTGGGTAGTGGAATAAAAGCACCGGTACTCAATGAAATCGAGCCAGAAGAGTTTACCTTTGCTGATGACCGCCTGGCGATCATTTATAATAAGCCTGACAATTAAATGTTTTATATTTTCCTGAGTATTTGTTGTAGTGTTACAGTTTCGGTCATGTTAAAACTTGCCCGAAGGTACCAGATCGATGTTTACCAGGCTATTACCTGGAATTATTCGGCAGCATTGATACTTACCTGGGTATTCCTGCACCCTCATTTTTCGCAGTTAGCCAACTCGTCATTACCTATTTATTTTGTTTTAGGGATATTACTTCCAGTACTTTTTTTAATCATTGCAGCATCGGTAAAATTCAGCGGTATCGTTCGAACAGATGTCGCTCAGCGGCTTTCGCTATTTATACCCGTATTGTCATCATTCATTCTTTTTAGCGAAAAATCCGACCTGGTAAAAATTGTTGGCATTTCTATTGGCTTCATAGCGCTGATATGCCTCATTCCATTCAATCAAAAGCGCTCGGTAAGAAGGCGCTCGTCCTTTTCCTGGTTATTCCTGGTGCTTATCTTCCTCGGAATGGGTGTAGTCGATATTTTATTAAAACAGGTTGCTAAAACAAATAATCTTCCTTCCTCACTTTTTATTGTCTTTTCGCTTGCATTTACGGTGTCATTACTGGGCTTGCTCTTCCAGGTAAGTACAAAGCGTATGCGATTTTCCTGGCCGCATATTCCTATCGGTTGGCTGCTTGGCGCTGCAAATTTTGGCAATATCCTGTTTTTTATCAAGGCCCATCAGGCCTTGTCTACCAGGCCATCGTACGTTTTTTCGTCAATGGATATAGGCGTGATAATTTTAGGTACTTCAGTCGGCCTGCTCATCTTTAAAGAGAAGCTAAGCTGGTTAAATGTCTCAGGCATTGCACTGGGAATGATCGCAATTTTGATCAACTCGTTTCATGATTCGCTCATTCATGTGTTTGCCACAATTTTCTGATGCTTTTTGATGATACTTATCTCACGATCACCGAAAGAGGTGAAGATATTTTCCGAGACCGGGGCAGCAAATTCCTGGGCTTTGCTTACCCTTTAAGTACTGAATCGGATATAAAAGTAATTTTAGCAAGCTTGCAAAAAGAACATCCCAAGGCCAATCATCATTGCTGGGCACTGCGATGGAGTACGGATAGAGCTGTATTTCGGCTCAACGATGATGGCGAACCCTCCGGTACAGCCGGCCGCCCAATTTTGAATACCCTGCTTTCGCGTAACCTCACCAACGTTGCAGTAGTTGTTGTACGGTATTTCGGCGGTACACTGCTAGGCGTGCCGGGTTTGATCAATGCCTATAAAACTGCGGCTGAAATGGCTCTGGATAAGGCGAAAATAACTCAGAAAACTGTTAACGACGTCTATCAACTTTCATTTGAATACCTCGGTATCAATGACGTTATGCGCCTGGTCAAAGAAGAAAATCTTGAAATACTGGCCCAGGCATTTGATAATCAATGTCAGTTGACAGTTTCGGTTAGAAAAACACAGGTAAACCAGTTTTTATCGAAAGTGGAAAAACTGCCTGCTATGAACATAAAATACCAGTTCACGGCCTAAGCGAGACCATTTTCAGATCCTTGACACCAGTGTTCAAATTCTTAAAAATTTGCAGGGCATTTGAAGTATAATTATGTATTTTCGTCGGGTATGGAATCTTTTGAGATCAAAAAAGAAGATCTTGAGCGTTTAAAAAATGCGCTCAATAGCGATGACGCAGAATTGGAGAAAGTTCTGGCGGAATATCATGCCTCAGAGATCGCCATTTTATTTGAACGCCTTCCCCTCGAAGCGCGTGAGCGTATCATCAATATCCTTCCAACCGAAGAAGCTTCCGATGTTATTTCGGAAATGAACGAGGAACAGGACCCTGGCGAATTACTGATCGGTCTGGATCCGGAAAAGCGTTCTGAGATCATTGAAGATCTGGACTATGACGATGCTACCGACATCATCTCGCAATTAGATGAGGACGAGCAAACGGAAATTTTACGCGATATTGATGAGGAGGATGCTTCGAATATACGCACACTCTTAGGCTATGCCGAAGATACAGCAGGTGGTTTGATGAACACCTCGATCATCAAGGTAAACATCGACATGGATAAAATGACCGCGATCGATGAGATCATACGTCAATCGGAAGAATTAGAAGAGTTTAACACGATATATGCTATTGATGCTGATAATACATTAAAAGGCATATTATCCATCAAATCGATCCTGAAAGCCCATGCCAATACCTGGATCAATACCCTTGTCAACCGTGATTTTGTTTTTGTAAAAGCGGATCTCGACCAGGAGGAAGTAGCCAAATTGTTCTCGCAATACAACCTGACAGCAATTCCGGTGGTAGATGACCAGATGAAATTGCTCGGGCGCATTACAGTTGATGATATCATCGACGTAATGGAGGAGGAGAGCACCGAGGATATCTTGAAGATATCGGGTGTATCTGAAGACGAAGAATTGAGTGGTACCTGGATCGCTGCGGTGAAAAGCCGTTTGCCTTGGCTCATCATCAATTTAGGTACCGCGTATTTGGCGGCCTCAATTATCAGGCATTTTGATACTACAGTTCAAAATATCCCGATTATTGCAGCTTATATGACCATTATCGCTGGTATGGGTGGAAATGCCGCAACCCAGGCGCTCGCGGTAACAGTAAGGCGCATTTCTCTAACGGATCTAACCGATCAACAGTCATATCGGACTGTGCTGAAAGAGTTTTTGGTAGGGATGTTGAACGGGGCCGCAAATGGGATCATTGTATTTTTTATCGCCCTGGTATATGACGCCAGCTTAAAGCTGGGGCTTGTACTTTTCTTAGCGATGACAGGTAATTTAATTATAGCCGGATTAACGGGTTCATCAATTCCGCTGATTTTAAAACGGGTAGGAATTGATCCGGCCGTAGCCTCTTCTATCATCATTACTACTTTTACTGATTGTGCAGGCTTTTTGCTCCCGCTTTGGCTTGCAACGAAAATATTGTAGCTAATTTTTTAAAAAATTTCGCAAATCGCGCATATTTGCAGCGCTAAAACACCAATTGAATGTCTGAACTAAGAAACAACTGGACCAAAGAAGAAATTGCTGAAATTTACCATCGCCCGCTGTTGGATTTGGTTTATGAAGCAGCAACGATACACCGCGAGAATAAGGATTATGCCGAGGTTCAGATCAGTTCATTGATATCGATCAAAACGGGCGGCTGCCCTGAGGATTGTGCTTATTGTCCGCAGGCAGCTCGTTATAATACCGGGGTAGATGTACATGCCATGATGCCCAAAGATGAAGTGATAGCTGTTGCCGAAAAAGCTAAAGCAGGAGGAGCTTCGAGACTGTGCATGGGTGCCGCATGGCGCGAAGTGCGGGATAACCGTGATTTTGATAAGGTGATTGAGATGGTGAAGGCGGTAAACGAATTGGATATGGAGGTTTGCTGTACCCTCGGTATGCTGACCGAATCGCAGGCACAACGTTTGGCCGATGCGGGTTTATATGCTTATAACCATAACCTGGATACTTCTGAAGAGGATTATAAACGCATAATCACCACCCGTACTTATGACGATCGTTTAAAGACACTCGAACATGTGCGTAAAGCAAAAATAACCGTTTGCAGTGGGGGTATCATTGGCCTCGGGGAAACCGTGGAAGATCGTATCTCCATGCTGAAAACACTTTCCAATTTACCCAAACACCCCGAATCGGTACCGATCAACGCGCTGGTTCCTATTAAAGGTACACCGCTTGCTGATCAGGCCCGTCTGCCGATATGGGATATGGTGCGTATGATAGCAACTACCCGTATCATTATGCCTAAGACAGTAGTTCGCCTTTCTGCAGGCAGAACAGAGATGACGACGGTTGAACAGGCTTTTTGTTTTATGGCCGGCGCCAACTCGATCTTCGCCGGCGACAAACTGTTGACCACTCCTAATCCAGCTTTTGATACTGACAAAGCCATGTTTGAATTGCTTGGCTTAAAAGCAAGAGCAGCGTTTAAAAATGGCAAGCCAGGGCAGCATGAGCATGTCCAGGAATATATTAACCTTGAAGCGAATTAAAATAAAATACAGTTCTGTTAGCGAAAGGTAATTCAATTGAGCCATTTTCTGCTCAAACTGGGCGCTAAATAGCTATTAAATTTTAGCACCCATCAGCCAGCGCCAAGCCCAGTTTGTGACAGGGTTAAATCCGTTCCAGCTGTCAACAAACTTAATGATATCCTGTAAACAGCTTTGGGTAAACTTTTCCCTGTAGTTTTTTTTCGCTTGTTGATAAACCAGTACCGGGTTGGCCATACCGATCCGCTCATAAATTTCCTTTTTGACATAAAGGGTCCGTAAAAAGTAGATATTGAATAGTACTACGTAGCTATAAACCGTCCTGCGTATAAATCCAGCTTTCGATGTGTACTTCATTAACATATCCTTCGTGAACAGAATATGTCGTCCTTCTTCAATTTGATGGAGTTCAAATACCTTACGGAGCAAGCTGTAGGTTTGCGGGTCTTTTCGTGCATAGTTTCCATACCGATCTGATACCATCTCGATAGATAGACTGCCCATAAAAAGGCAATCAACTGGCAGGAGCCTGGTGGTGATATTCCCGATCAGCCGATGACTTCGGCTGATCTTGATCGGCTTTCCACCAAGTTTTAGAATAGATTGGGTAAACATCTCCTGGTGCTGGAATTCTTCGATCAATTCGCGTAACAGGAATTGGTATTCCAGGTTATCAGGCGAAAGATCCATGATGTATTTATTCATGAACAGGCAAAATAAACCTTCACCCCAGGCATAAGAGTACATCACTTGCACCACCTCGTGTCGTCCTAATTCAAGTTTTTGCTGTTGGTTTAGCGTTTCATAGATCGTTGTGCCTTCGAGTGAGTTTAAATGTTCGGGCAGGAAATACTCGTTTGCTTCTAATTTATTGCCCCAGGGCACATAGGTTTCAGGTAGCATAGGGCGTTCCCTGCTAATCCTGATCAAACGTATAAGTTCATCTGCATCCATTAAATTCCGCGAATATCATTTAAAAGTAAAAACCAGTATTAAGCAAACCAAGACAACAACTTTACCCGTTATATGGTAGTGATAAGGTTTAGGTTGGTTTCGGTTTAAAAGCCGAAACATGCCCCTGCTGCCAGGCAGGGGCTTTTTTTTTATAAATATCGGGAAAAAATGATCAGAGGAGTGTTAGCCGAGTAAATATTTGACTAAGCGATAAACAGGGTAAACAACAATAGGAGCGGCGATGATATCAATAGTATAATGCGCATGCTGCACGATCAATAAACATGCTACGGTCAAAGTTGCAATTGAAGCCAGGATCTTGTCTTTTTTAGTTTCAAGGCAAAGAATGCTGAGAAAAAGCACCGAAGTGTGGCCCGAAAAGAAAAGGTCTTTTGTAATGGTATTCTCTCCGTAAAAAATGCCCGTTATCGGATCTTTTAAAATGACGATACCGGTTGGCGGGTCAAGAGGAATCAACGATATGGTTAACAGCCGCAACATGCAAACAAAAAGGAATGTCCACACATAAGTAATGTAAATGGATGGCTTTTCAATCCCTTTCCAAAGTGCATATAAACCCCATCCCCAAAGTACCGTAAATATACCCCATGACACATTGTGTGGGGTTACTGATGCCAGCACCCAATCGTTGATGACCGGTCCGGACTTTTTTTGAATGATATTAAAAAAAGTTGGTAACATGCATGACACTATGGTCATCAACAAAGTGCCAACAATGATCTGGGCCCTTTGAAGCGACGAACTCCATGTTTGCTTCCAATTATTTTTAAATGTTATTGTAAAAGTTCCTGGCACGCTGTTTTATATAAATTATCGGGTGGCAAAATTAACAAAGTAAATTGAATGTTAAGTTTTCTTTAAGATAAAAAATATTATTTGAAATGAAATAAAACTGTAGAGATTCTGGATAAGGATTAGTTGAATTTTATAAGATACTGTAAATCAATGTTTTGTAAGAAGAAACTTTCAGGGGAAATTGACTTAGGGTTCAATTGTATAGCCAAACCTATTCAAAAACCGGCTCAGTTTAGACTGGAAACGCTAAATCGTGAGATTGCAGAGACATAAAAACGTATAAAAAATAACAGCCGGCAGCCTATTCACAAAAGTATATAAGGGTTTCCGGAGTAAATTTTTTCGGAAATTTTAGTAGTCCAGTTCGCGGCAATCAAATCCTGCGTTTTGCAAAAGCGCCTCGATGAAGACGGTGTTTAATCCGTTTGACTCAATTCGTAATACCTTGTCGCGATCCTCCAAATCGAAATTCCATTGGATGATCGCCGGAATAGAAGTTAGCAGGGAACTTACCCTGCTAACTTTTCTTTTATTGCTCACATTTGTTTTAAAAACCAATACTTCCATTTCAGGTTGATTTTCGTTAATAGTTAAATTAATTAAACGGCTATTTATGCGTCCGGTTTTGGGCTCTCTTCGGTTGGTTTAGATTCAGTGCCGGCGGTTTGTTCCCAATATTGCTGGCGGTAACGGCCACCCCATTTACCGCAACGTTCGCGCATTTGTTCGCGGAAGCGTTGTTGTTCCTCCGGGCTCATATTTTTAAAACGTTCCATTTTATGACGCATCCAAGGGGCACCACCGCGACCACCTTTGGCGCCGAAGCCAAAGAATATTTTGCTCAGTATTAATAAGCCGGCAGCTTGCCAGAAAGTGATCACACCAAGGTGGAAAATATCAGGTATCAGCGCGTTCCACAGCAACATTACGATGTAGCTGAATAAGGCAAGGCCACCGATCACCAAAAAAGGTATAAATATTATTTTTTTTCTGAAACCAACCCGATAACGGTACGCCTGGTCCCCAAATTCTGTATTTTTCATTTTTCTAATTTTTAATAGTCTGTTAACTCTTCATACAATTGTTTCAGCCTTTTGCGCAGGTGAAGCACGGCATAACGCTTCCTCGAGACCAGAGTTTGCACGTTTTCGCCGGTGCGCCCGGCTATTTCATTAAAAGGAATTCCATCAAGTTCCTGCCAGATAAATACATCCCGCTGTTCCTGCGGCAGTTCATCAAGTGCCAGAAATAATTGTTCCCAAAAAAGATTCCGGATATATTCTGTTTCTGGTGTCGTACCTTCTGTCAACAATATTTCTCTAAAATCCGGTCCATTGTCATCCTCGCCATCTCCACCCGAACCCAGATCGAGCAAATCTTCTGTTTTTTTTCTGCTCTTATCGATGATCTTGTTTCTGGCCACCCGGTATAGCCAGGCGCCGGTTTCTTCAATCGGTTGGGCATTGACAACGGCACTTAACTGGTACCAAACATCCTGCAGGATGTCTTCGGCATCGGCATCGCTTTTCACCCGCTTACGGATAAAGCCCAGCAATCCCTTACCATACGATTTGATAGCCTGTATGATATGATTTTGCTTTTCTTGTGGCATTGTTGCGATGATCAATGTTTTATCTCCTTTAAAGGTAAAGACGAACCAGGTGAGAAAACATTTTAAAAAAATAAAAATTCTCGAATACCTGCCTCTTGTTAAAAATACCAGCCATTTTGATTTAAATTTGGGTAAGTTGTTTCAAGCTCAAATCAATATTCATTTTTATGAATTGCTATAAAAAGATCGGTATACTACTATTGCTTTTGGCTCTTTTGTTTTTGGGGGCAAATGCTCAAACTAAAAGCAATAACAATTCAGCCAGCGTGGCCATTATTGCCGCCATGAACAATTCAGCAAAGGATTGGAATAATGGCAATCTGGATAATTTTATGAAAATGTACACCGATTC
>CAIPDP010000054.1 GCA_903863845.1 uncultured Mucilaginibacter sp. | reverse complement strand
CGGGCGTCTGCGTCTTACTGTTTACCGCGATGCGGAAGGGCTTTATGCGCCTACCCAAAATAAAATGGCTTATTGCCTCAGCATTTCGCCATCGGAAGAACCCCGCTATTTTTTGAATGATAAAGGCCTTATTGTTGATGTATTTACCGAGCTACCCAAACCGATCAACTATTTATCCAATATCAAAACCTGCAACTCCCTGCAATACGTAATGGCAGGCTTATACAAAACCCAAAACAAACTGGACGAAGTATTTCTGATCAACCAGTTAGGCAACCTTTGCGAGGCTTCCAGCTCAAATGTGTTTGTTTGGTATAAGAGTCACCTTTACACCCCGGCATTGAGCGAAGGTTGTGTTGAAGGGGTAATGCGGCAGGTAGTCAGCAAACTGGCCACCGATCACCAGATACCCTTTACCGAGGCGCAGATCAACCCAGATATTTTATACGAAGCTGATGAGGTCTTTATCACCAATGCATCGAAAGGCATCCAATGGGTGATGGGCTTCGGCGTTAAACGTTATTTCAACCAGTTGAGCAAAGGGTTGATGTTGGAGTTGAATAAACTGTAGGGAACGATTATGCTTTCCAGCAACGAAATTCTAAAAGTCTTTTCCATTTCCCTGCCGAAAACTTAAAAATAAACAGGCATCCGCTTTCACTCTTATTCAATTCTATAAGGACGTATTTATTGTTTTTTGAAAAAATCGGCTTTGAAAATGAATAGAATTGTTTCTCATCTATCGGTTTGCTTTGATACTTTGCTAAAGCCAATTTTTCCTGCGCCTTCATTTGTTTTTTTGACATGCCAGGTTTTAACAGAACGGGGATTATCCCTTTATTCTCAAGGTCTAGAATTATAGAATCTTTCGAATTATAGGGTATATAATTTAGTACCCTTAACATGTAACTGTATTTGGGCCCGTGATCTTTGTCCACACACTTTGCTTTTTCAAGATTTAGTTTGCACCAATTAACTTTTGTAGTGTCCGCTTTAATTAGATCTATAAAATCCTGGAATGGAATATCCCTGGTTTCATTTTTGGAGTTATCGATTATTGCTTTTAGATCGATCAAATCGTAAGTGTCAAACTGGGGATTCTTGCCAATATTTAAAAGATAGTAATACGTTGAATTAGTATCCACCACTTCATTATAAACTGAATTTACAAATTTGGTAAAAAGGGTATCCTGAGCTTTAGCGCTTTGATTTAAGAAAGCAACGAGTATTAATATTGGGATGATTTTTTTGGCAAGGTTCATCTTTGTCAGCCCTTTTGGTGAAAACAACCTCAAAGGTCATTTTAAATACTTTGCTTTAATGGCCGGGAGCGGTATCAAATTTGCTTCGTCTTCGCTTTCTTCATAAGCAAGCAAAACACCTTTTTGTTGTTCAGACGTAAGTGATTCCCAAAGAGAATTGTCAGGCTTAATGGATGTGCTTAACGCTTTATAATACTGTTCAAGAATACCAGGATCTTCTATTTTATCGATCAGATTGTGGAACTCAGATTTTAATGTCGCCAGCGTCATAACTATAAAGTTAAAAAAATCAATAAAAATATAACCCTACAACCTCACCCCCCTCAAAAACTCTTCAATCCCCATTGCTTTTTTGCCTTCCAGCTGCACCTCTTTTAAATAAATAAAGCCGTCAGCAGCCGAAGCTTTCAGGTAGGTTTTTCCATCGCTAAAAAACTCGCCGGGTTTTTCGCCTGTATCAGTCGTTAAAAATTCAGCCCTGAAAACTTTCAGGGTTTTTTCCTGTAATGTGGTATAGGCTCCCGGAACAGGACTTAATCCCCTGATCAGGTTATATATTTTTTCGGCAGATTGGTTCCAGTCTATCTCACCGTCTTCTTTGAATAGTTTGGGTGCACTTTTTAATTCAACACCTTCAGCAAGCTGCGACTGGGGGAGTTCGGTATATCGCCCGCTTTCTATCGCTTTTACGGTTTTCACTAATAGCCCTGCACCCTTATCTTTTAGTCGGTCGTGTAGTTCTCCGGCTGTTTCAACGCCGGTCAGTGTGATTTTTTCCGTAAACAGGATATCACCGGTATCAATTTCATGTTTCAGAAAGAAGGTGGTTACACCGCTTTCAGATTCCCCATTGATCAGCACCCAGTTGATAGGCGCCGCGCCACGATACTGCGGGAGCAGGGATGCGTGTAAATTGATCGTACCCTTTGGTGGCATATTCCATACCACTTGGGGCAACATGCGAAAGGCAACCACTACCTGCAGATCGGCACCAAGCGATTTTAATTCCGCCAGAAAAGCTTCGTCTTTCAATTTTGTAGGTTGCAGTACCCTGAGTCCGCGGCCTACAGCATATTTCTTTACGGCACTTTCAGCCAGCTTTTTACCGCGGCCCGCAGGTTTATCAGGTGCGGTCACAACGCCAACAATTTCACTGCCCGACGCGAGTAAGGCTTCCAGGGAAGCAACAGCAAATTCGGGCGTACCCATAAAAACTATTCTCATATCTGATTGGGGGTCATATTTTTAATTTTGAACGATCGGTTTGATAAAGCTCATTTAAGGATACAGTAAATATTTCTGCCGTATTTTTTTAAAATTCGTTAATGCGGGCTCCCAACTGGCTCTGATCTCCTGTTCGGATTTGCCTTCCTCCACTTGCTTGCGCAAAAGATCTGTCCCCGCTAACTTTGAAAAATACGCATTAAAAAAATGAGCTTTATCCGGAAAAGCCGTATACATTTTTTTCAGCCACAAGATATCGATTTTTTTGCTTTTTCTTATCGAGGTCGTGTCATAATCGCGCAAATTGATGCCATAACAAAGCTTACCTTTTTGCGGCGGATCGTCGCTCATCCCTGGGATACTTTCGGGCTTGAACGAAAAACTGAATTTGTCTTTCAATTCAGGATGCCCTAAAACCTGGAAAGGGAACAGGGTGCCACGGCCAACGCTGATCGCAGTTCCTTCAAAAAGACAGAGGCTGGGGTATAAAAGTATCGATCGGGCAGTGTTGAGGTTTGGCGATGGATTGATCGGCAAAGTATAGGGCATATCATGGGTATAATTTGCCATTTTGATCACCCTTAGCTTGCATTTTACCTTACCCTTCAGCCAGCCTTCACCATTGAGCATTTGGGCGTACTCCCCGAAGGTCATGCCATGAACAATGGGTATCGGATCGAGCCCGACAAACGACCTGAAAGCAGTGTCCAATACAGGCCCATCCACATAAAAACCATTCGGGTTGGGCCGGTCGAGCACCATCAATTCTACCTGGTTTTCGGCGCAGGCCTCCATTACATAATGTAGTGTCGATAAAAATGTATAAAAGCGTGTGCCAACATCCTGGATATCAAAAACAACTACGTCGATCCCTTTCATATCCGCAGGTGTTGGTTTATAATGTTTGCCGTAAAGCGAAATAGCCGGTAAGCCGGTTTTTGCATCAATGGTATCTTGTATGGATGCGCCATCACTGGCATTGCCGCGAAAGCCATGCTCGGGTCCGAATAATTTAGTGATGTGCAAACCGAGTTTTAACAAACTATCAACGCTGGTTGTCCGGTTCTTTCCAATGACTGAGGTAGGATTGATCACCATACCAATTTTTTTATTTTTCAGGTAGTTGACATAAAGCTCAGTCCGGTCGGCACCTGTCTGAAAATCGCGACGGATAATTTTATGGCGTCCATGAAGTAAGGGTGCTGACGGAAGAGTGTTTTGCAAGGCATAAGCCCTGTAAACACAGGCCAGCAGCAACAGGAAAGCAATTGTTTTTTTCATTACAGTAAAGCCTCTTGATCAGGTGGCATTTCAACTGAAATCCGCATATTTGCGAAGTTACAAAAAATAGCCCTGCATTGAGTTTCGCCTCGTTCATATCTTCAAGGATTTCGCTTCAATCGAACCGGACATACTCTAAATTGATCGTACGGATAGCCATCATCGGTATCATGCTCAGTTTGGGGGTGATGATCCTTACCGTATCTGTCATCAGGGGTTTCAAACTCGAGATTCGTCAGAAATTAAGGGGTTTTGCGGGTGATATTCAGGTACAGAACTATGATAACAACAACTCTTATCAGGCCTCTCCATTTCGAAGAGATACTGTTTTTGAACGCAAAGTAAAATCGAATCCACTTTTCAGCAGTATAGTACCTACGCTCGACAAACCAGGTATCATTAAAACAAAAACGGAGATTGAGGGTGTCGTGATCAAGGGTGTCGACAAAAATTACGACTGGTCGTTTTTTAAACGTTCGCTGGTTGCCGGTAGCGTGATAGACTTCAATGATACGCTAAATGCAAAAAAGCAGCTGCTGATTTCAAGCTTTCTGGCCAACCGTTTGAACCTAAAAATCGGAGATAAATTTCTGATGTATTTTGTGCAGGATGCACTACTGAAACGTCCTTTTGTAGTGAAGGGTATCTATGATGCGGGTATTGAAGATATCGATCATACATTTGTTGTTGGCGATCTTTCGCTTATGGTTAAACTGAACGGATGGGACGCTAACCAGGTGGGTGGTTATGAATTGCGTGTAGCGAATTTTGAAAAACTGGATGAGGCCAATAATTTCCTGAAGGATTTTATGCCCCTTAAACTTAGATCTTATACTATTACCGATACATACCCGGCCATTTTTGTTTGGCTGGATGAGCTGAATGTCAACTCAACAGTAATGCTGATACTAATGATCCTGGTTGGTACCATCAATATGATATCAGCATTGCTCATTATTATCCTTGAACGTACCTCCTTAATTGGCATACTCAAAGCGATGGGTGCCAATAACTGGACCATTCAGAAAATTTTCCTGTTCAATGCGGCCTATCTTATTGGCATAGGTATGATATTCGGCAATATTTTTGGTTTGGGCATTAGTATTTTCCAATCAAAAACCCATTTTTTTAAACTGGATGAATCATCATACTACATGAAATTCATTCCGATGCAACTACAATTTTGGGATATCGTTATGCTGAATGTGGGTACCCTTTTGATTTGTATGCTGGTCATGATAGGTCCATCGACACTGGTTGCCAAAATATCGCCGGTAAAGGCGATACGTTTCAAATAGGACACGATTGCGGGATTTGATTGATTGGTGAGATCAATGGAGATCAGACATGCGGCGTTACAGGATTTTGAACACGATTTTTGGATTGTTGTTGGAAAGGCAGGATTTTTCCTGTTAATGTTATTGCGCTAATAATCCTGGCCCTGTGCGATACCTTCCCCTGCCTTGCAGGGGAAGGAGGAGGATGGGGTTAAGACACGATTGCGGGATTTGTTTGATTGCCGAGATCGATACGAATGAGCTCTTTTACTTTTTGTGTGTTTCGAAATTGAACTTCAAATTGATACCGCCTGCTCCAAACTTCAGCTGTTGGGTACCCAGGCCTTCCAGCGGATATTTAAGAAACGGTTCAATCACCAGTCGGTTACGCCCAAGCAAATAGCCGGTTCCAAAGGCCAGGTTTAGTGTTCTTGCTATGTAAACTCCGTTAAAATTATTGCTGGTCGACTGATTTTGCACCTGCGAAACGTTGGAGGAATAAAAAGAGGGATTATTATAACTGTAGGTGTACGTCTCGTTGATAAAAGTTCCGGAGCTAAGGCCCGCCAGTAGATAGGTGTTACTCTTTCCGGGATCAAAGATATATTTGATGTTAAGTGGTACGTCAATACCAATCAGGTTGGCATCATAGCTTTTAAATTGCGGTGTACTTGCTGTGTACAGGTATAGGCTGGCGGGCGCAATACTGGCTGCAGCTAGTGGCGCACCAAAAGAGGCACTTTGCACCGCTGGAGCCTGACTATTGTAGCTCAATGAATTCTGACCGACAGAAAGGCCCGATGAAATTCTGAGGTTGTCGGTTACCCTGATATCGGCGGTAAGGCCCGCCCCTAAATTAAACTGGTTATTACTGCCCTTAGCATAGTTGAAATAGGTAGCCGCATAAACACCAAGACTGATCAATTTCTTGCCGGAAGAGATCTTTTTATCAGTCTTTTGGTTTGAAACAAGCCTGTCCTTTATAAACATATCATCCATCTTTTTGGCCTGGGCTTGCTTCATGTCGACAGTGACGGGGGCATTGGCTACGTAGTTTTTCGACTTTGATCCGGTGTCAATTCTTACCGGATTGGTTTGGGCCAAAGAATTGATATCGGTTTGACCATTGCCTGCTATATTATTATTACCAGGCGACGCTGGTTTTTGCAAATTATTATTAGCAGATAAAGGGATATTTTTTTGAGCGACCGATACCTGTGCTTGTCTGTTTTGGTTGCTATTTACAGCAGCGGGATTTGCAGCCAGATTGTCTTCAGGTTTAATAATCGCTGGTTTAACCAGGATCTTTGAACCTGTTTCAGTTTTTAAAGTGGCTGAATTCACTTTATTGGTGGTATTGGTAGTCGTCGTAGTTGTTGAAGTTTTTGCAATTGTATTTAATAGTGTAATTTTTGAATTAGCATGCTTTTGATTTTTATTTGTTGCGCTATCAACTGCGCTGCTATTTCGGGCAATGGCCTGCACCGATCCTTTACCTGAATCTTTTTTGATCTGCACTTTATTACCCGCAAAATGTTGCGAAGTGGTATTGGCAGTTCTCAGCCAAAATATAGCCAGCAACAGGGCCAGCAATGCAGCAGCAGATCCCAGCCATATCCATACAGCGATGCGGCGTTCCTGTTTTTCAGGGAACTTTTCCCTTAACAGACGCCAGCCTTCATCAGCCGAAGTGTCATCATAATTATCAAACACTTCTTTGATGCGTTTCTTTAAATCGTTATCCCAACGCTCATCCATGTTTTTGCTTTTCTTGCGTTATAACTTTCCTCAATTTTTCTTTAGCCCGGCTCAAATAAACCCTCGAAGAGCTCGCCGGTATTTTTAGCATTTCGCCTATCTCATCGTGATTATAGCCGTCTATTTCAAACAAGTTGAAAATTGCCAGCTGAATCGGAGGTAACGTTTGCATCATTTTGATAATATCATCCGCAAGCAGATCCTCAATGGCACTAATCCCGATAGTCAGATGCCCGGCCTCGTCAAGGTCGGTGTTTTGTAAAAGTTTAATATCCTTCCGTCTACGGTCTATTGCAGTATTTACCACAATAGTGCGTAGCCAGGCTTTAAATGGTTTTTCTGCATTAAAACTGTCGATCGACTTAAATAATTTGATGAATGCATCATTCACCACTTCCATTGCATCGTCCCGGTTTTGGCAATAGCGTAAACTGATCCCCATGGCGTAGCAATAGAATTGCTTATAGAGCAGTTCCTGGTATTTCAAACTACCTGATTTACATTGCCTTATCAATTCATCTTCGGCAATGCGGCGGGGTGGATGCATTAAATATTATTATTCAGCCTATAATCTAATGAATTTTATTTACCGATACGGCTTTGCAGGCTGTATCGCTACATCTATTAAAATATTAATCGCCTTAGTGCCAAAAAAAGCCGATACACGTACCGGCTTCCCCTCAAAAATCAAAATGAAATGTATTACTGTATTCTCTTTAAATCGTATTGCAGGCTAAGCGTATCTACCGAATAAGACAGCAATTGAAATACGGTACCGTCATAATAGTATTGGTATAATCCGGATAAATGGGCTTTCACCGGCGTGCCTGTTTTTGGAAAGGTTTGGTCGGTGAAATTAATAAAAGGTGCGCTAATGGTATAGGTACCATGACTTCCTGCATGTACAGTAGTAGTATCACCGCTCACCGCGTAACTGTTGTTCCCCGAATTTAAGCTGATGCTCAGATTGGCTTTGGTAGTATCAAAAGGCACTTTATCCGTCGATCGATGCAATAAACGGAACTGCCCAGCGAAAGTACCCGATGGTCCGCTTGCAGGTATGGATGTGGCAGCCTCTTTCATACACCCTACTCCAAACAGCGCCAGCAATGGTAAAAAGTAAAGTAATTTTTTGCTCATATATATCCTTACTATACGTGAGGCGTATCAAAACGCTACAATTAAATATGAAAATTATATTTTTTTAGCTTCATTCCAGAAAATATCCATTTCGGCCAGGCTCATATCCTGTAGCTTGCGACCATATTCGTTAGCTTTTTGCTCCAGGTATTGAAATCGTTTAATGAATTTACGATTAGTTTTCTCCAAAGCATCTTCCGGGTTAATATTGATGAAACGGGCGTAATTAATGAGCGAAAAAAGCAGGTCGCCAAATTCGCTTTCAGCACGTTCCTGGTCTATCGAACCCTCATCATCTACATTGAATTCATTTTTAAACTCTTGTAATTCTTCTTCAACTTTGGCCCAAACCTGTCCTTTTTCTTCCCAATCGAAACCAACACCTCTGGCCTTTTCCTGTATCCTCGAAGCCTTCACCAGTGCCGGTAAGGAGTTAGGCACGCCGCCTAAAACAGAACGATTACCTTCCTTTAATTTTATTTGTTCCCAATTGCGTTTAACATCATTTTCGTCATTCACTTCAACATCGCCATAGATATGCGGGTGCCGGTTGATGAGTTTATCGCTGATACTGTTTAACACATCAGTGATATTAAAATCGTTTGTTTCCGAAGCAATTCGGGCATAAAACACCAGGTGCAGCATAATATCACCCAACTCCTTTTTTATTTCGGGCATGTCATTGCTCAAAATGGAATCGGATAACTCGTAAACTTCTTCAATTGTGAGGTGACGAAGACTTTCAAGTGTTTGTTTTTTGTCCCAGGGGCAATTTAAACGTAGATCGTCCATGATGGTTAGCAGGCGTTCAAATGCTGCTGAGGGTGTATATCCGGTAACCGGGGCTTGAATAGACATAATAAAGAATCTGTTTCGAATTTCGAATTTAGTCAATCAACAATAATAATAGCGCTTTAGTTTCTTAAAATATAGGTCTGACGGCACGAAGCATCTCCCTTTTGCCCGGGGCACCACGCACCTTTTGTACTTCCAGTCCCAGGCCTTTGAGCAGGCGTTTAAGGTCGCCGGTGATGGCGTAGGTAACAAAAATGCCGCCCGGTTTCAGCAACGCAATGATAGGGCCAATAGCCGCCTGTCCCCACATTTCGGGTTGATATGCGGCCGCAAAAGCATCGAAATAGATCACATCAAACCGTTGGGTTGATTCGAAATCTAAAAGCTTGCGGCAGTCAATTTGCAGACGGCAAAAGGAATTAAGTTCAATGGGCCCATTTAACGCGCTAACATAATTTGTTAAAAAATCGGTCCAAATTCCTTGTGATAGGTATTGATCGTAGCCGGTTTGCCCGATCATTTCTGAACTCAAGGGATAGGCCTCGATACCGGTATAATCCAGCTGGATCTGCTTTTCAGTACAATGATCGGCACTAAGTAAAAAGTTAAGGCCCGTGCCGAAACCTACTTCGAGTATTGACAGCTCTTTTGCATTTGATCGATCAAGGAAATAAGTGAGCCCGGCCCCAACAAATACGTGCAGACTTTCCTGTAATGCACCGTGTTTTGAATGGTAGTTTTCGCCAACTTCACTGTTAAAGATAGTTTTTGAGCCATCGGCCGTCGTGACAAAATTCAGCATCGCCTAATCGCCGCTCGCCACTGCCTGATCCATAAATGTATTGACGCCTTCGCCCAGATCAAAAACAGGCACCGACTTAATAGAACCCGCAATAATGCTGGTTGCAGCGGCCGATCGATAGCCCGCAGCGCAATGCACTACGATAGGTTTTTCGCTTGGTATTTCAGAAAGCCTGTCCCGAAGCTCTGGCAGTGGAATGGAGATGGCATGTTCGAAAATGGAAACTTCCTTAACTTCATTCGGGTTGCGGACATCAATGATCGTGTACTTTTCGGGATGGGTTCTGAAATGCTCAAGATCGATATCAGGTAATTGTTCAAGGGCGGTCTCCGGCTCCAACAGGGTACCCTTGATGTTTTTTTCATAGCCTATCTTCGAAGCTTTTTTGATCAGCGCATCTATTGTCGACCGATCTGTGCCGATCAGGTAAAAAGCTTCGGTGGGCCCTGCAATTGAGCCCAGCCAGGTTTCGAAACGGGCACCGTCCTGAATATTCAATGCACCTGGTAAATGGCCTTTCCTGAAAATATCCCTTGGGCGGGTGTCAATTACTAAAATATCTTTTACTAATACCGCATTACGTTTTAGACGGGGCACCCCGGCCAGGCTTTTTCCCAGTGGTTCAGCGCCCCGCTTGTTTAACTCGACATCGTAACCAAAGTATTTGGGTACAAAAGGCTGATCAGCAATCAGCAAGTCGACAAAACGAGGCTCGTCCATGGGTAGCAGGGCGTAGTTTTCACGCAATTCGCGACCGATGGTGCTATCCAGATCAGGACTTAAATGTCTGCCGCACAAGGATCCTGAACCATGCGCCGGATAAACCACTACGTGGTGTGGCAGGGTCATGATCTTATTCCGGGTCGAGCGGTACATCTGCCTTGCCAATTCCTCTTTTGCCGCGGTAATATTCCCTACTTGTTCACGCAGGTCAGGGCGGCCAACATCACCTATAAAAAGCGTATCGCCGGTAAAAATTGCCTTTTCAGCCCCATGCTCATCAAGGGCCAGTACACAGATCGAATCCGGTGAGTGCCCTGGCGTATTGATCGCTTTTAGCCTAATATCAGCCAACCGGATAAAATCGCCATCATCAAAAGTTTGATGCGGGTATTCGGCGCCCAATAATTTACTTGCATATATGGTTGCCCCTGTTGTTTGATGCATCTCAAGGTGCGAACTTATAAAATCGGCATGCGGGTGGGTCTCGATCACACCAACGATATCAGCCCGGTGCGAAGCCGCGAACTCATAATAGGGCTGCGGATCCCTTGAAGGGTCGATAACAACCATTTTTCCAAGCCGTATGATCGCATAAGAAGCATGCGCCAGGCCCACATCATAAAACTGCTGAATGATCATAATTAAATGCAAAGATAAGTATTGCGACCGACCTGAAACATGATGGCTGTCATACCTAAGTATTTTTGCCTGATGTTAGCATTGTTAAAACTAAATATTTAATTTAGATTAACTATACCTTACGCCAAAACCTAAATTATAACATGAAAAACAGTGCCAGGATATTTTCAGCCTTGATATTAATTTCTGCCCTGTTGACTGGGGTTGAAGTTTTCGCCCAAAATACTGATTCAGTTAATACGCATGTGCGGACGGCACTCACCAATCACTACAAAAAATACCCCCAAGAAAAAGTATTTATTCATACCGATGCCGATCTGTACGCAAACGGACAGACCATATGGTATAAGGTTTATACAGCAGCTTACGGCAAACCGACAGAGCTGAGCAGGATAGCTTATGTGGTACTTACAGATTCGACCGGCAAGGTGGTTTTAAAGAATAAACTGCCAATGAACGCGGGCCGGGCTCATGGTAACCTTGATCTGCCCGACAACCTGCATTCGGGTTGGTACCAACTTACCGGATTGACCGCCTGGATGATGAATTTTGATGAAGCCGGACTGTTTCATAAACGCATTTATATACAAAATCTGGCCGAAAAGCTGCCCGCAACATCAGACGCAAATAGCGAAACCAAATACCATATCCTGTTTTATCCTGAAGGCGGAGACCTGGTTGAAGGCGCGTTGTGTAACATCGCATTCAAAGCCCTGGATGATAAGGGTTTACCTGTAAAGGTTGAAGGCGAAATAACAAGCAGTGACCATACTGAAATCGCAAAATTAAAAACTATCCACGATGGCATGGGCAGTTTTGAAATGGAGGGATTCTCGATAAAAAATTATTCGGCAAAGGTTCGCTTTCCCGACCAGTCAGAACAAACTATCGATTTACCGCCTTTTAAGAAACAAGGACTTGTATTAAAGGTCAATTCGCTGCCAGCTGATGTCATCGAAGTTCGGTTATCGATCGGCAACGGACTGGAGAAATACCGAAATATAGTGGTGGCAGCCTTCCAGGAAAATGGGACCATTAAAACATTTCCCCTGATGTTAAACCAGGGCATCAACCTGATCAATCTGAACAAGAGCGACTTTGCAACCGGTATACTGCGCATTACCGCCTTCAACGACAAGGGTGTTCCCCTTGCTGAACGAATTGCCTTTATCAATCGAGATGACCAGCTCAAATTGTCATTAAAAGCATCCGGTCTATCATTTGATCCAAGGGCAAAATCAACATTCAAATTTACAGCTGCACTTTCGGCCAGAGAACCCATAGCCGGTAATTTTTCAGTAGCGATAACCGATGCAGATGCTGTTGGTGCCAGTGAGGATGACAATATTTATACTTCGCTGCTGATCAGTGCTGAATTGAAAGGAAAGATATATCACCCGGGCTATTATTTCCAAAATAAAAGTGATTCGCTTAAACAACGGCTTGATCTGGTGATGCTGACCAATGGCTGGCGTCATTTTAAATGGGATATGATTTTGAATGATCAACCATTTGCGCTCAAATATTTTGTAGAAAGTACGCAGTTTTTGGTGGGAAAGATTGAAAACTACAATGAACAGGATAAGTTGAAAGTAAAGCTTATTGTCAGCAATGACGATTCCACCAAATATGCCGGTGTGATCGAACCCGATACTGCCGGGAATTTTGTGCTGCGCGACTACAAGTACCGTGGAACCGCACAGATAATGTATCAGGTGATCAACAAAAAGAACAAACGGCAACAGGGCAGTATTAAATTCCTAAATTCAGGCATAGATAACAGCAGCTTTTGGGTAGATACTTTAGATTGTTTTACGCAACCCAAGCTGAACGCCAATGGCTTGTTTTTAAGTGATGCCTTTGCAGCCAATAACGACAAGGCATTTGCTAATAGTATCCTTTTAAAAACGGTGAATGTTAAAGAGCATCGGACTCCGCTACAAATGGTGGTTGAGAATCATGTAAAGCGTTTCGAGGTTTCAAATGCCTATGATTTCGACCTTTTAAATGAAACTCCCGGGCCCTCAGGTGGTCCGCTGGGCAGGGGTGTGTTGAATTATTTGCGAGGTAGGGTTCCTGGTTTGGAAATTTTGATCGAACCTGCAAAAGGAGTACTTTACAGATACCACGGAGCGAGTACAATTGATAGTACCGGTGAAGGAGTTGGGCCGATATTTTATGTTGATGAGGCAATGTCGAATTTTGACGAAGTGACTAGTATACCTATGAATGATATTGCTTTAGTGCGTTTCATTCCGCCGCCGGTCTATTTTGCGCCAACCAACGGAGGCTTTATCGGAGCTATTATGGTATATACCAAAAATGGCAAAGACATTAAATTCAAGTCTAACCCCTTATTTGGGGAATATAAATTCAATGGCTACAGTATCACCCGCGAGTTTGCTTCTCCGGATTACGATAGCAGTAAACCTGCCCCCAAAACCGATACCCGAACCACACTCTACTGGGACCATGATCTGGAAACAGACAATTTCGGTTCCGCCAAATTTCATTTTTACAACTCCGACAAAGCTAAACACTACCGCGTAGTGATTCAGGGAATGGACGCGCAGGGTAGGATTGGGTATTTGAGTGAGGTTTTTTGATTGGTGTATTAGTTGTATTAGTTGTATTGGTTGTATTGGTTGTATTGGTTGT
>CAIPDP010000053.1 GCA_903863845.1 uncultured Mucilaginibacter sp. | reverse complement strand
TATAGTCCGTTGGCTGAAGCCAACGGCAATGAATTTTTCATCGCTGTCCCTTTCAAGGGACGGATGCCTGAATATAGGGTTCAATGGTTTTTGGCTAAAGCCCCTATCTTGCTTCATATCATCCGTTGGCTGAAGCCAACGGCAATGCAATTGAAATTTGATAAAAACTTATTGCCGTCCCTTTTAAGGGACGGAACCTTTGATCCAATAGATAGGGGCTTTAGCCAAAATACCGAACTAGTGCCCCGACCATGACAAAAATTGCTCCATTTATTTAAACTTCCCCTTCAAAGCTGCCAGTTTTATAGCCATATCCGTTTCGGGTTCTTCATGCCTTTTGGGCTGGTATTGCTGTGCAGGTTTGTGCTGCGGTTTAGCCTGTTCGGGTTTTCGTGGTTCAGGTTTTGGCTCGTTATCTTTCATAGATAGCGATATTCTTTTGCGGTTCACATCTATGTCAGTAACCGTAACCAATACCTGCTGGTGCACCTTTAATACCTCATTCGGATCTTTGATGAAGCGGTTGGTGATCTGGCTCAAGTGTACCAAGCCATCCTGGTGAACGCCTATATCCACAAAAGCACCAAAATTGGTGATATTGGTAACTATGCCGGGCAATTTCATCCCAGCTTTCAGATCGGTTATCGCATTGACACCATCGGCGAAACTAAAAGCTTCAAATTGCTCCCGCGGATCGCGACCGGGTTTTGCAAGCTCGGCGATGATATCGTTCAGCGTAGGCAAGCCTACTGTCTCTGAAATATATTTTTGCAATGGGATACTTTTTCTAAGTGTAGCATCGGCAATCAAATCTTTAACCGAACATTTTACGTCTTTCGCCATTTGTTCTACCAGGCTATAGCGTTCGGGGTGCACAGCACTTGCGTCCAGCGGATTTTCAGCATGATGGATCCGTAAAAATCCAGCCGCCTGCTCGAAGGCTTTGCCTCCCAGGCGCGGAACTTCTTTCAATTGTTCGCGCCGTTTGAAGGCGCCATTAGCGTTGCGGTAATCAACTATATTTTGGGCCAGTTGTGGTCCGAGTCCAGATACATAGGCCAGTATCTGTTTGGAGGCGGTATTCAACTCAACACCTACGGCATTTACGCAACTGATGACGGTATCATCCAATTTAGCTTGCAGGCGGGTTTGATCCACATCGTGCTGGTATTGCCCAACGCCTATGGATTTTGGATCGATCTTGACCAGTTCAGCCAACGGGTCAACCAAACGGCGGCCTATTGAAACAGCACCCCGAACCGTAACATCTTTATCCGGAAATTCTTCCCTTGCTGCTTCGGATGCCGAGTAAATAGATGCACCACTTTCATTTACCATCACGATATTGGTGCCGGAGAAATTTAAACCTCGAACAAAAAGCTCCGTCTCGCGCCCGGCCGTACCATTGCCGATAGCGATCGCTTCGATCTTATATTTGTCGACCAAATGGCCCAGCGTTTTGCCGGCTTCATTGGCACCACTTGCTCCCGTATGCGGAAAAATGGCAGTATATTCCAGTAATTTTCCCTGCTCATCAAGGCTTACTACTTTGCAACCGGTTCGAAACCCGGGATCGATGGCTAAAACGCGCTTTTGACCAAGTGGTGCTGCCATTAGCAACTGACGTGCGTTTTCGGCAAAAACCCGGATGGCTTCCTCATCGGCTTGCTTTTTGGTATGCAGGCGAATCTCGGTTTCCATCGAGGGTTTCAGCAGACGTTTGTAGCCGTCATGTACTGCCAGTTGTACTTGTTGCGATGCCGCGTTATTGCTTTTGATGAACAATTGTTCCAGTAGAGCTAATGCCGCCTCCTGGTCGGGTTGGATATCCAGCCAAAGCACCTCTTCTTTTTCTCCCCGGCGCATCGCCAGTATCCTATGGGAAGGCGCGGTTTTTATAGGTTCCGACCAGTCGAAATAGTCTTTGTATTTTATACCTGCCTCTTCTTTTCCGGGTATTACTTTCGAATGGAAGGTGCCCTTTTCCAGGAACAAAGCCCGGATCTTTGTCCTTGCTTCAGCATTTTCTGCGATCAGTTCTGCGATGATGTCTCTTGCTCCGGCCAGGGCTTCTTCGGCGTTTTTAACACCTTTTTCTTCATCAATATATTTAACAGCTTCCGCTTCCGGATCGATACGGTTTTGCTGGAATAGCAGGTCGGCCAATGGCTGCAGACCTTTTTCGCGAGCCGCCGTTGCCCGGGTCTTGCGTTTGGGGCGGTAGGGCAAATAAATATCCTCTAATGCCACCATGGTTTCGGCTTCATTTAGCTTCTTTTCCAGTTCGGGGCTTAGTTTACCTAAGTCGGATAGTGATTTGAGGATAGCTTCGCGTCGTTTGTCCAGCTCACGTAATTGGATGATCCGGTCGCGGATCGTTTCCACCTGCACTTCGTCGAGGCTGCCTGTCATTTCCTTGCGGTAGCGCGAAATAAAAGGCACCGTAGCCCCTTCATCTAATAAGCCCGCGGTGGTACTTACCTGTTTCTCACTGATGCTTAACTCAGCGGCGATCTTTTCATAATGTGTCATGCTATGTTTTTGCCGGATTGCGAAGTTGGGTTTCTTTGCGCAAATGGCAAAGTATTGTTTCAAAGAAATGATTGCACCGAACAACTTTTTATTTCCAGGATTTTCGGCCTACTAATAGGACTTTAGCGGTTTTGGCCTTGTTGGTTAGTTGCCATCATTGGCCTTGTGGTATTGGATATTATTTGCTAAACGCGTCGATGGTTTTTCCAAAATCAGGTAAAAAAAAATAGGCACAAAACATTGCCAGACCTATCCCTAAAATAACTCGCCCGGTCTCAAATTGACCAACTAAAGGAATATGCCGGCTAATAACAACGCCTGCGCGACCGATCTCCCAGTGAACTAAATATAATGAATAACTGATAGTGCCAAACCACAGCAATATTTTGCCCAACCTGCCGGGAAAATACTTAAGATCTGCATATAGCAGGAAGAGCAGAGCTGCGAGGGCAGCGATGACAGTGGCTGCACCATGCAAACGGTAGTTAACAAGTAATGCGATTGCCACCATTATCCAAAATGTAGTTGGTTTCATAGCGGTAAACATCTTGTTATACAACAATATACCTAATGTAAAAAATGGCATCCAGAATATGAAAAAAACATCGATATAGAAAAAAGGAAGTCCAAGAAGGAACAATATAAGTATTACCGACCTGTTATTTACTGTAACTAAATGATGGAAAGTGAGCCCTATGAACAAGTAAAAAACAACTTCCACCTTTAGCGTCCAAAATACGGCCGAATAATCATTGTACCCAAACACAGAATTCAGAAATACAAAGTGCAGCAAGACAGCCCTCCAGTTTATTGATATTGTGCCGATGAATAAACTTACGACGAGACTAATTGCTATTGAAGCGATATAAGGAGGATAAATTCTCAAAATGCGCTTACCGCAAAAAGCAAAAAAGTTTTTGAGCTGGTATTTTGATTTGTGCAAACTGTAGGGAAGAATAAATCCACTGATAACAAAAAACATTTCAACCCCGACAAAACCATATTTGCCAAATGATGCGGTGCTTTTAGAGAGGCCGCTACTGCCAGTAAGATGAAATATGGTGACAAGAATTGCGGCTGTTCCTCTTAAAATATCAATATGTTTTAGGCGCATCAGGCAGAAATTATCAGCAGCATTTTTTATATCGTAGAAAAAATTAAATATTGCTGTAAATATATATTTTAAAGCGAGAACATTTTGGAATTTCCATCGCCACAACAACTGTCGGGCGGCGAGGGATTGTCAAATCATTTTCATTTGCTGCTGGTTCAACGCATGTCAACCCCCTCCCATTTTGATATTACACACATATTGTGCAATTTTGCGTGGCTTATAGAGAAAGACGGAGGGATTAGACCCTGCGAAGTCTTAGCAACCTGTGCTTACAAGGTGCTACGTTCTACTTAACCACCTCAAAAAGGGTTAGGACAGATAAGCGAAGGTCAGACAAATACCAGACTTTTCGATAAGCTTAGTTTAGATAGGAGATTTTAGATATGAGATTCGAGACTGTATTTTGTTGGAAATTGAATAATCCGGCTTCCTTATCTAAAGCAAACAGGTTTAAGCTAATAGGGTTGAGACAGGTCATTCGCAGATTAAAATTGTCTCAAATCTAATATCTCAAATCTCATACCTTAAAGAAATGAATATCAGAGAAGAATTAAAAAAGCGCATATTGGTAATTGACGGTGCAATGGGTACGCTGATACAGCGCTACCAGTTGACCGAGGAGGATTTTCGAGGCGAGCGCTTTAAAGATCACCCAACCGATGTCAAAGGCAATAATGATCTGCTGAACCTGACCCGCCCGGATATTATCCGCGCGATCCATAAAGAATACCTGGATGCCGGTGCCGATATCATCGAGACCAATACATTCAGTACGCAACGCATTTCGCTGGCCGATTATCAAATGGAGAGTCTGGCTTACGAGCTCAGCTACGAAGGTGCCCGTATAGCGCGAGACATAGCCGACGAGTACAATAAAACCAATCCCGCTAAACCACGTTTTGTAGCAGGTGCCATCGGTCCAACAAACCGTACGGCTTCGATGTCGCCGGATGTGAACGACCCTGGCTATCGGGCCGTTAGTTTTGACGACCTTGCCGAAGCTTACTATGAGCAGGTTCGCGGCCTGGTGGATGGTGGTTCGGATGTGCTGATCATCGAAACTATATTCGATACGCTGAATGCCAAGGCAGCGATCTATGCCATCAAACGCTATGAGAATGAGCTAAAAAAAGCATCAAAATTGAAAGGCAACAGTTTGGAGATCATGATATCAGGTACCATTACCGATGCGTCGGGTCGTACCTTATCTGGTCAAACTGTTGAGGCATTCTGGAATTCGGTGCGCCATGGTAATCTGTTATCAGTGGGCCTGAATTGTGCTCTGGGTGCTAAAGAAATGCGTCCCCACCTGGAAGAGTTGGCCGAGAAATCGGATGTATTTATTTCTGCCTACCCCAATGCAGGATTGCCCAATGAGTTTGGTGGCTACGATGAAGTGCCGCATGAAACTGCTCATTTCATTGAAGATTTCATCGCCCATGGCATGGTGAATATTGTGGGCGGATGTTGTGGTACAACACCTGATCATATTCGTCATATCGTCGAGAAAGCCGCCAAAGGCAAACCCCGCGCAATACCAAAAATTGATCCGTATTTACGACTGAGCGGTTTGGAAGCCGTAAACGTTACGCCGGATACCAATTTTGTAAATATTGGCGAGCGGACCAATATTACCGGTTCTCCCAAATTCTCTAAACTGATACTGGCCGAAGACTATGAAGGTGCCTTAACCGTTGCCCGCCAGCAGGTAGAGGGTGGCGCACAGGTGATAGACGTGAATATGGACGAAGGCATGATCGACTCAGAAGCTGCGATGACGCGTTTTCTGAACCTGATCGCTTCCGAACCGGATATTGCCAAGCTGCCCATTATGGTCGATTCTTCTAAATGGACCGTCATTGAATCAGGTTTAAAATGTTTGCAGGGTAAGGGTATTGTTAACTCGATATCCCTCAAAGAAGGAGAAGAGAAATTTAAGGAACAAGCGCGTAAAATATTAAGCTATGGCGCAGCAGTCGTGGTAATGGCATTTGATGAAAATGGTCAGGCCGACTCGCTAGCCCGCCGCATCGAGATATGCAAGCGCTGTTATGATATATTGGTGAGCGAAGTAGGCTTCCCGCCGCAGGACATTATTTTCGACCCGAATATCCTTACCGTTGCAACCGGTTTGGAAGAACACAATAATTATGCGGTCGACTTTATTGATGCGACGCGCTGGATCAAACAAAATCTGCCCCTGGCCAAAGTCAGTGGTGGGGTAAGTAATATTTCCTTCTCGTTCCGGGGCAATAACGTCGTACGCGAGGCGATGCATTCGGCCTTCCTGTACCATGCCATCAAAGCAGGGCTGGATATGGGTATCGTTAATGCCGGAATGCTTGAGGTTTACGAAGAAATACCCAAAGACCTGCTCGAAAGGGTAGAGGACGTACTGCTTAACCGCCGCCAGGACGCAACAGAGCGGCTTGTAGAGTTTGCGGATACCATCAAATCAAAAGGCAAAGAGATTGTACGTGATGAAGAGTGGCGTAAAGGCACGGTACAAGAGCGTTTGTCACATGCGCTGGTCAAAGGTATCATCGAATATCTGGACGAAGACGTTGAGGAAGCACGCCAGTTGTTGCCCAAGCCATTGGATGTGATCGAAGGGCCGCTGATGGATGGGATGAACATCGTGGGCGACCTATTTGGTTCGGGCAAGATGTTTTTGCCGCAGGTGGTAAAATCGGCGAGGGTAATGAAAAAAGCAGTGGCCTATTTATTGCCATTCATCGAATTGGAAAAAGCAAATAATGCTGACGCCGACCAGCGCAGCAACGCTGGTAAGGTGTTATTGGCAACGGTGAAAGGCGATGTGCACGATATCGGTAAAAATATTGTAGGCGTGGTATTGGCCTGTAATAATTTTGAGGTAATAGACCTCGGGGTGATGGTACCAGCACAACGCATTATTGAAGAAGCCAAAAAGCAAAATGTAGATATTATAGGATTGAGCGGCCTGATCACCCCTTCGCTGGATGAGATGGTGCATTTCGCTAAAGAAATGGAGCGTGAGGGTTTCACAATTCCTTTATTGGTTGGTGGGGCAACTACCTCGCGTATTCATGCGGCGGTTAAGGTGGCGCCAAACTATTCAGGCGCTGCGGTTCATGTGCTGGATGCTTCGCGTAGTGTTACGGTTTGCAGTAACCTGATGAACCGGGATACCCGCGATAACTATATCCAGACTATTAAAGACGAATACGAAAAAGCACGTGAGGCACACCTCAACAAGCGTTCGGATAAACGTTTTGTGAGTATTGAAGATGCTCGGAGTCAAAAATTGGAGCTTGAGCTGAATAGCTCGGTTGCGCCTAAGCCTAAGTTTACCGGTACAAAAGTTTTTGAAGCCTACCCGCTGGAAGAACTGATGCCTTATATCGACTGGACGCCATTTTTCCATACCTGGGAACTTCGTGGCAGCTATCCGAAAATATTCCATGATAAGTTCGTGGGTGTAGAAGCCAAAAAGCTTTTTGATGATGCACAGGCATTGTTGAAAAAGATAGTAGATGAAAAACTGCTGCAAGCTAATGGTGTCATTGGCTTCTGGCCAGCCAGCAGTATTGGTGATGATATTGAATTGTACTCGGACGAAAGCCGGACAAAGGTTTTAAACAATATTTATACCCTGCGCCAGCAAGCCGAAAAGGTTAAAGGCGAACCCTATTATGCGCTATCAGATTTCATCACACCAAAAGATAGCGGTATTCCCGACTATTTTGGCGGTTTTGCAGTAACTACCGGTATCGGCTGCGATGCGTTAGTGGCCCAGTTTGAAAAAGATCACGACGATTATAACAGCATCATGGCCAAAGCGCTGGCCGACCGCCTTGCAGAAGCATTTGCAGAAAAGATGCACGAATTGGTTCGCAGAGAATATTGGGGTTATGCAGCTGATGAAGCTTTAAGTACGGATGATCTGATCAAAGAAAGCTATCAGGGAATTCGTCCTGCCCCGGGCTATCCTGCCTGCCCCGATCATACCGAAAAAACGACTTTATTTGAACTGTTGAAGGCCGGCGACAATGCAAAAATGTTCCTTACCGAAAGCCTGGCGATGACGCCGGCAGCATCGGTTAGCGGATTTTATTTTGCGCACCCGCAATCGAGGTATTTTGGTTTGGGTAAGATCGGCAGAGACCAGGTGGAAGATTATGCCAAACGAAAAGGCATTTCCCTGGAGGAAGCTGAGCGTTGGCTGGGACCGAATTTAAATTATTGAGGAGTTTGTTGATCGAATCATAAAAAAGCTGTCATTGCGAGGAATGAAATGACGTGGCAATCGCAAGGCATGCCTTTAAGCTGCAATAACACGGCTAGGATCCTGTAGGCCTCGCAAATCACAATTTAACTATATTTGACCCATACCGGATCACAAATGAAGATAACCGAACACATTAACGCTGCCAAAGGCAAAACACTTTTCTCTTTCGAACTGCTGCCGCCGGTAAAAGGACATAGCATACAAAGCATTTACAATGCCATTGATCCTTTAATGGACTTTAATCCGCCGTTTATTGATGTAACCTATCATCGCGAAGATTATATTTATAAGCAGCACGATAATGGCTTGTTAGAAAAGGTTTCCTACCGCAAGCGTCCGGGAACTGTAGCGATCTGTGCTGCCATCATGAACCGGTATAAAGTGGATGCCGTACCTCACCTCATCTGTGGGGGCTTTACTAAAGAGGAAACGGAAAATGCACTCATCGATCTGCAGTTTTTGGGTATCGATAATGTATTGGTATTGCGGGGCGATTCGCGCATGGCGGATTCGGGGTTCATACCAACACCGGGCGGTCACGCACATGCGACTGAATTGCTGGAACAAGTCGTGAATATGAATTCGGGCAAGTATCTGTACGAAGATCATGAAGTGGCTAATACCGACTTTTGCATTGGCGTAGCGGGTTATCCCGAAAAGCATTTTGAAGCACCAAACCTGAAAACTGATTTCAAATACCTTAAGCAAAAAGTTGAAATGGGTGCCAATTTTATTGTTACCCAGATGTTTTTTGATAACAGCAAGTATGTGGAATTTGTGAAACTCTGCCGCGAGAACGGCGTCACAGTTCCTATTATACCAGGACTAAAGCCGATCACATCCTCCAAACAATTGATCAGCTTGCCTAAAATATTCCATATTGATATCCCCGAAGACCTGAGCGACCTCATCAATAATTGTAAATCTGAGAAAGAAGTGAAAGAAGCTGGTATCGAGTGGATGATCAATCAGTGTAAAGAACTGGTTGCCGTTGGTGCCCCCGTATTGCATTTTTATACCATGAGTAACCCCGGGCCTACAAGGAAGATTGCGGAAGCGATATTCTAGCAAATGATTCCTGCATTAAGTAGTTGTCATTGACAAAACTTTTGTAGCGGTAAATTTTCCTCTAAAGCACGCCCCTTTTACTCAATTCCTGCTCCAATGCCTCAGCCGAAGTAAAATGAATACACTCGATCCCGATCTTCTCTGCGGCCAAAATATTACGGTAATTGTCGTCTATAAATAAACATTCCTGAGCGTTTACCTCGTAACGGTTAAGCAGAATATGATAAAATTTGGGGGTTGGCTTGCGCATTTTTTCTTCGCCTGATACCACGATGCCATCAAACCAGTTCAGAAACTCAAATCTTGCCTTTGCAACCGGAAAAGTTTCGGCCGACCAGTTGGTGAGGGCGTAGATCTTGTATTTGCCGCTCTCTTTTAGTTTTTTGAATATGGCTACCGTATCATGAAAAGCTTCGCCCAGCATCTCGTCCCAGCGGCCGTAAAAGGCACGGATCAGGTGTTCATGTTCGGGGAATTGCTGTATTAGTATTTCGGTGCCTTCCAGCAGTGGCCTGCCGGCATCCTGTTCTTCGTTCCAGTCGGAAGTGGCGACCTCAGCCAGGAACTTTTCCATCTCAGCTTCATCATCAAACAAAGTGCGGTACATCAATCGGGGGTTCCAGTCGATCAATACAGCGCCGAGATCGAAAATGATGGTGGTTATCATAGCAGTTCAGGGGTATTCGCAAGACATGTCCTGAGAATATGATTAACTACAAACGATTGTTATCAATATTCACCAAAGCCTTTTTAAGGGTGAATACTACATAGGCACGATCCCGGTGAACCAGTTCAGAAACCTTGCTGATCAGTTGTTCTTCCTGCCCCTCAGTATATTGAAGTTGTTCATCGGTCAAATCGTTGTATTTGCGCTGCAATTTGATCTTTATGCGCGGCCAGTCTTTGTTACTAATACTGATCTCTGCCATAGTGAATTTATGTTTCTGCAAAAATAGAAAAAATCTGTTGTTGGCATCTGCAAATTATTCGGATATCAAATAATTGAAACCTTTATCGGTCTTAACAGTTTTTAAAAAAATAAACTTTAAATATTATGAAAAAATTTCTTTTAAGTGCCATCATGCTGGTGGCGGTAGCGATGAGTGCAAAGGCCCAGTTTTCCCTTGGCGTAAAAGGTGGCGTAAACTTTTCCAACATTAATGCCGACAATTTCAAAAGCTCGACCAAGACTGGCTATCAGGCGGGGGTGTTTGCCCGTTTCGGTAGCGCATTTTACCTGCAACCCGAAGTTTATCTGAGCAGTACAGGCGGTAATATCAGCACCAACGATAACAGTGCATCTGCAAATATTAAATTTACCAATCTTACAGTGCCAGTGTTACTGGGCTATAAATTCGGTCCGGATGCTCTGAATTTCAGGTTAATGGCCGGTCCGGAGTATACCTATATTGTTGACAAAAGCGAGAGTTTCTCCCAGACTTTTCAGGCAGCTTATCTTGATTTTGGTAAATACAACAGCAGTACAATAGGATACCAGGCTGGAGCGGGTGTAGACATCAGTGTTTTAACCGTCGACCTGCGTTACGAAGGAAGCCTGAACAAAATTAACCCAAACTTCGGACAAAAGCAAAGCCTGTGGGCTTTGAGTGTCGGGTTTAAATTTCTTTGATCCGGAAGTCTGAATCCTATATCACGATAGCAATCGAGAGCCCGAATGATGCATCGTGTTGAAAAGAATACAAGCTAACAGATTTGCGAAGTTTTTAAAACTTCGCAAATCTGTTTTGATCCGATCTTTCAGCCCCCCATCAAACAACAGCCAATCCCGCGAAGTTTTTCCCCAGCACCTGTGCATTATTTACGCCCAGCCATTTATCGAGCATTGTCGCGTATACCTGGCGAAAATCTATTTGGTATTTCAAATCGCCATTATCCAGGTCGCTGAGGTTAGGTGCTTCATTAAATATGCCCGGCTTTTTGATCTGACCGCCGAAGAGCAATACATTATTCGCCGTTCCATGATCGGTACCATTGCTGGCATTTTGTTCGACCCGGCGCCCGAATTCTGAAAAGGTCATCACAAGCGTATCATTGAGTTTACCGGTCTGGTTCAAATCTTTTATAAAGGCAGCCACCGCATCGGCGTAGGTGCTGAGTTGTTTGTTTTGCTGGTTTTGCTGCCCCACATGCGTGTCGAAACCGCTCAGCGAAACATAGTAAACACGCGTGCTTAAACCTGAATTGATGAATTTCGATATGGTTTTCAACTGGTTGCCGAGTTGGGTGTTGGGATAAGTGCCTTTTACGGCATATATTTTAGAGGTCTGCTGGATATATTCTGCCGAGGAATAGGTCTCGACCATCGTTTTGTACAAATAACCCAGGTTGTCCTCGTTCAGGTGTTCGCCCTGGGCATCGTGGGCCAGGTCCCTGAAAAAAGGCTCGCGCGTTTCCTGGTACAGTTTGGCTGGATCCTGAACAGCAATGCCCTTCATGGATGATCCTTTCAGTGCGAGCGACAAAGTATCATCAACTTCAATTGCGGTATAAGGATTGCGACAGGTCTGGCAGCTGGAGTCGAGGTAGCGACCGATCCATCCCGTACTCAGAAATTGGTTCGAATCGCTGGCAGTTTGCCAAATGTCCATCGAACGGAAATGCGAACGGTCGGGATTTGCGTAACCCACCGAATTGATTATGCTCATCCAACCCTGGTCGTACAACTCTTTAAGCGGAGATAGCCCAGGATTGAAACCCTGCATGTCATCCAGCTTAATAATATCTGAGGGTTTAATGGCAATGCTGCCGCGCTTTTGGTAATAGCTGTCGTCGCCAAAAGGTACGATCGTATTTAAACCATCGTTGCCACCAGAAAGCTGGATGATCACCAGGTTACGCTGACCATTCATCTGGGTGGAAGCCAGGGCCTCCAGCGGTTTCAAAAATGCCGGAACCATAAAAGCTCCGGAAGCCAGGGCGGTGTTTCTTAGAAAATCGCGACGTTTCATGCTTTTTTAATTAGTGAATTAGTGAATGAGTGAGTTAGAGAGTGGTTAAATCATTTAGTAGTTTTTTTAATTAATGAGTTGGCAAACAAAAATTCACTCACTCATTCACACATTGCTAACTAGCAAAGTTGATATTCCGGCGTAGAAACGATCTCTATCGCCAGGGTTTTTAAATCTGCCGCTTGTACAACCGCGTTCTGCACAGTTTGACCCATTTTCGGCTCGAGCAGGAATTGTGCAATTTCAACATTGGATAAATGTTTAGGCATTCCGTCTAAAAACTTATCCCAGTCGGGCAGCGTTTGTACGCGGGTATTAACGGCAGTTTGCCGGTTGCGTGTTGCTGCCAGGTAAGCCTCATCTTCGGGGTCGGCTTTGCCGGCAAAATCGATCAAACCGCCATTTAGCACCAGCGAAGGTATTTTTAAGCGATACATCAGCGAGGAGCTGTCGATCCAGTTTCGTCCGCCCGGCCATCCGGAAACATTCGGCGGATTAAACAATGTCTGACCCAGCGTGCGCTGAAACTCGAGCAATACTTCGGGATGCTGATAGGTGATATAAAACTGCCGGCTTAAGCCAACTGCCAGTTCAACCGGCGACTTAACAAGGTTGCCGATATTTTTTTCTTCATAAAACCAGTCGGCGTTAAAAACATATTCCAGCAATGGTTTGATCTCGTATTTATTCGCATAAAAAAGATCTGCCATCGCGTTGATATGAACGGTGTCGGGCACCTCGTTAACCAGGTATTTATATAATTTACCGCAAATGAACCGGGCGGTTTGCTTTTGCTCGAGCAGAATGTTGATGATATCCTCTCCACTAAAATTACCCGACTTACCGAGGAAAGTTTTCGGGCCCCCGTCATGTTGAAACGGCCGATCGATAAAATGCCCGTCTTTATCGAAGCCCCAACCCGTAAAGGCCCTTGCCGATTCTTTTACATCCTGCTCGGTATAATTGCCGCGTCCAATGGTAAAAAGTTCCATCAACTCGCGGGCAAAGTTTTCATTGGGATGATTTTTCCGGTTCTGCTGGTTGTTTAAAAATTGCAGCATTGCCGGCGATTTGGAAACCTGCAATACCAGTTCCCTGAAATTACCAAGGGCATTGCTGCGCTGTATATTATTCAGTTGCTGGGCATAAGCTGCATTGTTAATGCGGCAAGCAAAATGGTTATGCCAAAACAGCGTCATTTTCTCGCGCAATACTGTTTCGGTAGTATTGAGCTGGTTGAACCAGCTCAAATTGAGGTCTTTTTCCAACTGGCGTTGTTGCTGTAACAGCATTTTTTTGGCATCAGCATCAGCCCTCATTACAGCCATCACATCCAGGTTTGACTGTACTACCTTAAGTGATTGGTCGGTTTCAGATGAATTGAATAAATCTTTTACCGCCCTGCTTATCGAAGTGCGTTTTGCTTTTTTAAGGTCGGCAAAACGAAGGCCGAAGCCTGCCCTGGCATATAAATGTTTTATAGGTCTCAGATCATCCATACTAAATTTGACTCATTAGGAGCAAACAGGTTTAAAATCGATATTTTTAAATTTCTGAATAAATTTCTATTATTACATCTGCAAGCTCTAAACCTTGTAAAAGTGAAGAATATACTTTTGCTAATTATCCTGGTCACAATCGCGCAAATTGCCACATCCCAAACCCGGGGTTATGGAAATATTGACACCTCCGATCTAAAACTAAATACCTGCAGTTTTGAAAAAGATGCCAATGCCATGGTGCTATTTGACCGTGTTCGTGTTGTGTTTAGCCTGATGGGGACACTTACGATGGAGCGGCATAAAAGAATCAAAATATTTAATGAAAAAGCGAAGGATGCGGGTAATGTAAGGATAGAGTATGATAATATGTATGGCGTTGATCACGTGTATGACATAGAAGCCCAGACAATCAACCTTGAGAAAGGTAAAATTGTGATCACGAAAGTGGACCCTAAGCAGATATTTGCCGAGCATACTGATCGTACCAAAGATGCTTTGGTGATTTCGTTTCCCGCAGTAAAACCCGGATCGGTGATCGAGTACAGGTATGTAATGGCACGTACTATAGCCACCAACTTCCCTGCCTGGTATTTCCAATCGGACTTACCTACGCGCTATAGCGAGATGGATGCATTTTTCAATTCAAGGTTACAGTTTAAAGCACTTACCCGGGTTGTTCGTCCCTTTTCTAAAGATACTTTGCTGATCGGGGGACATATATGGGCGGCTTCTGAAATGCCCTCAACGAAGGATGAAGCCTATATGCGCGCGCCTGGCGATGCCAAGCAAAGTGTTTCCCTGTTGTTGACAGCCATACAAGATTATGATGGGAAAATGATTCAATTGAACGACACCTGGGAATCAATAGGAAAAAAACTGACCAATGAAAAAGAATATTTTAAAGAATTGGACCAACACCTGAGTGATGAGGACACTCTGGTCAAACATGCGCAATCATTAAAGTCAACTGAAGCAAAAATAGCTTACGTCTATAACACGGTCAAGAGCACGATAGGGTGGAATGGCTTTACCAGCTGGGGATCAAAAGATGGTATAAAAAATGCCTGGAAAAAGCGTGTAGGTAATTCAGCCGAGGTTAATGCAATCCTGTATCATCTGCTAAAGAAAAGCGGTGTCGAAGCTTATCCTATGCTGGTAAGTACCCGCGACAATGGTTTGATAGAACCTGAATTTGTTGATCGATTCATGATCAACAAACTGGTAACCTATGTGCCAACACCCGATGATAACTACTATATTTTGGATGCGACAGACCGGTTTAACACTTACAACCAGGTGCCTTTTGAGTTGCTAAATTCATACGGCCTGATGCTTGATAAAGATAAGGGCAATAATAAGATGGTTTTTATTGAATGTAAAAACAATGCCCGGGAAACTATCCTGATCAATGCCGACCTGAGTCCGGAAGCGAAAATGAAGGGTACAGCACAGATCGCCAGTTTTGCCTATGATCGAACGAAGGAACTTGAGCTCTATAAACGTTCGGGCGATGAAAAATTCAAAGAATACCTTACGGGTGGTAATAACGTATTGAAAATTACTAACCTGAAGTTGGAAAATATGCAGACCGACACCCTGCCTCTGTTACAAAGTTTTGACTTTTCCGATGATTTGACCAGTACGGATAACTATATATTTTTCAATCCGAATATCTTCACTCCAATGCATACCAACCCGTTTTTAAGCGAAACGCGCAGTGGATTGATCGATTTTGGTTATGGAAACAAGCGTGTTATTGCAGCGAATTATAAATTACCTGCCGGATATGCTGTCGAATCGATCCCTAAAAATATTACGCTCATCATGCCTGATAAAGGCATAAAATTCAGAAGAACGCTTCAAGTTGAAGAAGATGGAAATCTTGCTTTGCGCTACGAGATCTACGTTACCCGCACGAGGTATTCAAAAGCCGAATACCCTGATCTGCGTGAATTTTATAAACGAATGTACGATATGCTTGACGAACAGATCGTACTGAAAAGAGCGAAAGCAAATTGATACGAACTGAAGAACTAAGCAACCTTAACCAAACCTATATTTTTAATCATGAACCGAATTTCCCTAATTTTTATTTTTTGTGCGACAGTACTTACTGCAAGTGCACAAACCACCGCCAATGTCCAGGCTTTTGGAAAAGTTGACAAAGCTGATTTGGAACTCAAAGAATGTGACTTTGAAAAGGATGCTAATGCAGAAGTGCTGTTTGATAAAGCAACAGTTTTCTTTTCAGATGTTGAGATCATTTATGAACGCCATGTCAGGATCAAAATTTTTAATGAGAATGGCAAGAAAGCCGGAGATGTACATATTAAATATTATGGGGGAAACCATAATGAGTGGGTAGAAAAATTGCAGGCCCAAACCATCAATAATAATAATGGCGTTCCAGAATTTACTAAAGTTGACAAAAAGCAGATCTTCGATAAAAGATTAGATAAACGTCGTTCGGAGATATCATTTGCCTTCCCGAATTTAAAATCTGGTTCAATTATCGAATACCAATACCAGGTGCTCAGCCAAAGCATCGGAAACTTCCCTGATTGGTCGTTCCAGGGCGAGCTTCCTACACGCTACAGCGAAATTGAGGCTAAGGTACCTGATGTACTTCACTATAAAAACCTGGTGCGGGTAACATTGCCATATGCTGTCTATCTTAAAGACCCCCAGGGGCAACTTGGAAAAATGGCCTTGGCCAACATTCCTTCAATTAATGACGAACCTCATATGAGTTCGGTTCAGGATAACCTGCAGCTTATTCAAACGCAATTGTTAAGTTACACGCCAGGAAATGGCGTTGTTGGTACCAATTTCCTGGAAAACTGGACCAAGGTGGGGCAGGAAATTGCCGATGATGATGACTTTGGAGGACAGTTTAACAGGAAGCTAAATGGCGAGGAGGAAATATTAAACCATGCTAAAACTTTAAAAACCAATGATCAAAAAATTGAATACCTGTTTAACCAGGTAAAAAACACGATGAAGTGGAATGATGGACATGGCATCTATACAGAAGATGGTACTCCAAAGGCCTGGGATAAAAAGGTTGGCAATGCTACCGAGATCAACCTTATGGTTTATCATTTATTAAAACGAGCCGGAGTGACAGCTTACCCAATATTGTTAAGTACCCGACAAAATGGGAGGATCAATCCGGCATATCCATCACTATATCTTTTCAATACCTCAGGAACCTATGTGCCGATAGACAGCGCTAACTTTTATATCCTTGATGCCACGCAAAAGAGCAATGTTTACAACATTGTACCCTTCTATTTTTTAAATTCATTCGGACTAAGCATTGATAAGGATAATAAAAAATACGATGTCACTTTTATTCAGAACAACAACCCTGCAAGGGAAGCCATACTTTTAAATGCCGATATTACTGCTGATGGAAAAATGAAGGGCACTGCGCAAATAAGCAGCTTTTCGTACAACAGGCTTGGTGATATTGATAGCTACAAGTCTGAAGGTGAGAAAAAGTATATCGAAGATTTGAAAGACGGCAATAACGACCTTAAAATTACTTCTCTGAAAGTTGAAAATATGGAGACGGATTCGCTGCCGCTTATACAGAATATCGATTTTAACCTTGATCTGACGGGCTCGGATGGTACATATATTTATTTCAAACCTAATTTGTTTACTGCCTTGCAGAGCAATCCCTTTCTAAGTGAAAAGCGAATGACAGACATTGATTTTGGATACCTGCCGAACTATACCATTACCGGTAATTACAAGATACCTGCTGGTTATAAAGTTGATGCCCTGCCTGCTAGTACCCGGATGGCGATGTCAGACCAAAGTATTTCGTTCAGGCGATTGGTTGCCGAAAATGAAGGAACAATTACTGTACGCTACAATATTGTTTACCGCAAATCGATCATATTCAAAGAGAATTATGAGGAACTACGCGCATTTTACAAAAAAATGTATGAACTGATGAATGATCAGATCGTATTAAAGAAAGGGTGATATCGTGAATAATTATTTAAAAATTACAATTGCTTGCTGGTGCTTGTTAGGCTTCGCCTGTTCTACCCTATCTGCTCAGGAAAAGGAGATCACAAAAGACCTGTATACCAGCGAGGGGATCGCAGATTCATTAAAAGAAAACGCTAATTCGGTTTTGCGCTTCCAGTATGAAGAGTATAATGTATCAGGACCGGGAAAATATATTTACAAGTCGCATTCAATTGTAACAGTATTAAACGAAAAAGCAGATTACCAATCTTATGTCGCCTTGGGTTACAATAAGAAATTTGTTAATGTCAGTTCATTTGAAATGGTCATTTATGATGCTTCAGGCAAGCAGATAAAAAAATACCATAAGAGTGATCTTTACGACCAGGCCATTGAAAGTGAGGAGTCGTTAGTGAGTGATGAACGAAAATTGTCAATCGTACATACCATTGCCAGTTATCCAACTACAGTAGAAATTAGCTATGAAAAAGAGGTAAACAGTTCGTTCGACCTCGGTGGATGGGCGCCAAAAGAAGAAGCAGAGCAAAGCGTTCAACATGCCTATTGTAGGGTAAGCATTGCTCCAAATGCTGGCTTTCGTTACTTGAATAATAATATCAAAATTAGCCCGCAGTTGGCGAAATCGGCCGACAAGGATGTATACATGTGGGAAGTTAGCAATATTAAGGCAACCAAAAAAGAAGAAAGCATTTTGCCTGACAAGGTAATTCCGCAAATTTGGTTTGCACAATCAAAGTTTAACTGCTTTGGTTATCCGGGTGATTTTAGTACCTGGAGCGATTTCGGTAAATGGATCTACGACCTGAATAAAGACGTTTGTACTTTGAGTCCGCAACGGGTTGAAGAGGTCAGAAAAATGACCGACTCTATCAAAAGCGAAAAGCTCAAGGTGAAATTCCTTTATGAATTGCTGCAAAAGAGTATGCGTTATGTAAGCGTCGACCTGGGAATTGGCGGCTTTAAGCCTTTTGATGCCAATTTTGTCGATCAAAAGAAATATGGCGATTGTAAGGCACTTGCGAATTATATGTATGCTTTACTCAAAGCGATCAATATTCCGTCCTATTGGGTCGTTATAAACCGGGGAATGAACGGAAAGTCAGCAAATGCAGCATTCCCTTATAATGTTTTTAACCACGAGATACTTGTTGTTCCGTTTAAAAATGATACCACCTGGCTTGAATGTACTGGAAATCATCAACCATTTGGTACGCTTGACGAATCGACTCTGGATAGGGTGGGAGTGATGGTTACCGAGAACGGAGGCAAATTGGTACATACACCCAAAAGTAAACCCTCTAACAATGAATTTAATTGTAATGTGCATCTGCAGCTTAAGGAAGATGGTGGTGCAAAAGCCACAATTCTGATTAATGCTACCGGCGAATACCGACTGGAATACATTGAACTTACCGCTACCAAACTGGATGATCAAAAAGAATTTTGGCAAAGGGTCCTGGATATCAAACAACCAACAGTATTTGATTACGATCCGGGCAAAGACACGCTGTACACCAAACATGTGAATTTAAACCTTGAATATGACAAGTTTTGTGATGTAATAGCAGGTGATAAGCAGTTTTATCGGGCTATGGTTTTTCCACTATTTCGCTTTACTGCTCCGGTTGAAGAAAAACGTGTGAATGATTATTACTTTGATTTCCCTTTGCAGAAGTCCTGCGTGACAACGATCGATCTTCCATCCGGTTACGAGGTGGAATCACTGCCCGCCAATGCCAGCCTGAAATTCACGAACGGCCTTTATACCCTTAATTATGTTTACAATAAAGATAAGAACCAGGTAATAGGCACGGCAAAATTTGTATTAAATAATCAGGTTATACCTGCAGCCAAATACACCGAAATGCAGGAATATTTTGACAGCGTAGCCAAAGCACAGAATAAAAAACTGGTCATCAAAAAGAAGGTTTAAATTTGCCGGGTGATCTTCAGGCTCGACGAACGTTTGCTGTTTCCGGACCCGGCTTTGGCCGAAGAGGACGGTTTACTGGCCGTAGGCGGCGATTTATCGGTCGAACGCCTGCTGTTAGCCTATCAAAATGGCATTTTCCCCTGGTATAGTGACGATACGCCCATCCTATGGTATTCGCCGCACGAGCGTTTTGTGCTTTTTCCGGATGAGTTAAAGTTCAGCAAAAGCATGCGGCAGGTTATCCGGTCAGGCCGTTTTAGCGTAACCCGTAACCAATGTTTCGATCGGGTGATCGATGCCTGTTCAACAACGACCCGCCAGGGCCAGGATGGTACCTGGATCACTGCCGATATGAGAGAAGCCTACATTGAATTACATCGGTGTGGCCATGCGCATTCTGTTGAAGTTTGGGACAATAACCAATTGGCCGGGGGCTTATATGGTGTAGCTGTCGGCAAGGTGTTTTGCGGTGAAAGTATGTTTAGCCGGGTAAGCAATGCGTCTAAAACCGCTCTGATCAGCCTGTCGCAAAGTGGCGATTTTAACCTGATCGACTGCCAGGTGCATACCGAACACCTGGAATCAATGGGCGCAAGGATGATTTCAAGGAATGATTACATGCAAGAGCTACGAAATATGCCTCTGAAAGATTAGTTTTGCAGCGTTAATACTTAAGACTTACGAAGTTTTTAAAACTTCGTAAGTCTGCAACATATCCCAATTCCATGCAGCAACCCGATCTGAAAGAACGTATCATTTTAGGCATCGACCCAGGTACAGCGGTGATGGGTTACGGACTGGTGAAAGAAACCGGTCGCAAGATGGAACTGATCAGTATGGGTGTGGTAAAGATGGGTGCCATTGACGATCATATGCTGAAACTGCAGCGCATTTTTGAGAAAACCGTTAGCCTGATCGATCAATACCATCCCGATTGTCTGGCCATTGAGGCTCCTTTCTACGGTAAAAACATACAGGTGATGTTAAAACTTGGCCGGGCGCAGGGCATAGCTATGGCAGCCGCACTCTCACGTAACGTTAGTATCACCGAATATTCGCCACGGAAGATCAAACAAGCCATCACCGGAAATGGTAACGCCACCAAAGAACAGGTAGCTGCCATGCTGCAAACCCTGCTTAGTTTTAAGGAAACACCTGAATTCCTGGACGCGACTGACGGGCTAGCGGTAGCCGTTTGCCATTCGTTCCAAAAGATCAGTACTGGAATTGGCAAAGGGTCCGCCAAAAAATCCTATTCAGGATGGGAGACCTTTGTGAAAGATAACACCGACAGAGTGAGTGGGATTGGAAAGAAGAAGTCAATTTGAAGATGAGGCAATTTGAAGATGTGTCAATTTGAAAATTTGAAAATGGGGATGGTTGATTAATTAAACATCTTCAAATTTTCAAATCCTCAAATTTTCAAATTCTCAAATCACCAAAGCCGCCCTTATCTTTTCGGCAGTTGCCTGCAATTGTTCGGGGCTAAAGCTTAGTTTGGGACGTGCAAAGTTCAGATCGCTCACGCTGTTCATTGGTACGAGGTGTATATGCGCATGAGGCACTTCAAGGCCTATAACGGCAACGCCGATACGTTTACATGGAATGGCTTTACCTAAGCCTTTGGCCACTATTTTAGCAAATATTTGTAAGCCGGTATACAGCTCATCATCCAGATCAAAAATATAATCTACCTCTTGTTTTGGGATCACCAATACATGCCCTTCGGCCAGTGGGCTGATATCCAGGAAAGCCAGGTAATCGTTGGTTTCCGCTACTTTATAGGCGGGAATCTCCCCGGCGACGATCTTTGAAAATATGGTCATTTTAATGAGTGAATTGGTGATTGAGTGAATGACTGAATAATTAAGGTGTTATACTATTAAATCAGGTAATACCCCGTTTTTGATACCAAAATAATTAAATGAACAATTAACCACTCACTCAATCACTAACTCACTCATTCACTAATTATTTATTACCTGCTTATCTCCAATACCTCAAACTCTATCTTGCCGGCTGGTACGGTGATCTCGATGGTATCACCCACTTTTTTCCCAAGTAAACCTTTGGCGATCGGTGAAGAAACCGATATTTTTCCCGATTTAAGGTCGGCTTCACTTTCGGATACCAATTGGTAGGTCATGGTAGTGCCGTTTTTGGTATTTTTTATTTTCACTTTCGATAGCGCCAAAACCTTTGAGCTATCCAGTTTGCTTTCATCCAGTAAACGTGCCGTAGCCAGCAATTCTTCCATACGGGCTATTTTGGCCTCATGGTGTCCCTGCGCCTCTTTTGCTGCATCGTATTCGGCATTTTCCGAAAGGTCGCCTTTATCACGGGCCTCGGCAATAGCCTTGGCAATATTTGCGCGACCGCTCGTTTTTAATTGTTGTAATTCTTCTTTTAACCTATCCAGGCCATCCCTGGTATAGTATGCTACCTCAGCCATACTCGCTAATTTTAATTCTTTAGTTTATAAACAGATACCAAAAAAAACAGTCCCCCTGGTACAAGGAAGGACGGTTGACGCTTAAAAAACAAACAAGACTATGTGGGCATCCGCCTGCATAGTCTTGCGTCTTAGTAAAACGAAGATAAATGATTTAAGTTTGAATATCAAAATTATTTGAGCGAATTAATTGCTCAGCTACCCATTTTACAGCGCCAGTTTGATCAGCTTTTCGGCCATTACTTCGCTTAATTTGCGATAGGATTCGAAGGTCCAGCCAGCCACATGCGGACTTAGTAGTACTTTACCCGATCGCCTCAATTCTTCAAACCACGTTTGCTCAGCAAGTGCCGGAAATTTCTCCTGTTCGAGCACGTCCAGACCGGCGGCGAGGATTTTCCCTTGTTTGATGGCATTTAACACTGCCTGGGTTTTTACCACATTGCCACGTGAGGTATTAATAAAGAATATCGGCTTTTTGAAATGGAAAAGGTATTCATCGTCTACCAGTCCACGGGTTTCTGAAGTTAGAGGGACATGCAGGCTCAATACATCTGAGTACTTAACGATCTCTTCCATGCTCACCTCGCGCGCATATTGGTCGCTGAAGCCCGTTTTGTATTTATCGTAAGCGATCACGTTAACGCCAAAACCTGATAGTTTTTGCGCAAAGCTACTACCCATATAGCCATAGCCAATAATACCTACTGTTTTTCCTTTCAGTTCGATACCCCGGTTGGCTTCTCGGGCCCAAACCCCCTCCCGAATCTCAGCATCAGCCCGCTGAAAGTTGTTCATCAGGCTAAGCAACATACCTATGGCATGTTCACCAACGGCATCGCGGTTGCCTTCCGGCGCATTGATGAGGATGATCCCTTTTTGCGTGGCGTAGGCCTCGTCGATATTATCCATACCGGCACCCGAACGGCAAATGAATTGTAATTTGGTCGCTTTATCGATAACCGCTGGTGTCACCAAAAACTTCGACCGTATGGCCAGGCCCTCGTACTGGCCAATTATTTCATAGGCTTCTTCGGGTTTGATGCCGGGCCTGTAATCGCAGTGATAGCCATGGGCTTCCACCATTTCCATAAACAGGGGATGCAGGTCGTCGACGATGAGGATGTTTTTTTTCATGATCGGTTCTCTGTGATCTTATTTGTTAGCGCCACAAAATCAGCTACACTCAAGCGCTCGGCGCGCAGGTCCAGCAGAGGCTCTGTGGTCATTTTTTCTTTATTGATGAGGGATGAAACGGCATTGCGCAGCGTCTTCCTCCGTTGGTTGAAACCGGCCTTTACCACCTGCCAGAACAATTTTTCGTCGCAGGCAAGATCGGCAGTCTGGTTACGGGTTAAACGGATAACGGCCGATAACACTTTGGGCGGGGGGTTAAATACACCGGCCTTCACGGTAAACAAATATTCAACCTTATAATAGGCCTGCAAAAAAACACTCAGGATACCGTACTCCTTGCTGCCGGGTTTGGCTGCGCAGCGTTCGGCCACTTCTTTCTGAAACATGCCAACTACCTCAACCACCTGCTGGCGGTTATCGAGCACTTTAAATAGTATCTGCGAAGATATATTATACGGGAAGTTGCCGATGATACCGAAAGGCCGCTGAAATATTTTGCCGAAATCCATCTCCAGGAAATCATCATTAATTAGTCGCTCAGCCATTTGGGGGTATTTTTTCTGAAGAAACTCGTACGACTCGGTATCGATATCAATCAAAAAAGTTTGCAGATCGGTTCGCTGCAATAAAAAATCGGATAAGATGCCCATGCCGGGGCCCACCTCAAGCACTTCGCTGTAGCTGTTTTCGGCAGGGCGCAGACTGTTCACAATTTTGGCGGCGATATTTTTATCCGTCAGAAAGTGTTGCCCCAGATGTTTTTTTGCCCGTACCAGTGACATGCCCGATTCAAATATTTGCGCAAATTATACATATTTGTGCCAGTAACAGGTAAAATATTTTATTTGCATCTTTGTGGGTGGTGAGTGCGCAAGGCGGTTGGCGCATGGCGATCATGGATTCTAATGCCCATCGACCAGTGCCGAATGACTAAATAATCAAAAAATGAGCAGTAAACTAAAAATAGGTATCAGTATAGGTGATGTGAATGGTATAGGACTGGAAGTGATCATCAAAACACTGTCGGACCAGAAGATATTTGATTACTGCACGCCCATTGTTTATGGCCATACCAAGGTGGCTTCCTTTCATCGCAAATCTATTCCTGGCAACGAGCTTAATTTTTTTGTGATCAACAGCCCCTCACAGGTGCAGCACAACAAGGCTAACCTGATCAATTGCTGGGAAGAGGATGTAAAGATAGACTTGGGCGAAGTGAACGAAACAGGTGGTAAATATGCTTTTCTTTCGCTGCAGCGGGCGGTTGACGACCTGGTAGCCGGCGAAATTGATGCCCTGGTTACGGCCCCTATCAATAAAGATAATATACAGCGCGAGGATTTCAGATTCCCCGGACATACTGAATATTTGCAGGAACGCGCTGGCGCCAGCGAGGTGCTGATGTTTTTGGTGAGCGATGACTTGCACGTAGGCGTAGTTACCGGCCATATACCATTGGCTGAGGTGTCAAAATCTATTTCGTCTGAAAAGATATTGGCCAAACTGAAGCTGATGAACGAGAGTCTGAAAAAAGATTTCTGGATCCAAAAGCCAAGGATAGCCGTGTTGGGACTAAACCCCCATGCCGGCGACAATGGTTTGATCGGCAATGAAGAGCAGGAGGTCATCGTACCTGCCATCAATGATGCACGTGCGGCCAATATTCTGGCTTTCGGGCCCTATGCAGCGGATGGCTTTTTTGGTAACGATTCCTACAAAAAATTTGATGCCGTACTGGCCATGTACCACGACCAGGGCCTGATCCCTTTTAAGCAGATCGCCTTTGAATCGGGGGTAAATTATACGGCGGGGTTAAGCTTTGTACGTACCTCGCCCGACCACGGAACAGCATATGATATCGCAGGTAAGAACGAGGCATCAGACGAATCCTTCCGCGAGGCGCTATTTGCTGCGATCCACATCATTAAACGCCGCCGCGAAACGGCCGAACTGACCGAAAATACCCTCGTCATTACCAAGCTGAGCCGGGACAGGGATTGATGTAAAATCGCTTAATGTTCACGTAAAATGCGTACCAGTGCGGTTAAAACGCTTTAAAAATGCCGTTTTAAGCCTAAAAACGCATCAAATTGGGCGCCCACATTTCCGGTTAATTTGAACAGTTTTTGTAAGCACCTTACCCTCAGCGGCTTAAGTGTTCAAAATACCCACGCCGACCGGAAATCGCAATTCCCTCATCACCAGTTACTTGCATCCCGAAATGCGCAAATATGCACGGTGACTATTTGCACCTGCTGTTAAAGTGCTCTTTTACAGCCTTTTAATTCCTCCGCCGATCGTGCATATTTTGCATCACCTAATTGCCTGATCTACAGCTGTATTTCCCGTCGAAATGCGCTTTTTGAGTGTAGGGGTGTACGGTGGTTTTTGTATTGGGTGGTTAGGGGTTGATTTTGAGGTGGTTGGGTGTTTTGCGACCGGGAATGGTGATGAAAGTTAATGTCCTGGGGGTTAGGAGGCCGCTCTATATGCTTAAGGCGGCATTTTTGGTGTATGGTGTAGTCATAGACTACAGGCATAGAGGTCCGAAGTGGAACACTTCGGACAGCGGGGGAAAAAGCTAGCCATATTTATTAATGGGTGCTTTTGGCATCGCTGCTCTATATGTAAACCCAATTTTCCTAAAAGTAATGTAGAGTTTTGGACTGGGAAATTTTCTAAAAATTTAAATAGAGATCAAAGAAAGGAAAAGGACCTTAATAATTTAGGTTGGAAAGTTTTAACTGTTTGGGAATGTGAGATAAAAGCGAATATTGGTAGTGTTGTGGAAAAGCTGAAAAATTTGATTTTAAATAACTAAAACATCTGTCTATATTCCGATCATGGATAATATTACTGTGATCGATCTTTTTTGTGGCGCTGGAGGGTTTTCGGAAGGGTTTAGACAACAAGGATTTGAGATTGTAAACGGCTACGACTATTGGAAACCCGCTATAGATACCTACTCTCATAATTTCGGCGAAAATAAGGGCATCCTTACAAATATATTGAACTTTAAGGATAACGTTGATCTTATTGAGGCATTGCCCGATACAGATGTGATCTTGGGAAGCCCTCCTTGTGTGAGCTTTTCAAGTTCAAATCGATCAGGAAAAGCTGATAAATCTATGGGGGTAACATTAACCGAAACGTTTTTAAAAATTGTAGCTGTTAAAAAGTTCCATCCAAATTCTAAGCTTAAGGCTTGGTTTATGGAGAATGTTACCAATTCCACTAACTACCTTGCGAGGGAGTATAACTTTCAAGATCTTGGACTTTATGAATGGGCAAAAAAATATCGAATCAGCCCTACAAAAGTCGCTATTAAAATTGAAGGTAATAGCATTGTGATTAATTCAGCGGAATATGGATGTCCTCAGTCGCGTAAAAGAGTAATTACTGGTGAAATTATTTCTAAGGAGAAGTTAATAATCCCCGAAAAAACCCACGGTGCTAGCGCCGATATTTTTGAACCCAACCTTCTTCAGTTTAAGACATTAGGCTTCCTTAAAAGCAAACTACCGAAACCTAATGAAGTATTTCAAGAGCAACTAGTAAACGATCCGTTATATAGCTATTTAAGTATAAAACAATCTGAATTGTCAGATCATTTCTACGATACTGGCTTATATGAATGCGAGTGGAAAAATTCACGTTTTTTAAAGATCAACCATCCGTACATGGGTTTTATGTCATTCCCTGAAAATGAAACTAAGCCAAGTCGGACGATTACGGCTACAAAGATTGGAACATCACGTGAATCTATAATTTACAAATCAGAATATAATAGGATTGGTAACGGTGAGTTTCGTACCCCTACGGTAAGGGAGGCTGCGTGCATCATGGGATTTCCTATAACCTATCAGTTCATAGGAAGTGAGGGCACAAAGTGGCGCTTGGTAGGAAATGCAGTTTGCGCAACCGTTAGCAGAACATTCGCTGGGTTAGTGCGACAAGAACTTAAACTTCCTGTATTGTCAGAGTTTAGGATACAACAAACTGTTAACCTTAACGGCGTACACAATCTGAACACCTATACAGCTAAAAAATTTAATTCGACACCTAAACGTGCTATTGGGTCACGTTTTAGAAGGCATCCGTTTAAAGAAGGTAATCTGACAGTTACACTTTCAAATTATGATATTATAAAAAACGATAAAGAAATAAGCAAATGGTTAACTTCAATCCAGTACGGGAATGGAGAAGGTTTTCCGCATGATATTTATCCTGATAATTTTTATAAAGATTTGGAACCAATCATTTCAAAATTTGAAAATGGCAATCATTTTTTAAAGGTAATCAATAATGGGTTTGCCGAAAAAATTGCAAATAGTGAATTCCTACAACAAATGTATGAACAACAGCAGAATTTAGAAAATTTCTTAGAACCAACTCAACTTGTTGAATCAGTCGCTAATTTGATCAACGACATCAAATTTAAAGAGCCATTATACAAGCCAACTGACAATTCTATCTTTAAAAAGGAACTAATCCCCAAAAAACAGATTTTAGCTCTTTACGCTATCAATAAAATTTCAACCAAAGCCAATTGTAATTAACCATGCCATTAAACCAGGAAGACCGAACCAAAGCACTTCAAAACATTAAACAAAACTCCACTCCGGATAGAGAGGACTACATTGTTTATGATAACAAAAAGGAAAAAATGGGTGTTTACAAAATACCCTTTGAATTTCTGATATACAATAAGTGGAATGGCCGTATCCTAAGCATGACCAAATCTTTTGAAAGGCAATTTTATGAACTTGATCCAGCTAAAGAGGAAGACTCTGATATACTTGCCAACTTTTTATGGGAATCTAAAGAAGACAGGAATAAAGGCACGTCGGAAGACCTTGCCCGTTGGGGGCAAAAAAGATATGGCATAGTAACTAAGGACGGGGTTATCATTGACGGGAACAGAAGAGCGAGTATCCTTAAAAAGAATTATGATAAGGATTCTAAAAATCAACCTTATTTTTTAGCCGTCATATTGGACGATGCACTTGATGGAATTCATTCACGTGAGATAATGCGGTTGGAAACCACTTATCAAATGGGAGAAGATGAAAAACTTGACTACAATCCCATTGAAAAGTATCTTAAATGTCACCAATTAATTGACAATAACTTTAAGCCAAAGGAAATCGCTGAAATGATGAATGAAAAGATTTCCAAAGTTGAAGAGTGGTTGGAAATCATGGGCCTTATGGATGAATACCTTGATTCATTAGGTTATTCAGGAATATATACACGATTAGATAAGAGAGAAGGACAATTTGTCGATTTAAATGGCTATTTAAATAAATATAAAGCAGGTACTGCATCTGTAGAATGGCCCTATGATAAGCAATCCGATGTTTCTGATCTAAAGATAATTTGCTTTGATTATATAAGGGCACAATATGAAGGTAAAGAATTTAGATCAATAGCAAAACCGGGAAAAGAAAGCTTCTTCTGTAAACAAAATGTATGGGAAAAATTCAGAGATGAACATTTCAACTTGGTTGACCCGATCAATACTTCCGAAAAGACCCCTGATGAACTTCGGGAGGAAAACCCTGATGTTTCACTTCCTAAACTATTAAAACTAAGAGATGATGGTTGGACCTTAAAAGCAAAAGGTCAATTGCAGGGCAACTTAAACAAGTCTTTAAGGACTTTGGAGGATGCTAATGAAGCGAACGCCCCATCAAAATTAATTTCAAGAGCTATCAACACTTTAGAACAGGTGAATACAGAAGTACCAAGATTTTATGAAGATACCGAAATAGACAATTTATTAAAGCGGGTGAACGAGATCATTTGGAACTTTAAACAGACAATTAAAGATAAGCGTAAATGAAACCTGCAGTTGTTATCAACATTGACCAGGACAAATCCGCTTTTATTTTAACTGGTGAAGTAAAGCAATTATTAAATAACAGGCGAGCCAAGTTCTATTTCACAGACAACTTACGGTTTCAGGCTAATGATGATGTGATTAACGTATTTTATGAGATCGATGAACAAGAAAGAACACTTACTACTTTAAAAGATGCTCTCAATAAGTACGGCTTTGAAACCGTTAATGGGGACACCATTTTAGAAGTTTTAAAACAATATATTTCCGAGGAAGAGAACTTTAAATTATTTAGTAAACAAGCAAAGGGGATATGGAATAATGAAATTGATCCTGTACAATTTAAATTTTTTAAAGAATCGCTTCAAAAGAATTTAACAAACAGAAAGCTCTACGACATGCAACTTCTTGCTGCCTATCATTTAGCTTTCTCAATGAATGCTTGCAATTTTTCTGTACCAGGCGCTGGTAAAACTTCAGTAGTTTATGGAGCATATTCATTTTTTAAAAGCCTACAAGAAAACGATCCGAGACACGTAGATAAACTATTCATTATAGGCCCATTAAGTTCTTTTGGTCCGTGGGAAGATGAATATAAGGAGTGTTTTGGTGTCAAAGTAAATTCAAAAAGATTATCAGGTGGTGTATCAAAAGATGATAGAGAAGGTCATCTGCTGTCCATTTTAGACCCTAACGAAACGCCTGAACTTACATTGTTATCATATCAAAGTGTAGCTTTCAATTTAGAAAATATCATATTATACCTTAAAAAAAACAAGGTTATGGTAGTCCTTGATGAGGCGCATAAAATAAAGAATGCTGATGGTGGGATTTGGGCTCAATCAGTCTTAACCATAGCGAAATATTGTGTTTCAAGAGTGGTATTAACAGGCACGCCAATCCCGAATGGATTTGAGGATATTTTTAATCTATATAATTTTATATGGCCTGACAAGGATATAATCAAGTTCCATTTATTCCAATTAAAGGATATGACTGCTAATCGCTTTGACCCTAGGGTTAAACAATTGGTGGAGAATATATCACCTTTTTTTATCAGAATACGAAAATCAGATCTAAACTTGCCAGCTGCTACAGAGCATAAACCTATCATTGTTAAAATGGGTGAAGTGCAAAGAGGCATTTATGATTTTATTGAAAATAGCTACATTGATTATTTTAAAGAACAGAACACTGGCAACAAAGACCTAGCATCAACACTAAGTAAAGCTAGATTCATTAGACTGCTACAAACTGCAACAAATCCAGAACTACTGAAATCACCAATTGAAAAATATTATAGCGAAGAAGGAATAACCAGTGATCTTTTCATAGACGATAGTGAAATATTATCGAATATATTGAACTATAGTGAAAAGGAGGTTCCAGCAAAATTTATAGCTGTTAAAGATATAGTTAAACAAATTATTCATAGTGGCCAAAAGGTCATTATTTGGGGAACATTCATTCATACAGTTAAGGGGCTCCAATCATTTTTGTTTGAAAACGGGATTACATCTAAATTGCTGATTGGAGAAATACCTGTTGAAACAGATACACAACCTGAAATGTTCGAAACAAGGGAAAGTATAATTCGAGATTTTCACGATCCTAATTCAAACTTTAAAGTATTAATAGCTAATCCGTTTGCCGTGGCGGAGTCTATTTCTTTACACAAGGTGTGTCATAATGCGATTTATCTTGAAAGGAATTTTAATGCTTCGAATTTTCTTCAGTCGAAAGACAGGATTCATAGAGTTGGATTAAAACCTGACGATCCAACAAATTACTATTATATCTTATCTGAGCGCTCTATTGACGAAACTGTTCACACACGGTTAATCGAAAAGGAACGACGAATGCTTGATATAATTGAGAACCAACCAATTCCGCTAATAAATATGAATATGGATTATGAAGTTGACCTATCCGATGATATCAAAGCTCTAATCAGGGATTATGTTCAAAGAACTTCTTAATCATAATCAAATTGGCACCAAAGTAGAAATTGGTTATATCCTATTCGATATACTCAAGTCAGATACATCTAAAAGCATTGATGATATTAAAACGCAATGCCTTCATTATTCTTATTCATTTGGAAATTGCTTTAATAGCACAATTTTACTATTAAAAACTTTGGAATTAGTAATTTACGAAAAGGGAAAAATACGTAGAAATCCCGATTTGGACATTTATGGCAGAGATAGTCTTTTTGATTCCGGCTTTTTTTTCGAAAAAATAATAGGGTTGTTAGAACTCAATCAGCAGTTTATGGATTTCTTTAATTCGAACACGGTAAAATTTAGTGTCGATAAAGAAAAATATTACCTAAGAGATAGCCATATACCAATTAAGCATTCCACAATTAAAAGGATTCTGATCAACACCGATCTTTTATTAAAAGACCCTAATGTTCGAACGATATTTTATGTTAATGATAAATACCACGGTCTTTTTAACAAACTTGTTATTGACAAAATGAAGACTACGGCTGCTCTGCTTAAACAAAAGCGGCAATTGAGCTTGGAAAATTTAAAGGCTAGACAAAAAGCACAAGAAGAACTTGGTCTTCAGGCCGAACTATTTGTGTTAGCGTACGAAAAAAGAAGATTAAGCAAGCATCCACTATCTGGTATGATTAGTCGGATTTCGGAGGACCACACCAATGCCGGATACGACATCGAATCTTTTAATGACGTCGAAACGATTCTCATTAATAGATTTATAGAGGTTAAGTCCTTTTCCGGAAATGTTTCTTTTTATTGGTCAAGTAACGAAATTGAAACAGCCAAAGAAAAAAAGGACCAATATTATATCTATCTTGTTAATCGGGAAGATATTGGAAAACCCGGTTATAATCCTTTAATGATATCTGATCCATATAAAAACATCTTTGAAAATTCACACTGGCACAGAAATGTCGAAAGTTATAAATTTTACACAAATGGCGTGAGTTAATGAAATAGCTAATATTAAAATCCAATAAGCCTTTTTAAGAATATTGTTGAATATATTAACTTATAAAGTTTAGATGTATATTTAACAAGCAAACCTATCACATTAAATGCAACAAGAACAATCTGCTGAAGACATCAGAATAAATGCGATTCAAGCATTACAACCCACTGGAGAAGTTAAAAGAATTAGTTATAATGGGAGTTATGACCTATATGATGTTTATGAGGTGCCATTACAATATTTAGTATATAATGCGCACAACGGTCGTATCAGAAGTTTAACATTATCCTACGAGTCGCAATTTCATACTCTCGATGCACAAAATGAACAAGATAAACTGGTTATTGAACAATTTCTGTATGATTCAGCCAAATCGAGAAATGAAAGAACGATAGAAAGTATTGAATTAACTGGTCAGCAAGAAGTCGGCATCATTACGAAAGATGGTGTAATCATAGACGGTAACAGGCGTGCGATGCTTCTTAATTTGATCAACCTTAGGAAGGGGGAAAATCGTCTATTTAAGACGGTCGTCCTGCCAGATAAGCTGATTGACAAAAAGAAAGAGATTATCACATTAGAAACGAGCTATCAAATGGGAGTTGATAGCAAAGTTGACTACAACCCAATTGAGAAATACATAAGATGTAAAGAACTTAAGGAATTCTTTACGGTTGACGAGATAGCTCGAAAAATGGCCGAAGGAACTAAGCAAGTTGAGGAATGGTTGAATATCCTTGAACTAATGGAGGATTATTTAAATGATCTTGGCACTCCTGAAACTTACACAAGATTGGAGAAAAGAGAAGGCCATTTCGTGGATTTACATAAATATCTTAGATCATACCAGGGGTCTTCAGGTAGACAAGTTGTGGATTGGAACTATACGGACGCCGATGTTCAAGATCTCAAAAAAGCATATTTTTCTTACATCAGACTGGGCGTTCCAGTAGCTAGCACGAGAGTTATAGCTAGACCTGCAAATAGAAATGGTTTTTTCTGCTATGGGGATGTTTGGAAAGATTTTGTCAAGGATTACAAAAAGATTCTTGACAAAACTGAAGATGTTGATTTCGACCTGCTTATATCGACCAATAAAAATGAAACAACCGCGGAACTTATTGACTGGGTTGATAAGAAATGGAAGGAAACTGTTGAGGAAGATTTAGATGAGAATTTATTTTATTATGAGAGCGTATTGGGTGACAAATTGAAAAAACTTGAACCCTTGCGATTGTTAAAAAGGGCAAAAAGCACTCTTTTTCAGATCGACCTAGATATACTCAGGCAAGAGATGGACGATGAAAAACGAGGTTTGATCAATGATTTAGAAGGACGAATTGTTTCATTAAAAGAGCTTTGCTAATCAGATGCCTTTATTTAATAAAGTAAACCTACCTTCTCGGATAGGTAAAAATGAGCCGATTGAATCGTGTGTAATATTTGTACATGGTTTAGCTGGAAGTACAAAAACTTGGGAAGCATTTTCCAGCCATCTCGCCAAACAATGGATATATGACGAATCTTTTGGTCTTGAATACGATCTTTATACGATAGATTCAAAGATACCCATTTATGGATTTCTAAAAAGATGGCTTCTAGCCGGGCCGAAGATCGAGGTATTGGCTAATAGTTTCAATACAGTCATCAATGAGGTGTGCAAAGAATATACAAATGTAATCATAGTCGCTCACAGTATGGGAGGATTAGTGGCAAGACAATATCTCGTTGACCTTGTAAAAAGAACAAAAGAAGTTGGTAAGGTGAAGGGTTTGATCACCTATGCAACCCCGCATAAAGGTTCAAATATCGCAACATTGTATAAAAATATTGGTCTTAGCTATTTCGATATTCCTTTCGGGCTTTTATCGCGGCAGGTAGTTCAGATGTGTCGGGAAGAATCAGATTTCATACGTCAGTTAAATATGGATTGGGATGCGTTGCGAATAGATCAAAAAATCGATTTTCGAAGGGTTGTCGGTGAAAGAGATTTCATAGTTGATAGTGAAAGTGCCTCGTTGGGAATTAGTCTTTACGATTCGATATCCAATAAGGATCATTTTAACATTATCAAACCTGTCGTAGCAAAAGACCCAGCATTTATGATAACTTTTAATTACCTAAAGGACTTTAAAAGGAATCTTGAAAGGAAGGCAGAAATTGAAGAATTAAATATTCTGGCTGAAGAAGAGGATGCGGCAGATTGAATGTCATTAAGGTAAATATATAACGCAAGTATTAGTTCAATTGGTAATCCTCGTTTTAAGTGATAGACTCCAATTTAGAGTGTCTCTGACCGGCGGTCAGGCGTACAAAAGCGATTCGTGACGATTTTCAAAGCCCCAATTACTAAACCCAACCCAAAGGTTTCATCAATAGAGATTTATAATCTCAATCCCCCCCCTGCATGAAGGATGGCAGCGGATACCGGCCTTTTGGCTAAGGCCTGTGCAGTATGAGCGTACAGCGTGCCCCTACGGGTCAGGCACGGGTACTCCACCCGCCTACCAAGCGCTGTATACTCCCGCCATGCCAAAAAAATCCTGTCTATCTAAAAAAAAATCTGAAAATCGTTTTCAAAATCAGCACAAGTACTCCCCTGGCATACCATAGGCTGCATCGCGCCAGCGTCGTGTAGTCGCAGACTACAGGCATAGTGGTCCGAAGTGGAACACTTCGGACAGCGATGGGCAGCATACCACCGCCAGCCTAAAAAATCCTGCCCATCTAAAAAAAATCCTGAAAATCGTGTTCAAAACAGGCACGAGTACTCCACCCCCTCATACCCTGCCCCGTCAAACCCCGCCAACCCAAAAAAATCCTGTCTATCTAAATCCAATCCTGAAAATCGTGTTCAAAACAGGCACGAGTACACGGCCCGCCTACCATCCGCTGTATATTCGCAGCAGGTTAGACAGAAAAATAACCGGAATTTAAGGCCTTACGTTTTCTGCAATTGTATAAGTCTCCCCTGATAGGCCTGCCAATAATTTCGCCTGGTGGTTTCATCCAGAAAGGATGAATTTGTAAAACGCGCTACCGCTTCTGATTGGGAAAGCATCAACTGCATGGTATCGTTAAAGACCTTTTCAGCTATGCCTGCCTGTTCAGCCAAAACGCCGAATTGATGTGCTAACTTGCCCTGCGCCAAATTTTTAGGCAACAAGCCATCATCAAGCGCGAAATCCTGATCATTTATGTGAATGCGGCTATTTAATAAGTCATAGGCCGGGCTTAACCGGTAATCCCCCAAAGAGGTTTCCAGTAATGAAAAGTTTTTGAAATGGGCATCCCCGTTTGAAAATAAGTAATTAAATACCAGTACCTTAAATAGCTTTGGCGCCTCAAGTTTATAGGCCGGAACAAATTTCTGCAATAGCTGAAAAAGCTCCAGATAATTGCCGTTGTATTTATAATGTTCGCCATGCGTCTGCGGTGTCCTGCCTGCTAATGAAGCAAAATCGTCCTGTGCCATTTTACTTCCATCCGATTTAAAATCGAAACGTTTGGTAATATAGGCTGGTGCGCCATTTTTGAAAAATATCAAGGCATTTTCAGCCGTTTCAATACCGTATACCTGGCGCGCGATCTGCATCGTCACGTGTTCGTTAGCCGGCATTTGATCAGGCTTTCTGCCCGCATTGGGAATGGGCTTCAAAATGTATCTTCCACGTTCGCCTTCATTGATCAGCCTTAATTTGTTTTTTTCAAGCAATATGGAAAATTTTTCCTGTACGCCGGAAATGGACATGCGCTTCCTGTTTTCATCAAATAATTCATCCGTTTCGGGATTTGTGGCCGGGGAATAGTACGGCAGGATATGGCTTACCTTTTTTCCATCAAATACGCGAACCTGGCAAGTACGGCTATACGTGTCACAACCGGGCGCTAATGTTCCGGGACAAAATGCTATATCAGATATACTCATTCGCTTTCTGTTTTATGGACGGTTACCGCACCAATGGTATCAGTTTTTGCAATTGTGGTCAGCAAACCAAAATAATCGTACCTGTCTAGCCTGTTCAGCTGGCATACGACCTGTTTGTTTGACCCCTCCGGCAGCATGTTGTAAAAAAACGGAAATAAATATTCCGAGCTGAACGCCTCATGGCGCTTTGGCAGCGTAAGGCTGATAGCCGGTTTACTGCTATCCTCAACCCATTCGGGCTGGTAGGTAAATGAAAACCAGCCTTCATCATCCTGTACCAGCAAACCCGCTAATTGGTCTTTAAATAATACTTCTGCCTTTCTCATGAGTTATTACGCGTCGCCTTTACTTTCAATGTTACTTCCAGCCCTAATGCATCGGCAAGTTTTTGCAGGGTGGTCAGGGTGGGGTTTCCCTTTCCGCTTTCAAATTGTTTAACCGTGCGCAGGCCAACTCCCGACAGCTCTGCAAGTGTTTCCTGCGTAACCAGCAAAGACTCGCGTCTTTGCTTTACCATAGGAATTAATTTCTTAAAGTGCATTATAGTGCTCTATTTAATACAAAAATAAGCAAACGCATTGCAAATAGCAACAGAAAGAGCAATATATTGCACTATTTGATATATAATCGGGTAACATCAATATTCCCTCTCTCTGCGCGCGTATGCACCGCCGGCTAAAGCGTTGCGTACCCATGCCTCAACTGCCAGACTTACACCTCCACCAAACCTATTAGCCCCCATCGCTGCGTGCAGGATGGCAGCGGATACCTGCCTTTTTGAACACGATTTTCAGGATTGGTATTTGAAAGACAGGATTTTTTTGGTTTGGCGGGAGTAGGCAAAGTTAACTGACCTGATCAAGGCGTGCCCCTCCGGGTCAGGCTGTACGCTTATACTGCACAAGCCTTAGCCGCCAAAAGGGGGCACCCTCCGCCCACCTTATTTGAATATTTTTTTCCACATTCGGTATTTTTCCCTACATTTGCGGGCTAATTATCGCTCATTGAAATCGCTTAAGACATATTCGATTCCGTTTACCGGCTTAAAATTAGGCAGGCACGATTTTGAATTTGTGGTGGATAATGCATTTTTTGGCGAGTTTGAGTATTCGCTGGTGAAGCAGGCCGAGCTGCTGTGCAAGGTGGAAATGGAGAAGCAGGAAACGCTGCTGATATTGAATTTTAATATCACCGGTACCATAGGCGCAACCTGTGATAAATGCCTTGCAGGGTATCCGTTCCAGGTAGCGATACAGGAACAGCAGATAGCCAAGTTTGGTGAGCAGGAGGTTGATGAAGATGAAGAGATCATCACTTTGGGTAAAAATGATCACGAGATCAATATAGCCGGGTTGATCTATGAATATGTGAATGTTGCTGTGCCGTTGATATCGGTTTGCAGCGACGAGGGCAATTTCTCTTATTGTGATAAGGAAATGCTCGATCGGTTGAAGGCGCTTGCGCCAGATAACGATCAGAATGAAAAGAACGACCCCCGGTGGGACGTTTTGAAAAAGATTAAATGATATAATTTTAGGAAGTATGCCACATCCAAAACGGAAATTTTCAAAATCGAGAACAGCGAAACGCAGAACGCATTACAAAGCTGAGGCTCCTACTTTAACCACTTGTAAAGCTACAGGTGCTGTACATTTACCGCACAGAGCTTACACGGTTGACGGTAACCTGTATTACAACGGAAAGATCCTGATCGAAAACGCTGCATCGGCCTAAGTTATATTTTCTGAAATGAAGATTGGCTTGGATATCATGGGCGGTGATTTCGCCCCGAAGGCTGCAGTTTTGGGGGCAATTAAGGCCCATCAAACCCTGCCCGATGATCAGAAGCTTGTGCTTATTGGCGACCGCGAGGTGGCTGAAGCAATTCTTCAGGAAAATAACTACGATCCCGCACATTTTGATTTCGTACATACCACCGAAGTGATCGGTATGGGCGAACATCCCGCCAAAGCTGTCGTTAAGAAACAGGACTCGAGCATATCGGTCGGGTTTCAGCTGCTCAAAGAAGGCGCTATCGACGCATTTTCTTCTGCCGGTAATACCGGCGCCATGCTGGTTGGATCGGTACTAAGCGTAAAAACCATTGAAGGTGTTTTACGTCCTGCCATGTCAACCAACGTTCCGAAATTAGCTGGTGGTTTTGGCATCCTGCTTGATGTGGGCGCCAACGCCGATTGCAAACCCGAATACCTGCTGCAATTTGGTATCCTGGGCAGTCTTTTTGCCGAATCGGTTTACCAGATCCCCAATCCACGCGTATCCTTATTAAATATTGGCGAAGAGGAAGAGAAGGGCAATGTACTTTGCCAGTCGGCCTATCCGCTGATGAAAGCTAGCCCGAAATTTAACTTCGTTGGCAATATTGAGGGTCGCGATCTGTTTGGTGATACGGCAGATGTTTTTGTAGCCGATGGTTTTACCGGGAACGTTGCCTTAAAGATGGCCGAATCATTTTATGTGATCTCGCTGAAAAAGAGAATAAACGACGAATTCTTTGCCCGCTTCAATTATGAGCAATATGGTGGCAGCCCTATCCTTGGTATCAATGCGCCGGTGGTTGTAGGGCACGGCATATCGAGCCCCGAAGCGATAAAAAATATGGTGCTCCTGTCGAGGGATATGGCACAAAGTGGCTTGATCGACAAATTAAAACAAGCATTTCAGTAAATCTACCTCTGTATAGATGAATAAAATTCATGCTGCTATTACTGCCGTCAATGGATACGTTCCGGAGTATGTGTTAACTAACCACGAACTGGAAACCATAGTAGATACCAACGACGAGTGGATCACCTCCCGCACAGGAATAAAAGAGCGGCGCATACTCAAAGGCGAAGGCCTGGCAACTTCAGATCTGGCTGTTCCGGCTGTTGAAGGTTTGCTCAAAAAACGCGGCATTACCGCCGACGAAATAGAACTGATCATTTTTTGTACCACAACGCCTGATATGCCTTTCCCGGCTACGGCTAATGTGCTGGCTGATAAAATTGGCGCCAAAAATGCCTGGGGTTACGACCTGCAGGCGGCTTGCTCGGGCTTTATTTTCGGGCTGGCTACCGGTGCGCAGTTTATTGAAAGCGGAAAACATACTAAAGTATTGGTAGTTGGTGGCGATAAAATGTCGTCCATTATCAATTATAAAGACCGTGCTACCTGCATCATTTTTGGTGATGGCTGCGGCGCGGTTTTGCTGGAGCCTAATACCGAAGGTTATGGTGTGATGGATTCGGTTTTAAAAAGCGATGGTTCGGGCAGGGCATTTTTGCATCAGAAAGCGGGTGGTTCGTTAAAACCGGCAACACACGAAACCATCGAGGCGAACGAACATTTTGCTTACCAGGAAGGGCAGGCTGTATTTAAGTTTGCGGTTACCAATATGGCCGATGTGGCTGCTGAGGTGATGGAGCGCAATAATTTAAATTCGGAAGATATTGCCTGGCTGGTACCGCACCAGGCCAATAAACGCATTATTGATGCTACGGCTAACCGTACCGGTGTGAGCGCCGATAAGGTGATCATTAATATTGAACGATACGGAAACACCACCAACGGCACGATACCGCTTTGCCTTTGGGAGTGGGAAAATAAATTCAAGAAAGGCGATAACCTGATACTGGCTGCCTTTGGCGGTGGTTTCACCTGGGGATCGATCTACTTGAAATGGGCTTATTAAAAGCTTATGCCACTAAGTGGGTATTTTAAAAAAATGTTTTGTTTATTTGTTGTCGCTAACTATTAAACTAAAAAAAAGCCTAAAAAATTAAAACTAAGCAGATTTGCATATTTGCATTGCTGCATATAACTTAGATTAATTCATTATCCAAAACCAATTCCAAACTTATGGATATTAAACAGATTCAGGACCTGATCCGCTTCGTAGCAAAATCGGGGGTAAATGAAGTTTCGATCGAGCAAAATGATTTCAAGATCACGATAAAAACAAACCAGGCACCTACCTACGTTACAGCGTCTGTTCCTGTTGAACCGGTTTATGCTCATGCGCCTGTTGCTGCAGCAGCACCGGCACCTTCAGCTGAAGCCCCTGCTCCGGCCGCTGCACCAGTTGCCGACAATTCGAAGTTTATCACCATAAAATCGCCTATGATCGGTACTTTCTACCGTTCGGCAGCTCCGGACAAACCTTTGTTTGTTAATCCGGGTGACGAGATCAAAGAAGGTCAGGTACTGTGTATCATCGAGGCGATGAAATTGTTCAACGAGATCGAGTCTGAAGTTTCGGGCCGTATCGTTAAAGTACTGGTTGATAACGCATCACCGGTAGAGTACGACCAGCCATTATTTTTGGTTGAACCAGCGTAAATAATAACACCGGGTAACCAGGTGATCACGCTGAATTTCATCATGCGCATGAGCTTTTTTATGAATTGATTTAATCGTAGTGATCAACAATGGAAACCGGCCAACTCCCAAAAGGAAAAGAAATGTTTAAGAAAATATTAATAGCAAACCGTGGCGAAATTGCCCTCCGCGTCATCCGTACGTGTAAGGAAATGGGCATCAAAACTGTAGCTGTATATTCAACGATAGATAGGGATAGTTTGCATGTTCGCTTTGCTGATGAGGCAGTGTGTATAGGGCCTCCACCTAGTCGCGATTCATACCTAAATATCCCCAATATCATATCAGCCGCCGAAGTAACCAATGCCGATGCGATCCATCCGGGCTATGGATTCTTGTCGGAAAATGCAAAATTTTCGTCGATATGTGCTGATTACGGTATCAAGTTTATCGGGGCCACTGCCGATCAGATCAACGCCATGGGCGATAAGGCTTCGGCTAAGGCTACCATGAAGAAAGCGGGTGTGCCAACCATACCCGGTTCCGAAGGTTTGCTGACCGACGTAAAGGAAGGTATTGCGATAGCAAACCGCATAGGCTACCCGGTTATATTAAAAGCGACGGCAGGTGGCGGTGGTAGAGGCATGCGCCAGGTTTGGCAGGATTCGGAGTTTGAAGCTGCCTGGGATTCGGCACGTGCGGAATCTGCAGCTGCATTTGGCAATGACGGACTTTACCTTGAAAAATATGTGGTTGATCCGCGTCATATCGAGATACAGGTGGTGGGCGACCAGTACGGTAAAGTATGCCACCTTTCTGAACGCGATTGTTCGATACAGCGCCGGCACCAGAAACTGGTGGAGGAATCCCCTTCGCCGTTCATGACCGAGAAGTTGCGCAAAAAGATGGGTGATGCTGCTATCAAAGGCGCAAAAGCCGTAAAATATGAAGGTGCGGGTACGGTTGAGTTTTTGGTGGACAAGGATCGCAACTTCTACTTTATGGAGATGAATACCCGTATCCAGGTAGAACACCCGGTTACCGAAGAGGTGATCAACTTTGACCTGATCAAAGAACAGATAAAAGTAGCAGCGGGCATCCCGATATCAGGTAAAAACTACGAACCAACGATGCATGCCATTGAGTGCAGGATCAATGCCGAAGACCCGGCGAATAATTTCCGTCCGGCTCCGGGTAAGATCACCAATTTCCACTCACCGGGTGGCCATGGTGTGCGCATCGATACGCATGTGTATTCCGGTTATGTGATCCCTCCAAATTATGATTCGATGATCGCTAAAGTGATCTGCGTGGCGCAAACCCGCGAAGAAGCTTTAAGCACGATGGAACGCGCATTAAGCGAATTTGTGATAGAGGGTATCAAAACAACCATACCTTTCCATTTGCAACTATTGAAAGATCCTAATTTTAGGGCGGGTAACTTTACTACTAAATTCATGGAATCTTTCGAATTCAAGGTTTAAAATAGTGTAACAAAAAATTAAATCGTAAATAGCATGCTGAGCATTCAGGATGCTATTTACTTTAGAACGATGAGCAAGCTAGGTGATAAAATAATCAGTTCGATCAGAAGCAAAAGCAAAGAGCAGGTTCAGGAGGGCGAAATGTCGTTCTTTGAGCACCTCGAAGCATTGCGCTGGCACCTGATCCGTTCGGCGGCTGCCATCCTGCTCATCGCTATTTTTGCGTTTACCTTTTATAAAGAGATATTTAAAGGTGTCATTTTTGCACCAGGCAGCTCCGATTTTTATACCTATCGCATGCTTTGCGATTTTAGCCAATGGCTGCACGGTTTAGTGCCAGCGATCAATGCCGACGAATTTTGTGTGGCACCATTCCAGGTGAAACTGATCAGTACCGAACTGGCAGGGCAGTTTACCCTGCAGATCAATTCGGCGATCATCATCGGTATCACTATTGGCATGCCTTACCTGCTGTTTGAGATCTGGCGTTTCATCAGGCCGGCACTGCATCAGAAAGAACGCAGAGCCGCCAGCGGTTTCGTGTTTTACTCGTCGTTCTTATTCGCGCTCGGAGTAATGTTTGGCTACTTTATTGTAACGCCGCTCGCGGTTAAGTTTTTGGCGACCTACTCTGTGAGTGACAGCATCAATAACTTATTCAGTATTGATTCCTATATGTCGACAGTGACCATGCTGACACTGGCTTCGGGGATCGCTTTCCAATTGCCTATCATCGTTTATATCCTGGCCTATATCGGGCTGCTGACGCCAAAATTCATGCGTCGTACCCGTCGTTATGCGATTGTGATCATTCTTATCCTGGCTGCCTTTATTACGCCTACACCCGATGCACTAACGATGATCGTGGTGGCTATACCGCTGTTGTTGCTATACGAACTGAGTATCGTGGTAGCTGCTGTGGTTGAGAAGCGCCGGTTAAAGAAAGAAGCTGAGTTTATGAACTCCTGATCATAAGCGCTTTCTAACAAATTCTTTACCTTCGTAGCTTAACTATTATCCTAAATTTGAGCGATGAATTCATTAAAAATTGCCATAGGCTCTGACCATGCCGGTTTTGACTATAAAGAAGCTATAGCCGACTGGCTTGCTGATGCAGATCTGAAAGATTTCGGCACCTATTCAGCTGATTCTGTCGATTACCCTGATTTTGCACACCCTGTAGCCAGCGCCGTAGAAAGCGGTGATTTCGATTTTGGCATTTTGGTATGCGGAAGCGCTAATGGGGTGGCCATAACAGCCAATAAACACCAGGGCATCCGCGCAGCCATTTGCTGGACCGAGGAACTGGCGGCTTTGGCCAGGCAGCATAATAATGCCAATATTGTATGTATCCCGGCCCGTTTTATTTCGATAGAACTGGCAGAAAAGATAGTAGGCACTTTCCTGCAAACCGAATTCGAGGGGGGAAGGCACGCTAACCGGGTTAATAAAATGGCTTGCTGATCGCAATCAAAGCCATATCCGATCATTGTTCTCAATTAATAACACAATTACATGAAAAAGATCTATTTAGGAATGATCGCGCTCGCACTAGGTACCTATGCCAGCGCCCAAAAACCAGCCGACCCCGAAAAATATGCCAGTCTGATCACAGCGGCAGATGCCCAAAAGCACCTGAACATCCTGGCATCCGACGCCTATGAAGGTCGCGAAACCGGTAAGCCGGGCGCCGACAAAGCTGCGCATTATATTGAAGCAGAGTTTAAAAGGCTGGGTTTACAGGCACCGGTAAATGGTTCCTATTTCCTGGATGTACCGCTGGTTGAAAATAAACTTAATATTTCCCTTTCCGCCAATGGCCAGGATCTGGCAAACGGTAAGGACTTTTTTGCGGGCAGAGGCAATATCGGCGATAAAACGATCAATGCCACCGAGATAGTTTTTGTTGGCTATGGTACTGATGCCGAAATAGGCAATACCGATCTATCCGGCAAAATATTGCTTTGGGTAAACGAGGATAAACCCGAAGCAGGTAAAACCCCGAATACCAGCTATCGGATGACCGCTGCCCGAACTGCGGTACTAAAAAATTTGCAAAGCAAAGGCCCTGCCCTGATATTGGCAGCTAACGGCGATGTTGCAGGTTTACTGCAACGCATGGGTAGCTCTATCCTGGGTGGACGTTTAAGTATCAAGACAGATGCAGCCAAACCTGTTGTAAACACTACAACTGCTCCGGTTTTAAATATCACTACCGATTTAGCCGATCAACTGTTAAAACCAAGCGGAAAGGCCTACGCTGATTTGAAAAGCAGTGCCGCTCAAACGGTTGCAAGCTCCGTTAAGGCAACTTTTCAAAGCGAACAAAAAGACGTAAAGGCAGTGGATGTATTAGGCTTTATGCCGGGTACTGATCTGAAAGATGAAGTGCTGGTTTTCTCTGCACATTATGACCATATCGGATTAAATGCTAATGGTCCGGATAAGGTTAACAATGGCGCAGATGATGATGGCTCGGGAACGACCGCAATTTTAGAAATTGCCAAAGCGTTTGCAAAAGCAAAGAAAGATGGTCATGGTCCACGCCGCAGTATCCTTTTCTTGGGTAATGTGGGTGAAGAAAAAGGCTTGCTCGGCTCAGAATATTATACCGATCATCCGGTATTTCCGTTAGCTAATACGATAACCGACCTGAATATCGACATGATCGGACGGGTTGGATTTGACTATATCGGCAAACCCGATTCAGCTAACTATGTATATGTTATAGGTTCGGCCATGCTGAGCAAGGAATTGCACCAGGTGAATGAAGAGGCCAATACGAAGTACACCCATATCGACATGGATTACAAATATGATGACCCGAACGATCCTAACCGTTTCTATTACCGTTCAGATCATTACAACTTTGCCAAACATGGCGTGCCGATCATTTTCTATTTTAACGGGGTTCATGCCGACTATCATCAACCGGGTGATGAAGTAAGTAAGATCAATTTCCCTTTACTGGCTAAACGTGCACAGCTGGTATTTTATACTGGCTGGGAACTGGCAAACCGGGATAAAAGACCGGCTTTGGACCAGCCTGCGAAGTAATCTGATAATTAAGCCAAATTTACGGCTCAAAGGACGACTTACGAAGTTTTTAAAACTTCGTAAGTCTTTACTAACTTAGCACACATGTCTGATCACGCGGAAGAGTTTTTGATTGCCTCTGAGAATAAGGCCTTTGACAAGGAACATCGCCGGATTATTAACTTTAATATCGGCAAATATGATGCGGCTGTTACCAGGGGTTTATCAAAACTGATCAACCTCGATAATGCCAAGAAGAAGGGTCACGTGATCAAATGGCGGGTGATGGAAAACCTAGACAAATACCTGCCCGAATTTGAATCCAATTTTCAACGCCGCGGCGGTAAAGTGATCTGGGCCAATGATGCTGAAGAAGCTAACCGCGAGATCCTTAACATCATACAAAAGGCTGGTGCAAAGACAGTAGTTAAGTCGAAATCAATGGTTACGGAAGAAATTCAGCTGAATGAATTTCTGGAGGCCAATCATATCGAGTCGCTGGAAACCGATCTGGGCGAATACATTGTGCAGTTACTGGGCCAGCGCCCTTATCATATTGTCACCCCGGCAATGCATTTATCCAAGGAAGACATTGCAAAACTATTCAATGAAAAATTCGGGACGCCTATTGATGCTACACCTGAACAACTGACGGCCAAAGCCCGCGAGTTGCTCCGCGACAAATATGTGCAGGCTGATGTGGGTATTACTGGCGCTAATTTTTTGCTGGCTGATACCGGGAGTATCGCGATCACCGAAAATGAAGGTAACGCACGTTTAAGCATCAGTTTCCCTAAAATACATATCGCTGTGGTTGGGATAGAAAAAATTATCCCCTCGATAGCCGATCTCGACTTGTTCTGGCCCATGCTTTCAACGCACGGAACTGGTCAAAACCTGACAGTTTACAATACCATTTTAAGCGGACCGAGGCAAGCCAATGAAAGCGATGGCCCCGATGAAATGTATATCGTGTTGCTGGATAACGGCAGAACCAACCTGCTGGCGCAAAAAGATCAGCGGCAGGGTTTGTATTGTATCCGCTGTGGAGCGTGCTTAAATGCCTGCCCGGTTTATAAAAATATTGGTGGTCACACTTATGAAACCACCTATAGCGGCCCTATTGGTTCCATTATTACCCCGCATTTGCAGGGAATGGAAGAGTTTAAACACCTGAGCTATGCCTCAAGTTTATGCGGAAAGTGTACAGAAGTATGCCCGGTTAAGATCGATATTCACAAAATGCTGTTGCTGAACCGCCGCGATGCTGTAAAGCATCAGGTAGTAACCAAAAAAGAAGAATGGGCCTGGGCCATCTGGAAAAAAGGTATGCTGAGCCGCAAAATGATGGATTTTTTCAAAGGCAAAACCAAAAACGTCTTTTTGCGCACCCTATTTAAGAAAACCTGGGGTCACCTGCGCGAAATGCCCGTAGTGGCCGATAAATCATTTAGTAAAGAGTGGGCGGAACGAAATAGTTCGGAGTCTTGAGTACTGAGTCTTTAGTCAATTTGGAAAGAAATTTTGCTACTAAAGACTCAGTACTCAAGACTTAGGACTTATTAATGTTTATTCCCGAACCCAAACTCCTTATACGTATTAGGCATTTCGTTATTGCTGTTAAACGCAAAGGAGAAACTGGTGATCCAGCTATCGTAATCAGCGCTTTTGTCCTTACCGAGCTCCATATGCAGTGAGCGGAGTAGGTATATGCCCTCGCGGCTCAGTTTAAAATAAAACTGTCCACTTTTATCTGAATAAAGTTTCTGGGCAAACACATTCCCGCCTAATGATTTAATATAGAAGAACACCGTCGCACTGGCAACAGGTTTCCCCCTAAACGTTACCAGGCCGATAATATCGTCGCCATAATTTCCTTTGTAAGGATTATCTTTTAAAGTGATCTCGTATTCCTGGTCGACGCTTTTGTCAAAGTCGTTGCCGCTATTTTTTTCAACCTCCACCAATGTTTTCAAGCTCCAGGTATACCGTTCGCGGAAACTGTCTTTGCTTCCGTTTTTGGCTTTCTCCGAAAATTGCGTTAAACCTTCATCATCCAGTATCTTCAAAAAATCATCGCGGTCCACATCATCTATTACCGGTTTCCGGGTAATGTCGATCAGGTTGAGGCCTTCTTTTTCGAGCGGTAATTTGGCAATAGTGTCGCCCGCTTTCGTTGATACATTAAAAGCGTTCTTTTTTGATCCGAAATGAAGGATAAATTTTTCAGATTTGGTAGGGTCAAACCCTAATTCGTCCTGTTTCAGGAATTGGTTAGCACTAATAAGATGCAGGAAAAGTACGTTTCCTTTATGTAAATAAAAGTTCTCGGGTACCAGCACCTGATCCTGGGCGCTGGCTTGCGATCCAATTAAAAAAAACAGGCCCAAAAAAGTTAAATAGATATATTTCATAGATGCAGGATATATTCCCCAAACATACAAAGTTTTAAAAACTTCAGTAGTTTCGTGGTATGATTTTCGAACGTAAAAACGTTGATAACGACAAATTAGTGTCTTTTTACAAGGCTTTGTTGTGGCCACGCATGATTGAAGAGAAAATGCTTATCCTGTTACGTCAGGGTAGGATTGGCAAATGGTTCTCGGGTATTGGGCAGGAAGCGATAGCCGTGGGCAGTACTTTAGCTATGCAGCCTTATGAATATATCCTTCCTATGCATCGTAATCTTGGTGTATTTACTACGCGCGACATTCCCTTGTCGCGTCTGATGGCCCAGTGGCAGGGCAAAGCTTCGGGCTTTACCAAAGGGCGCGACCGTTCATTTCACTTCGGTACCCAGGAGTTTAAGATCATTGGTATGATATCGCACCTCGGGCCGCAAATGGCACTGGCTGATGGTATAGCACTGGCTGATCTGTTAAGCAAAAAAAAGCGGGCTACATTGGTGTTCACTGGTGAAGGCGGTACGAGCGAGGGCGACTTTCATGAAGCCTTGAATGTGGCATCGGTTTGGAATCTCCCGGTTATTTTCCTCATCGAAAATAATGGTTACGGACTATCCACCCCTGTCAATGAACAATACCATTGCGCAAAGCTGAGTGATCGCGCGCTGGGTTACGGTATTCAAGGGCGCACCATCGATGGCAATAACATACTTGAAGTTTTTCATACCATCAGCGAGATCGCAAGTGATATCAGGCAAAATCCGCGACCGGTTTTATTGGAATGCATGACCTTCAGGATGCGGGGACATGAGGAAGCTTCGGGAACCAAATACGTTCCGCAGCATTTATTTGACGAATGGAAAGAAAAGGACCCCATAGCCAATTTTGAGCAATTTTTGTTGGATGAGGGAGCGCTGACGCCGGAAAAGATAGAGGTAATCAGAAGGGGATATACTACTTTGATAGATATCGAAATAGAAAAGGTTTTCAGTGAGCCCGAAATCGTACCAGATGCCGCAACTGAAATTGCCGATATGTACAAACCTTACCATGGTGCAACTTCACAACCTTCCAGCCAAACAACAAACAAACGCTATATAGATGCCATCAGCGATGCTTTACGGCAGGGCATGAAAAAGTACGATAACCTGGT
>CAIPDP010000052.1 GCA_903863845.1 uncultured Mucilaginibacter sp. | reverse complement strand
GTGGCCCAACCACGGCACCAGTGGCAGGTGAACGATCATGCCAAATGGCTGATGAATAAACCCGTTGGCGAATTGATCGATTCAGAATTGAACCCAAAAGTATTATGATCCGGCGGCTCAAAACCCTGTTTTAAGAACCTGCATCAGGGCAAAAAACAATTTTTTTAAATTTCATTTTAATAATCTCGCTAAAGGTTTATCTTTGCAGCCCGAAATGAGGGTAAAAGCTTGTTTTGGCTTTAGTGCAAGGAGGTTTGCGCCTGGCGGAGAAACCACTACCAAATGCCTTTCAAAAGGCCCGTTCGTCTAGGGGTTAGGACGCAAGATTTTCATTCTTGAAACAGGGGTTCGATTCCCCTACGGGCTACTTAGATTATCAATAAGCCCTTGTAAGTTAAGCACTTATGAGGGCTTCTTTGTTTTTTACTGTCAGGTTTACTGTCAGTCAAGATAGGTAAAAGTTAGTGAACTTCAAACAAATTCTAATTTAATGAGGATTCGGATTAACAATAATCATCAACTGTGTCTCCACCAAACCATTCCAAACCTTGCGCAAGACAATATTGTTTTTCTGCGCCTTCTCGCGTAAAGAAGTTGCCGAGGCTTGTATGGACAAACAGATTGTTTTCAAAAGTAATCTTAGCAAGTGCCCAAGGCTTAATAGCTTTTTCTGCTTCTCCGGATTCAGTCAACACATACAGCGATTGGCCGTCAGTAGGTGTTGCACTCTCTAAAACTAATGATGAATACATACTATTCCGGCAAAGTACCGAACCCGCTTGGAGTTCTTTGGCGTAAGCTTTAATTGGGTCTCCTGTATATTCTTGCGGACAACACGGAAATTCCGAAGGAGTACTCCAGTTACGTTGCGCGGCATTTAAAGTCATTGCCGGTATTATTATTTCATGTACTTCCTGATATTGAAAAGCATTCCGATTAAATATCCAATCGCCGAGAGTGCCGCCCGAAGGGAGTTTTTCACTATGTGCCCAGGTTAACATACGCTGTAAACTCATATTTGCTTCCTGAATACTGACAGTACACATCCAACTGTAGTTTGGCTCTTGAAAGGAATCTCGGAACTTTGAAGGGTCAGCAAGGAATGCTTCCACACTGCCGCAAACTATCGCAATGCGTCTTGCTGTGATAGGATTAAGCAAGATATTTTCCAACCTTGTGACCCATCTAAGGTTTTCTGGCCGATTATTCTGCTTGTTGGTGTCTATATGGTCAACAACATGTTCTTTAGTTGGTGGAAGCCCGTGGAATGCAGTTGCTACAATTCTATGGACGCGCACTGCAGCAATTTCCAAATATCCAGTAATGTAGTTTATTTTACCAAAAGTCCATTGGTTGTCTGTCGGACGCGGTCTCTTACCTTCACGGGAAAACCGCAATACGGCCCCGTTGTCACGTACGGAGTACCTTTCTTCCTTGTACACACAATATATTTCCCGATTGAAATCATTGTCAGCTTTAAAGTCCGTCATTGCTTTTAATTACAAGTGGGTTTGCCGGAATTTGCGTTATTCGAAATGCACCTTCAATTCAACTGATATTTTTTTTAACCTTTAAATTTTCCAAGTAAATTTAATTAGAATATTTCAGGGTAATTCGTCCAAAATATCTTTTGTATAGTTATTTTTATACTTTTATAAAAACCTTTTCCTTTAGACTCTTGAACACTCAGCTAAACCTTTATGCCAATATTTTATCTGATTCTGTTTTCAGAAAAATCTCAGATGCAATTAGCAGCGATACCGGTTGTCATTGGGCTATTGAAAAAATCAAATTCCACTTTAATAATCCTCGGTCATCTAAATTTCAGGAATACTATTTTTCAATTTTAAGTGATTCACAGAATTTCCTCGCCGATGAGAATTTTTTTGGAAAATTCAAACAGCAATACGGACTTCAAGGAATAACGAATGAATATCTGTCAATGCTTGAAATCTCAAAGTCAGCCATTCTTAAATTGATTGAGGGGGGAAGACTCGCTGAACTGTATTATAATTACTTTTCACGAGCTCTGGTGAGGCGTGGTGACTCATACAAGGAGATTAACCTTGGCTCATTCTTCACCAAACTTGTGCACAATTTCTTGCCTGGCGATTACTGCGCTTTGGACAATCCAATAAAAGATGGCTTTGGACTAAAAAACGAAGGGTTTTTCTTGTCTTTTATAGTCATAAGCGACGCATATAAGAATTATTCTGTCTCCAATCAAAAAGGAATAACTGAAATAAGGAATCAAATTTTTGAAATGGACAAAAAAAACCTTTTCAAAAAGGATAAACTTACCGACATAAAACTTTTAGATTTGATTTTCTGGTCAGACACTAATCGACCTTTGTAAATTATTAACCTCGAACCATTCATAACTACATAATCAATGGCAAAAAAAACTCGGTCTGACAGCAATAGTCAAAAACCTATAGAACAGTACGAACATAAGGATAAGGAGCGACTGAATAACCCGCCTGTTGGCTTAGTGACCGCTCAAACAGATAATGGGGGATATAGAAAGAAGACATACAAATATGATCCTCACCTTGATCCCCAATTAGTTTGGGCGGGCAAAACGGAACGTGCCAGTTTTGAAATACCGACTGTTAGCTTACATGTACACGAACGTATTGATGCAAGACGAATTGTAGAGGCGGTAAAAAAGGAAGAGGAACACTCGGCACAAATGAGTCTTTTTGAAGAACAAAAGATGCCGTTGAGAGAGGCAATTGAGTTTTACAAACATAAGGAAAATTGGACAAATCGTCTGATTGCCGGCGACAGCCTTTTGGTAATGAACAGCCTTCTTGAAAAAGAGGGCATGAGCGACAAAGTGCAAATGGTTTATTTTGATCCCCCGTATGGAATAAAATATGGAAGCAATTTTCAACCTTTTGTCAACAAAAGGGATGTCAAGGAAAAGGACGAAGATTTAACCACTGAGCCGGAGATGATTAAAGCATTTAGGGATACCTGGGAATTAGGGATACACTCCTATTTGACTTACTTACGGGATAGAATCTTGTTAAGTAAAGAGCTTTTAAACGATTCGGGTTCTTGCTTTATCCAAATTGGTGAAGACAATGTACATTATGTTAGAAATATTATGGATGAGGTTTTCGGGTACGATAATTTCATGTCAATTATTACAGTACGTGTCAAAGGAATGCCGTTCGGTGCTAAACATTTAGAAAATATGTATGACCATATTGTATGGTATGCAAAAGATAAAAATAAAGTTAAGTATCGCCAGCTCTTTACTTCTAGGGAAATTACGGGAGAGTACTCGTTTGTTGAGGAAGCTGATGGTACAAGGAGAAAACTAAATGATGAAGAGAAAGAAAATATAAAACTCTTACCCAAAGATGCAAAGTTATTTTGTCGTTTAGATACATATTCAAGTGGGTATACACCGACTTGCATTTACAACGTCGAATTTGATGGAAAAACGTTTAAACCGGAAACTGGGAAGAGCTGGAAAACGACAAAGCAAGGAATGGAAATTTTGATTGCAAAAAAAAGAATTATGCAGTTAGGCTCAAAACTTTACTTCATAAATTATTTTAATGATTATCCAGTAAGTCTATTAACCAATCATTGGAACGACACATCTGGCGGTTTTTCTGAGGCTAAACGATATGTTGTTGAAACTAATCCTAAAGTCATTGCGAGATGTATAAATATGTGCTCTGATCCCGGAGATTTAATATTCGATCCCACTTGCGGAAGCGGTACAACAGCTTTTGCTTCTGAAAATTTGGGAAGACGATGGATTACGTGTGATACCTCAAGAGTTGCGTTGACTTTAGCTAAACAAAGACTACTAAAATCAAACTATAACTTTTATGAATTAGCATATCCAATAGAGGGAGTAGGCAGTGGATTCTTATATAGCAAAGTACCGCATGTTACTTTAGGAGACCTAGCAAACAATAATCCAACGGGAGAAGAGGTATTATATGATCACCCGTTAGTTAATACTAAAAAGTGTAGGGTGACTGGCCCATTTACGGTCGAGGCAGTCCCTGCCCCTATTGCTAAATCGTTCGAAGAATTTGAGAAAGATGATGATTTATCCGCTGATAACTCCGTGTCAAGAACGGGCGAGACTTTAAGACAGGATGAATGGCGTAATGAATTGCAGAGAACAGGTGTTAGAGCTAAAGGTGGAAAACTGATCGAATTTTCAAGAGTTGAGCCATTGAGCGGAACACGTTTTCTACAAGCTGATGCAGAAACTAAAGAAGATAATCCTAAGCGAGTGGTTGTGTGTTTTGGCCCTGAACATGCTCCATTGGAGCAACGTTTGGTGGAACTTGCATTAGACGAGGCAAGCACACTGCGGCCCAAACCTGCAATTATTCTGTTCTGTGCATTTCAATTTGACCCTGAAGCGAGAAAAGATATTGAGGAAACGAATTGGCCAGGTGTAACCCTACTAGAGGCTCAAATGAATGCTGATTTATTAACAGATGATTTGAAAAAGAAACGAAGCAGCAATGAGAGTTTTTGGCTTATAGGCCAACCTGATGTACAGATCAGTGAGGTTAAATCTGACAAGGGCATTGTAAAGTATATCGTCGAGGTAAATGGGTTTGATTACTATGATCCAAAAACAGGGAAAGTTGAAAGTGGCGGTAAGCGCGACATTGCCATGTGGATGCTTGACCATGATTATGATGGACGCAGTTTGTTCCCATCCCAAGTATTCTTCCCAATGGCGGGCGCAAAGGAGGGCTGGGCCACATTAGCTAAAAATCTTAAGGCCGAAATTGACGAAGAAAAAATCGAGGCTTTTGGTGGAACTGTTTCTCTTCCCTTTATACCGGGAAAAAACGTTGGTGTTAAGATCGTTGATGCCAGAGGTATAGAAAGTTTGAAAATTATCAGATTATAACCAATGAAGAAAATTGATAAGCTGATAATTAACTCCCCCTATATTGAACCTGAGTGCTATTGGGAATACATTAGGGAGACAAGGGAATTTATATTGCAACAAGGTCGCAGACCGGCGGGATATATTGTTGCTTCGGAGCAATCAAAGGGTTTTGATGATCCGGGACAATTTGTCGAGATTCCTTTAGTAAATTTAATACGGCCAAGAATAAAAAAATGGCGCGAAAATGATTATCCGGGTGTTACGGGTATAACTAAAAGACTGTTACAGCATTGGCAAGACCCGGAAGAGAGAAAAGACCGGCGCTTTTTCTTTTGCCAATTGGAAGCCATAGAAACCTTAATATGGCTAACTGAAGCTCCAGAAGCTGAAAAAACGGGTGTTGTGATTCCAGGGGACGGCGGTGATTTTAGTCGTTGGTGTAGTAAAATGGCGACAGGTTCAGGAAAGACCATAGTCATGAGCCAACTTATTGCGTGGAACATTCTCAACAAAGTAGCCAACGGGAAAGACCCACGTTTTTCGAAAAATGTACTGATTGTTGCACCGGGTCTCACCGTCAAAAACCGTCTTTCCGTTCTAAATACATCGGACGCCGATAATTATTACGAAGAATTTAATATTGTGCCCTCAGGTCTGATGGATTCACTCAGGCAAGGCAAAATTAAAATAATCAACTGGCATGCGCTGGCTTGGCAAAATGACGAAAAAATTGCGAAAAAGAAATCAGTTGATAAACGCGGCGCGAAAAGCGATGAAGCCTATGTCAGGGAGGTTTTAGGCGACCTATCGAGCTCTTCTAATCTGCTAGTTATCAATGACGAGGCTCACCACGCCTGGCGCATTCCTGCGGAGAGCAAAGTAAAGGGTCTTAAGAAAGAAGAAATTGAGGAAAGCACGGTTTGGGTTGGCGGCTTAGACCGCATTAATAGAGCGAGAGGAATTTTGCGTTGTTTTGACCTGTCAGCAACCCCATTTGCGCCGAGTGGTAAAAAAGCAAGTGAGGAGGCTTTATTTCCATGGATTGTTTCGGACTTTGGATTGAATGACGCGATTGAAGCGGGTTTGGTAAAAACGCCAAGAGTTGTTGTTCGGGATGATGGGAATCCTGACAAGGAACTACGGTCACGACTTTATCATATCTATGCAGATGAAACGGTAAAGGACGATATTAATCAAAAGGTTGATGAGACTGTTCCTTTACCTGACTTAATTAGAAATGCTTATGTTCTTTTAGGAAAGGACTGGAAGGCAACAAAAGATGATTGGGAAAAAGCCGGGTTCAGAATCCCCCCTGTAATGATCACTGTCGCTAATACGACTGTTACCTCCGCAAGAATAAAATACTCTTTTGACACAGACGCGTTTTCTCTATCAATTGTCGGCTTAGCAGATTTATGTGATGCCGACAAAACCTTGCAGATTGATAGCAGTGTTTTGCAAAAAGCTGAAGCAGAAACAGAGGAGATTGAACTAACAGAAATAGAAACTATAGAAACTGATACAGATGGCGAAGATGAATTAAAGGAGAAGAAACTAACAAAGAAGCAGCAAGCCGAATTACTTAGAAAAACTGTTGATACTGTAGGAAAGATAGGTGAGCCAGGCGAACATATTCAAAATGTTATTTCAGTAGGTATGCTCAGCGAGGGCTGGGATGCTAAAACTGTAACGCACATTATGGGCTTACGGGCTTTTAGTAGTCAGTTGCTTTGCGAACAAGTTGTTGGCCGTGGTTTAAGAAGAACTTCATATGACGTTGGGAAAGATGGTTTATTTGAAGCGGAATACGTTAATATCTTTGGCGTGCCGTTCACATTCTTGCCCCATGAGGGTGGGACTGACGGTCCGCCACCTCCGCCACCAAAGCCAAAAACGCAAATAACGCCTGTCAAAGAAAAAATAGAACACGAGATCACCTTTCCGAATGTTATAAGAATAGATCATGTATATAAACCGCAATTAACTTTAGATATAGCAAAGGTTAAGACTTTAGAACTTGACCCTTACCAATCCATAACTGAAGCGGAATTAGCCGCTATTGTTGCAGGCAAGCCAAACCCAGCGGCATTGTCAGAAATCGATTTAAAAGAGATTGGGGAGAAATTCAGGCTTCAAACAATAATTTTCAAAATTGCGACTGCAATCTATAACTCGGAAAAAAAACCGGATTGGAAAGGAAGCAAGGAAGCATTCCTAATACAGTTGATTAATATTATTGAGAAATTCATTTACTCTAATAAAATCGTCATCAAAAATCCCTTGTTCAACCAGGATGGGGCTAGGAAAAGAATTTTGATAATGCTGAATATGAATAAGGTCATTCAGCATATTTGGAATGAGATAAGAGCTGTAAATACAAGTCAACTTTCGCCAGTATTTGATAAAGAGAATCCTATACGGTCAACTTCTGAAATAAGGACATGGTGGACGAGTAAACCTTGTGCGCCTTTCGAAAATACACACACAAATTTTGTCGTTGTTGACAGTAATTGGGAATATCTAGAAGCAAAAACTATTAACGATTCTCACAGCGTTAGTTCATTTGTAAAAAATGACCATTTGAATTTTGTCGTCTATTATAACTATCAAGGTGTTGTAAGGCGCTATTTCCCTGACTTTATCGTAAAGTTGAATAATGGCGAAAATTTAATACTCGAAACAAAAGGCCAGGATAGTGACCAAAACAAAACAAAAAGAGCTTATTTGGATGAATGGTGTAGAGCAGTTAACCAACACGGAGGATTTGGAAAATGGAGTTGGTCAGTGTCATTTGATCCTAATGACTTAGAATTGATTTTAGCTAATTCAACCTTAAGCTATAAAGGGCACATATATGTAGGTACCGACGATCTCACAGTTGCAGAAAATGTATTTGATGCAACCAGTAATTTTTTTGAAACTGAAGGTTTTGAAATTTCTGATGAGGGGCAAATTAAACAAGGTTCTTGGTTCAAAAGAAATATTGTCTATAAAATCCAAAATGTATTTAGGAGTAAAGAAGCTCAAGAGCTATTCTACAAAACTAAAAAGGCAATTGAATTGCAGCAGATTGAAAAATTTCAATCGGAAGTAAATAAGAATAATGCTGAGGCAGCGGCAATGCTGATAAATTCAATAAAAGATGTACCATTTTTTGCAACTAAAATGGGCTCCCTGATAATTATAAAAACCACCAATAGCGAAGGAGTGTCACAAATAATAACCAGGCTTTTAACGACAGACGAAACCATCTTTTATGACAAAAATCCCGAGCTGTTAAATAACCCTATTGAACTTCTTAACAGTTTGAATAAAGCGCCTGATAATAAATTTTTAAATTAAGTTTTTGCTATGGATAGTGAGACTATTATACCTGGTGTTTTCATTATCGAAAGTTTATCTTTTGATAATGAAGATAAAAACTTGTTTGAAGGTATGATTCTTTCTAATATTCTCCATTTAAATAAGGTTCCCTTTAAATATTACTATATAAGAACAAAAATAGAGTTGGTTAATGTTTTAGAGGTTTTCAAAATATCTGGCTTCAAATATCTACATATATCTTGCCACGGGGGAAATAGAAAAATTTATCTTACACTGGATGAAATACCATATAAAGAATTTGGCGTCATTCTAAGTGCCTATTTGCACAAGAAAAGACTATTTTTATCAACGTGCTCTTCAGTTAATTTAAGTCTTGCTAAAGCAGTAATTCTTTTGTCAAACTGTCTTTCAGTTATCGGGCCAATCAAAACAATTGAATTTAAAGATGCGACGATAATTTGGGCTTCGTTCTATCACCTAATGTTTAAAACCAACAGAAATATAATGCTTCGCATTCACTTGATTGAAAATCTTCAAAAAATCGTCGATATGTTTGACGAGCCTCTGAATTATTTTTCAATCAGCAAATCAAAGGGAATTACATTAAAGAGATTTGATCCAGTCAAAACAATCACTCCTGGCATTGAAGGTTTAAGATAATGAGAAATTCAAAAGTTAGTGTACCTTTTATTTTATCATTCTAATGTTTCTTCCCCAAAAAACTTAACTAAATCATCTTTAGTGATTTTTTTTCTTCGCTTCCCGAGTAGTTCGGACTCTACATTTTCCATTATTTCCGAAAGCTTGGGCATATTGTTCCAAACTGTTTTGTCAAATCCTGATAGCTCTTTAATATTATAAATTTTATAAAACTCAAAGTACATGGAAAACCAATGATAAAAATATTGGTGAACTACTTCAGGTTTGATATACTTTTGCTCGACGAAATATCCCAGCGTGTCAAAGAAGTCATAAATGTCATCCATTCTATTTTGAAGGATACTAAAGTCAAAAGAGGGGTTTTCCAAAATCTTATTTTCAATAATAATCTTGGCTACTTTAATTCTTTCGTCTATTAAATCGTCAAACTGTTTATCAAAATCGGTTATAAGGGTTACACTGCTATTTTTAAAAGCGCGTTCACTATCATCGGCTCTAAGTTTTTTAAATTGCCGCCATTGTTGTCCCATACTGGCGAATGCTGCTATTGCCAATAATATAGTCCCTATAGCTGTCCAATCCAATTGACATGCATCACATAAAGAAATTGCCAAATTCATATAATAATGTTTTATTTATAAAGGTATATAGAAATATTTTCATAGAAACTTAGTCTTGGGTTGGAATAGTTCAAACTATCGCTAATCAATCTTAAGCATCCGAAAGCAGAGATTTTACGGCTTCCAAAAGTAAACGGGTAGAATGGAGGCCAAAATTAAACAGGGGGCTTGTCGGGCCACTTAAAAAAGTTGATGAGGTTCACCCGAATAGTCTTTTGGCGCTGCGTCGTGTAAACAAGCCGCCTGGTTGATTTTTTAGAGTAATGGGCATTATACCCGGTTGTCTTTGGAGAAACGGGCATGTGATTTCTTTTCAATAATTTCAATTATTGAATTTTGCTCCTACGAATAATTTCAATTAGCGTCTCAGCGACTGCAATTTTATCTTCGAGTTTAAACTCCACCTCTAATCTACTTAGGTAATCTATGAATGAACTATTATTTTCCGCATTCCTGGCTTTAAAGCTCAAATTATAAAAAAGAACCTATTAATTAAATTCAGTTGATCTGAAGTATAGACTTGCAGCTGTATTGCATGATACCTGGTCGTTGAAGTTAAAGTACTCTTTGTTTAAAGTGTAGTTTAGAATCGTTGTGTTAATTTTAACTGGGATCATGAATAGCATTATTTAAAATTTATCAATGCTATAAACCCCAATTTTATCTAAATACCAATTACAAACTTTCGATCACCTGGGGATGGCTCATCAAGCCTTCTTTACAAACTCTGATTTCAGCGCCATAGCGCCAAAGCCGTCTATCTTACAATCGATATTATGATCGCTGTCAACCAGTTTGATGTTTTTAACTTTGGTGCCTGCTTTGATGCTTTGTGAGCTACCGCGTACCGGTAAGTTTTTGATGGTTACTACTGTATCACCGTTTTGCAGGATATTCCCGTTGGAATCTTTTACTTCAAAAGTAGTTTCAGGAGCATCAATCTCCTTTGGATTCCATTCATGACCACATTCAGGGCAAACTAACAGATCGGCCATTTCATAGGTATAGGTAGATTTACATTGGGGACAAGGAGGGAGTTCGGTCATTTTTTTTTAATCATGGTCGCAATTTATCTATTTTTTTCTTGACAGATGAATCAATTTGACTAATACGTCCCGATATACGCTGGGAAACTGGCCAGGGATAGCAGCTATTTCGGGATACTCCTGTACTTGCTTAAACCTTTCACAAGTACCCGAAACCAAATCCTTTCCCACCTTATTTGATAGTTTTCTCACTTGCTATTTTCGGCTTATTTTAACATGAGAACCAACTGATTAATTCCCATGGTTGCGATGATAGTGTTCTCGCAATTAGCATGCGTACCAGTATTTTATTTTCAGGGGCGATCATTATGATTTTCTCAGTCTTTTAGCACTACCGACATGAAATGTAAACTGGCTTTTATATTACTGGCAATTTCAAGCTTTCTTTTAAAAATCGAGGTTTCAGGCACAACCCTTCCATTATTCCAGTACGAAAAAATTGGAATTAGCAAAATGAAGTACCCCTATGCTTTAACCAACCGGCTGACGGTCGTACAAATTTTAATGATAGTGTTCCACCTTGCCTTACTTTTTCTGCCTCTGTTGGGTCAGAAGAAACATTCTAAAATCAAACTTACAGGTATACCAATTGTGTTTTTCGGCTTCTTTATTTATCTGTCAGGTATCCTTAATTTTGTATTTATTTTCTGTCTTACCCTTTGGATCTATGCTTCCTTGCAGTATGTAAGGGATGAACGTGAAATGTATGATCATAAGGATATAGAATTTTGAGCCTTTCCGACAATTACATCTTTAATATATAACGGGCATTTGCGGCAGCGGCTAAAAGCACGCATTTCTAATTACCCAGAACTTGTTTTAGATTTCAGCGACCGTTGATTGCTATTCGGTTTTAACCAGCCAGGAACTCCTCGGGTCAAATACCACTACTTTTGGTGGTATTTTCAGTTTAAATACTGCTGTATGTTAGTGCACATTTAAACTAAAAGATATGCGCATCAATTACTTCCTATGTTGTCTGGCTCTGTGGGGTCTGGGTTGCAAAAAAGAAAACCTGCTGTTATTGCCTGAAAAAACTCATTCAACAGTAATTTTAACAGACTCTATACCCGACGGGGGCTGGCTAAAACTGCACATTAAACAGGATACGTCAACTATTGATGAAACCGTATTGGTATTTCAGCATAATGCATCAACCTATTATTCGCCGCAGTCAGACGCTATTTATTTTCAGGGGATGGGTATTGCTTCCCTCTCGAGTTTAACGGCAGATAGTATACCTTGCGCCATTCAAACCCGTCCTTATAAAGCCGATTTACAGCTAAAACTTCGGGTAGGTATCCGGCAAAGCGGAGATTACAATATCGGCATGTCGTCTCTCCCCGCTATTCCTTCGGATATAAAAATTTTGCTGGTGGATAGTTTGCGGCAGGATACAACCGACTTACGTGTGAACAATTACAGCTTTTCTACCGCACCGATCAGTTATGGGACGCCGGAATCGAAACGATTTAAATTGTTGTTGAGGTAGTAGGCCTACACAACTAGGTCTTTAATGTCTTTTGTTTGTTTCGCAACATCATCATGGCTTTATCAGCGCGAACCTTGCGGGTGTCCTCCTGTTTGGCCGATCCTACCCAATCGCAATAGCCTTGTTGATATCATCTGCTTAAGCTATCAAAAAATGCTTGTGCTTCGCTGTCCGTTTCAAGCAGGACCTGCAATTCGGTTGGAATTCCCTCGATGTTTTCTCCTTTTTTTAGCATGATATTATTTGATTGATGTTTTAAACCTGGCTTTTACGAATTAGCTTTAAATAGTGAAAGCCTAAATTTAGCTGTTAATTTCTGTCATAAGTGAGAAAATTAAGCCTGCTATCATTTAGCCCGAATTGCCGCATTAAGCCACCCATCAACCTGTCCTGCTTTTATGGCTTTTTGTAACCATTTATTTATAAAATTTAACAGGGCTTTATCATTTTTTATCCAGATCGCCTTATCGTATTTGGCAATCGTTCCTTTAAAACTACGGCACAATTGAGGATATTGTCTAACTTTCAGATCCGCTTCGGTGTCGTCAGTTAACATCACATCAGCACGACCAGCTACTAATTCGTCAAAGACTCCAGTGTTATTTGGGTAAACAAATAATGTCGCCAAAGGAAACTGTGCAAGTGCAACTGATTCGTTGGTGCCACCTTTATTGACGATCAGCCCGACACCTGTTCGGTTGACATCTGTGGGTGTAGTAAAACGAATACTATCTTTTCGCAGGCATATAAAGGTTTTGCCTCCTGAATGATAAGGTATGGAAAATGGCGCAATAGCCGATCTTTCAGGCGTAATGCTAATGCCCCCGATAGCCAGGTCGAACCTGTTCTCTTTCATGTCGCGCAGAAGATTTGGCCAGCTCGTCTTTACAAAAATCATCCGGACGTCCATGGCTGCAGCTAAAGCGCGCAGCATCGAAATATCTGATCCGTATAATGAATCGCCTTTAGCCATTGCAAATGGTGCATAATCGCCCGGAACACCAACGCGCAATTCCCGCTTTAACCAAACAGATGATTTTTTGAAAGCAGTATCGCCCATGCTCCCCTGACTTTTGGAAATTAAAGGGAACAAGCCTATCAGGATGGTCAGCAAGAAATGGGAGTATTTTTGCATTTGCTGGTTACAAGGTAAATTGAAATCTAATAAATAAATCCTCGTCAAAGCGTTGACCAAATTGCGCGGTCGCCAGACAGACTTTATTTTCAAACCACTCAAATTTCCTCATCCATTCTCACTCCTGCAACTATCAAAACGTGTAGAGACCACGACAACAACCTAAGGATTTGCCCGAAGAAAAGATCAGGCAAATTGGGGTAGGATTATTTTTGTTCAGCCTTCTTTGTACTTATTTTGAAGGGATAATATAAAGGGCAGAAGCTGATAAAGCTTGTCAGAATAAAAATAGCAGCTATCGCTAACAATATGATCGCTACGATGCCGCTAATGATATTTGCTAAATATAAAACGATAATTGCTACCGCAACCAGTACGCGAAAAACGCGGTCGATGGTGCCCATGTTCTTTTTCATATCAGTAATTTTTATTCAAAATTAACTGATACCCATTGCGATCATGGTGACAAATGTTACACTCAACAACCAAAATCAAGCCTGATCAAAACTGCTCAGTAGTTTGATCTCATTCCGATACAAAATAATTCGCCCATCGTTTTCTAATTGCCTCAATAAGCGCGAAATCACTACCCTCGAAGTTGCCAGATCATCGGCGATCAAATAATGCGAAACCCGGATCACGCTGGAGCCCGATAAGCGCTGCTTTTCCTTTAAATAGCTAATCAAACGGTCGTCTAACTTATGAAAGGCAATACTTTCTATTGATTTCAATAATTCAAGAAAACGCAGGTTGAAGCTGCGCATGATATAGTTTTTCCAGCTAGGATACTTGCAAAGCCACTCATCAAGTTTGGTATGAGGGATAGCGATCAGGTCGACATCTTCTTCAGCGATCGCCTTCACCTCGCTTTTTTTGGCTTCAAGGCAACAACTATAAGCCATCGAACAACTTTCGTTGCTGGACAAGTAATACAACAGTATCTCTTTACCGGTTTCGTCTTTCTTTAAAACCTTTAGCGTGCCTTTGATTACCATGGGCATCATTCGGATGTATTTGCCATAATCCATAATGATATCACCCTCTTTAAAGTGTTTCAGCACCCCAAACCGGTTTATTTCCTGCAGCAGATCCGGTTCAAATATGGCTTCAAAATAAGCAGTATTATCCATTGCGCTAATTTAGCAGAAAATATCCGCTGAGGCGTTTAATAAGCAATAACCTATTTAACAAACCGTTTGACGCTGGTCCAGGCACCGCCGTTAAAAACATTTTTAAAACCGTTTTTATTGAGAATTGATTTGGCATGCCAGCTGCGGCCCCCACTTTGGCAAAAGACCACGATATTGCTTTTGTTTTCGAATTTTGGTAGCTGGTTCACGATCTCTTCAACAGGAATGTTTACTGAGCCTTTAATATGGCCACTGGCAAATTCGCCTTTTGTGCGAACATCAACTAAAAACGCTCCTTCATTAATAATGGTTTGCAGATCGGGCGAGGAGCTACCGCCGAACAATTGTTTGAAAATATTCATGTATTTGGATGGGTTTTTTGATAATTTTCTGCAGCATCAGGTAGATAATGTAGCCCGGGGGTTAGCCAGTGCAATAATAATACCCGCGAATACCGGTAATTAAATGGTGCAAGCAAACTAACAATACTGAGCATTATGCCCAGGTATAGCCAGGGGTTTTCGCTTCCCGAGAGGATATAGGTTCCAACTGCCAGCGTAACCAGTTCAGCTACTATAAACGCATAGCCTACATACATTGCTGCATAAAAGTAGCCGGGCTCCCGTTCGTATAACATGCCGCATTTGGGGCAATTTTTCAATATTTTCTGCCCTTTAAAGCTATAGGCCGAATTGGCAAAAACCTTACCTTCACGGCATTTCGGACATCTGGCATTTACAATGGCAGGCCATATTTTTAAGTGTTTTTGTTCGGATTCTTTCATCATTTACTGAACCTTTAAATAGACCAGCAATTTTTCGAGCGGGCAAAATTTGGTGACGGATGATTGCAGTAAATTGAATCCGACAAAAACAACCAGCCATATCCAGTTTATATTTAAAAAACAAGACAATGTTAGGCCGGTAAGAATAAATATTCCGGCAAAGGCACGAATCAGGCGCTCTTTCATAATTTGATAGTTTAAATTGATTTTTCAACATCAAGAATAAAGGCCCTTAACGGGAAATTTTCCTTTATGTTTTTGTTATATTTCATAATTAATTCCATACATAATTCTGCTTTAGCTTCATCTGTAAAGGTGAAGATCATGGCCGAGCTGGCCTGTTCATCGCCGCTGGCAAACCAATCTGCAAGTATATTTTCAGTATTGCCATTTCGGTGCCCAATGATATCACTGGTACTATATACATCAATATCAGCCTGTTTGAGAATTTTGCTCACATCGTTCAGAAATTCATGTAAACAGGTAACGATCAATAATTTCATCACTAAGATTCTAAAGGTTTAACATCATTTTTGCGCATCATCTTAAAATACAACAGCGGTACAACGATCAAAGTCAGAAATGTAGAAGTTATCGTCCCGCCCATTAACGAAATTGCCAGCCCCTGAAATATCGGATCGAATAGTATGATCACGGCACCTAATGCAACTGCCCCTGCTGTCAACAAAATTGGGGTAGTGCGAACTGCACCGGCTTCGATAATAGCCTGCTTCAATGGAATTCCTTCTTTTAAGCGGATATTGATAAAGTCGATCAGCAATATCGAATTACGTACCATGACACCCGCCAACGCGATAAAACCGATCATAGAAGTAGCCGTAAAATAAGCGTGTAGCATCCAATGCCCCAATATGATTCCTATAAGCGATAAGGGTATAGCGGCTAGCATGATCAATGGTACCGTAAAATTCTGGAACCAACCAACGATCAGGATATAGATCAGTATAATTACCACGGCGAATGCAATACACAGGTCTCGGAAAACTTCGAAAGTTATCTGCCATTCACCATCCCATTTCAAACTGTAATTGTCTTCAAATTCTGGCTGATGGGTGTATTCTTCTTTCAGAGAAAATCCCTTTGGTACTTTTACGATATTTAAGTGATCCGAAACATCCGAAATTGCATAAGAAGGACTCTCCAGGTTTCCGGCCATGTCGCCTATTATGTAAACTACTTCCTTCTGATTTTTTCGGTAAATGCTTTTCGGCTTTATTTGCCGTGTCATAGTTACCAGGTCTCTTATTGGCACTGCATTGCCTTGTGCGCCTATTACCTTTACGTCGAGTATGTCGTTAATATCGGTTTTCCCTGCATCACTCAGTTGCAACTTAATGGCAGTTTGGTTATAGGAAGCAGGTTGGGAGATATTTCCTGTAACTAGTCCAGACAAAGCTGCATTAACAGTTGCAGCGATCTGGGCAGTGACCACACCATAGTGCATCGCTTTTTCTTTGTTCACTTCAAGGTGATACTCAGGTTGATCTGCCGAAACCAACCAATCAACATCAACTACGTTTGAAGTTTTATTCAAAAGACTTTTCACCTGATCGGCAACTTTTATTTGCTCATTATAATCTGGACCATATATTTCAGCCACCAACGTTGACAATACCGGGGGGCCGGGGGGCACCTCCACGATTTTCACATTTGCATTATACCTTTTAGCGATAGTTTGTATCGGCTCACGCATTTGCTTAGCTATCGCATGGCTCTGTATACTTCTGTCTTTTTTGTCAACCAGATTTACCTGGATGTCGGCTACATTTTCTCCCCTGCGCAGGTCATAGTGCCTTACCAATCCGTTAAAACTGATTGGAGCCGAGGTGCCTACATAAGTTTCATAGTTTCTAACCAGCGATTGGCTTGCAATAAAAACTCCGATATCTTTGGCTGCGGCCTGAGTAGTTTCAAGTGTGGTGCCTGCGGGCATATCAATAACCACCTGAAACTCGTTTTTGTTATCGAAAGGAAGCATTTTTACTGCAACCGCCCTGGTATAAAACATAGAAAGCGATGCAAATAATATCACAACGGTACTCAAAATAAATGTCCAGCGCTTCCAGCGGGTTTCTAATAAAGGTTGAATAAAAGAACGGTAAATTTTATAAATGCCTGTTTCTTCGAGTTTTGACGAATGATGATCTTCTTCTGCTTTTCCATTCTTTTCCTTTTCACGCAGGAAGATAAATCCCAGGTAAGGGGTAAGCGTTAAGGCAACAATCAGAGATAGTATCATCGCTATGGATGCACCAATAGGCATTGGGCTCATGTAGGGGCCCATCATACCGGATACAAAGGCCATAGGTAAAACGGCTGCTATTACCGTAAATGTTGCCAGGATCGTTGGATTACCTACCTCATTGATCGCATAGACAGCGGCCTGAAGTGGCGGCAGCTTTTTCATATTAAAATGCCGGTGCATATTCTCGGCAATGATGATCGAGTCGTCGACAACAATACCCGTTATAAATACCAGCGCAAACAGCGTTATCCTGTTCAGCGTGTAATGCATAAAATAGTAGGCAAACAAAGTAAGTGCAAAGGTGACCGGAACCGATAAAAACACCACTAAACCTCCACGCCAGCCCATCGCAAGCATCACAAATACTGTAACCACTACAATAGCTATAAATAGGTGGAAAAGCAATTCAGAAACCTTATCTGATGCCGTTTCACCATAATTTCGGGTAACGGTCAAATGTACATCGTTGGGCAACAGGTCTTTTTTCAGGTGTTCGACTTTATTCAGTATCTGTTCAGATAACTTCATCGCATCTGCACCTTTCTTTTTCGCAATAGATACGGTTATTGCAGGATAATTAGATTTAAAGCTGTTAGCATCTCCGGGATTAGCCTTACCGTATCCGAAGAGAACATATTGGTTAGGACTTTCGGCGCCCTCCTCTACTTTAGCGATTTGCTTTAGGTAAACGGGTTGCTGCTGATTAACGCCAACTACCAAATTGGCAACATCGTCTGATGTATTTAAGAAATTGCCTGTGGTTACTGAAAAGGCAGTATCTTTTTGTAAAAGATCGCCGCCGGGTAATTGCATATTACTTCCCTGTATCTGTTTACTGAGGGATAAAAAATCAATATGGTTTTCGGCCATTTTATTTTTATCCAGCACAACTTTTACTTCACGATTTCTTCCGCCAATGATATTGATATCAGAAACATCGCTTATCTTTTTGATCTCAATATTCAGTTCCTGCCCAATCTGTTTCAATTGGTAGTCGTCATATTTGTTGCTCCATAATGTCAGGCCCAATACAGGGACATCGTCAATGGCCCTGGTTTTAATAAGAGGTAGGGTGACACCCTGGGGCATCTTATCCATATTTTTCATCAACTCGCTGTATAGCTTTACCAGCGAACGTTCCACATCTTCGCCCACATAAAACTGTACGATAACAATGGCTTGCCCTTGCATTGAAGTGGAATACACGTATTCGACACCTTTTACATTGGAGATCATCTTTTCAAGAGGTGCTGCAACTTTAGTTTCCACATCTTTCGGCGAAGCACCGGGGTAGCCGATAAAAATGTCAGCCATCGGAACCTGTATCTGCGGTTCTTCTTCCCTGGGTATTAAAAAAGTGCTGTAACCGCCGATCAATAAAAAGGCAAACATCAGCAGTACGGTAAGTTTCGACTGTAAAAATGCCTTGGCGATATTACCCGCAAATCCGTTCTTCATCTTATTATCTATTAATTTTTACAGTTGCTCCGTTAAATAGCCTGCCATCCGCACTTACAATGAATTGTTCGTGCGGGGCAAGGCCGCTAAGCACTTCCACCTGATCGCCTATCACTTTTCCTAACCGCACCCAGCGCAGGAGTGCTGTATTATTGTTTCCAATGGTATAAATGCCTGTCAGCTGATCTTTCTGTTCGATAGCTTTTAAGGGAACCATTACCTGGTCTTCTTCCGGGTAATTGACTGATTTTTGCTTTACCGGGATCGATAAATTGGCATACATGCCGGCGAATAAGCCAGGTTTGTCTTTATCCGAAATACTTACTTTGATCAGGTACTGCCCACCGCTAAACTGTGAGGATTGGTTAATTTGGCTAACAATACCTTTGATCATTTTATGAGCGGCATCAATAGCGATAGCCACGTTAGCTCCCTCCCTCACCTGGCTGATCAAACTTTCTGGTACTGAAGCGCTAACCTGGTAACTGCCATTTTGTTCAACAGTCAGAATTGGCATACCCGGATTAGCCATGCTTCCAGCATCCATTAATTTTTGGGTCACTACCCCATCAAATGGTGCTACTAAACTGGTATAACCAAGTGTGGCGTTGATCTCATTTTTCATTTGCTTCGCTTGTTCTAACCTTGATTTGGCAGAACTATATTGCTGGTTAACATTTTCCAACTCCTTTGCCGAAGCGCTTTGTTGTTTATACAAAACCGTGAACCGGTCATAATCCTTTTGTGCGTTTTTCAAAGCAACTTCAGCTTCTGAAATCATAGCATCGGCTTGTGCACGTTTGGCGAGCATATCATTGTTACTGATAGTGGCCAGTAAAGTTCCTTTGGCAACGCGATCGCCAACCTTTACCTTCAACGCTGTAATATATCCCATCACTCTTGTGCTGATATTGGCAGTTTGGGCCGACTCAATTTGCCCACTTACATTTATAACCTGCTGCTGACTTGTTGCAGGAATAGCCACCGAAACTGCGATTGCAGTATCAATAATAGGCGGGCTATCCTTTTTTATATTTGATGTACAGGCACTTAGCACCAGCAGTGCTGTGCCGGTAAATATTTTAATAGTCCTGGTAGCGTTATTAGCTGAACTCATTTTAATGGGATTATTTATTAGTGGTGGCGGTTAAGAATTTTAAGTAATACCGGGTTAAATTCATGGTAAACCCAGCCTGTGCCAGGGCAAATTTTTGTTGTAAAAGCTGCGATTGCGCCATTAGTACATCTGTGGTGTTAACTAAACCTTGCTGATAACGATTTTGCAGGATCCGAAGCGATTCGGCGGCCTGTTCAATCGCTGTCTTGTCTTGCGCTATTTCGAAGCTTACGTCCAAGAGGTCACGGAGCGCCTTATTAAATTCTAACTGGCTTTGCTCACGTTGCTGTGCCAGTTGTTCACTTAATTTATCGCGTTCCAGATTTTGAATGGTAATGGTATTTTTGGTTTTGTTTCCTTTAAAAATATCCCACGATAACTGCACACCAACCAGGTATGAATTTGCCCGGAAACCTGTTACGCGACTATCATTATACTGATAATTTCCAAAGGCATTAAGCCTGGGTAAATAGCTCATCTGGCTTGATTTGATCATCATTTCAGATGCCTCAATGGCTTTTTGAATAGCCATAAAATCCGAGCGCTTTGAACCAATAGTATGTGCTGAATCCGTCGCCAGCCCTGCCGACTCAAATGTGGTATCAATTTTATAGCAGGTGCCGGCTTTTGCTCCCATCAATAGACTCAGATAGTCGGAGGCATTCTGAACGTTACCTTTGGCTTTATTTAAATTAGTTTCAACCGTATTTAAGTGTACCTGAGCGTTTAGCAGGTCGGATTTTTGGATAAGGCCCTGCTGAAAATGATTGTTGGTATAGGTATAAACAGCATTTGCTGTTGCCAATGCTCCTTCTAAAACCTTAACGGCATTATTTGCCAGTTGCAATTGCAGATAGGCTTTCTGTACCTCAAAAGTTAGGTATTCAATAGTTCTTTGGGTTTTGTATTGATACACTTCCGCTTTAATTCTGGCGGCTTTTCTCTGATATAACATATCCATGTTCACTATCGGTTGTTGCAACTCAATTTTGGTCATAAAATCGCCTGTGCCGGCAGGATGGTTTAGTAGTAAAGGAGAAAAATCATTTTGTTTGATCGATCTTTGTTCCAACACATAGCCGAAAGCATTTAATGGATCATTAGTTCCCATCCCGGTTAACGAAAAGTCTACTTGCGGAAGAAAAACAGCTTCGGTTTGTTTATAATTGCCAGCTGCAATATGCTCGTCCATAGCAGCCAAATGGATATCCCTGTTATTTACAAGCGCAGCTTCAATAGCCTCATGCAGCGTTAAATTTTTGGAACTGTCCTGTGCCAGGCATTTTGAACTCAAAATGCTCATTGTAAAAACCAATATCAGAACTCTTGAAAAACGGTAGCACTTGCAATTCATTCCTATTTTATTTCCTGCAAAGCTATTACCGATACAAATGGTAGTTGGTAACATATGTTACCCTGCAATTTTATAAAACTGTTGAATTGACTTTTTAGATGATTAGTAGCGTCCTTACTGTATGATGATCGATCTGCTATATTGTATTCGCATTAATTAGGATTTTGACCGAAAAATCAAAACAAAAAGCTGCTCTGAACCAGGATTAATGCCCGGCTAAACATCTTTGGTTTTGAAAGAACTACAATATCCTGTAGTTGCATCGACGGCATCTATTGTCAAAATTACGACAGGTAAATTTTCGCCTTTAGGGGTATCATACAAATTTCTATCATCCAAAAAGTATTTGAAAAATGCATATCAGAAAAAAAAAGCTCCGGCAGCTATCTAACTTTGCGCTCGCATTTTTAACCGCAACCGTATTATTGGTCGTTATTGCAAAAATTATTTATGGAACCGATTAATAGCTATAAAAAGTAATAGATTCATCCGGAGCTAATTAACAACAGCGCAGGCTGGTACCGGATGTTTAGTTTCGCAAAACGAGTGGTGCCAGATAACCATTTCGTTACCCTATCCCCCTACTTCCCCCGCTTTGCAGAACGAGTATCGCACCGGGCAGTTTAGTTCTCCATTATGGTGTTCTAATAAATCCAGGAGTTTAATCCCTTCATCAAATTGAAAATCTTGTTTATCAAAAATCAATCCTGAGAATCGTGTTCGAAAATCGTGTTCCATAATAGTGCCCCAACTTATGTAACAAACCCGTAAATTTTTTTATCCAATGCTTTTAATAAAATTTTTATTCACATCATTGCAAATTATTTGTTCCCAGATCGATGAAACATAAATCCCGGGTATGGTTAGCTGGGTGTTATAGTTTAAACATGTTTAAAAAAGCCAGCTTCTTCGCAATTCCCCTCCTGTTTCAGATTTATTCGTGCACTAATCAGGGCGCGCCAAATAATAATTTTGGCCCGGGTGCTCCTGTCACGTATCAAACGCTTGCGCTGCAACCGCGTACGGTAACTTTGAGTACCGAATACCCTGCCAGTATTCAGGGTCTTCAGAATATAGAGATCAGGTCGAAAGTAGATGGATTTGTCGAAAAAATTTACGTTGATGAAGGATCGATCGTAAAAAAAGGCCAGTTATTGTTCAAAATAAATGCGCCGCAATACCTTCAGGACCTGCGCACCGCCGAAGCAGGCATCAAAACTGCAGAAGCAGATGTAAACACTGCTAAGCTGCAGGTTGAGAAAGTAAAACCCCTGGTTGAAAAAGAGATCATCAGCCATTACGAACTCGAGTCGGCCCAAAACACACTGCAGTCTAAAGAAGCAGCACTTGCACAGGCAAAAGCTGCGTTGGAAAATGCGCGGGTAAACCTGGGCTACACTACCATAACCAGCCCGGTCGATGGCGTTATTGGTTCCCTGCCCTTTAAATTAGGCAGCCTCATCAGCAGCACTACCGCCGATCCGTTAACAACGGTTTACAATACTGCTACGGTTTACGTTTATTTTGCCATGAACGAAAAACAGCTGCTTGATTTTAGCCGCGATAGTACCAATACCAGTCTAAAATCAAAAATAGCCAGTATGCCCAAAGTTACGCTGATTCTGGCTGATGGCAGTACTTACCCGCAACTTGGCAGGTTAGAAACTATCAACGGGCTTATCAATAGCTCAACCGGTTCGGCTAATCTGCGGGCTGCATTTACCAATCCGAAGGGGCTGTTAAGAAGCGGCAGCAGTGCTACAGTACGTATCCCGCTGGTATTAAATAATGTGATCGTCATCCCGCAAATTGCTGCGTATCAATTACAGGATAAGCGCTTTGTTTACCTCATTGACAATAAAAATCAGGTTAAAAACGTCGAAATATCCACTTTAGATAATACGCCCGGCCAGTATTACATCGTTTCGGGCGGACTAAAGGCTAGTGATCGCATTATTGTTGAAAGTTCATCGAGCCTGACTGACGGAACTATCGTTAAGCCGGCAGATGTAAATCCGGAATCTGTTTACAAAAACCTGAAATAACGGCGTCTTATGTTAAAAAAATTCATAAATCGCCCGGTATTATCAACAGTTATCTCCGTGCTCCTGGTTATTTTAGGGGTGATCGGTTTATACTCCTTACCTATTTCGCAGTTTCCTGATATTGCTCCGCCGACCGTGAGCGTTTCGGCAGAATATAACGGAGCCAATGCTGATGTTGTACTGAAAAGCGTGATCATCCCGCTGGAGGAACAGATCAACGGCGTGGAGAACATGGCCTATATGACCTCCTCAGCCGGGAATGACGGCTCAGCTTCGATCAGCGTAGTTTTTAAAGTAGGCACCGACCCCGATCTGGCCGCGGTAAACGTTCAGAACCGGGTGGCAAGGGCAACCAGTCTGTTACCCCAGGAGGTTACGCAATCAGGTGTAACTGTAGCCAAGAGTCAGAATTCAAACCTGCTGGTTTTTGCACTTTACAGCGAAAACAAAGCCTATGATGCTACATTTTTACATAATTACGCAAAGATAAATGTGGTGCCTGCCATACAGCGTGTTAATGGCGTGGGAAGTTTGCGGATTTTTAGCAGCAAGGATTATTCGATGCGCATCTGGCTGAAGCCTGATGCCATGTCGCATTACGGATTGGTGCCCGATGATATCATCAACGCCCTGAACGAACAAAACATCGAAGCAGCTCCGGGTAAATTCGGCGAAAACAGCGGCGAATCATACCAATATGTTATCAAATATACCGGTCGGCTGAAAACAGCTGCCGAGTTTGGCAAAATTATCCTGAAATCGGACGGTAAAGGGCAGGTATTACGCTTAAGCGATGTCGCCAGAGTTGAAATGGCTGCCCTTGACATTTCGGTAACCCAGAAGAACAATGGTTTACCTTCGGTAGGTATCGCCATAACACAGGCTCCGGGCTCGAATGCCCGGGATGTGATCAACGAAACCAAAGATATCCTGAAAACGGCTTCGCTATCTTTCCCTAAAGGTGTAAAGATCAATTATTTTGTTGACGCTAACCAATACCTCGATGCCTCTATCGAAAAAGTGATCAGTACACTCCTGGAGGCCTTTGTACTGGTATTTATTGTTGTATTTGTATTTCTTCAGGACCTTCGCTCAACCCTCATCCCGGCAATATCGGTACCGGTTGCTATCCTTGGTACATTCTTCTTCTTAAAACTCTTCGGTTTTACCATCAATTTGCTTACCCTGTTTGCCCTTGTGCTCGCAATTGGTATCGTCGTGGATGATGCGATCGTTGTGGTAGAAGCCATCCATGCCAAACTTGATAAAGGTTATAAATCGGCCCGTAAAGCATCTATCGATGCGATGAGCGAAATTGCCGGTGCTATTATCTCGATCACACTGGTAATGGCGGCGGTTTTTTTACCGGTTACGTTTATCACCGGATCAACCGGAGTATTTTACAAGCAATTTGGTATCACACTGGCGGTAGCCATTATTCTTTCGGCTGTCAATGCACTTACGCTTAGTCCGGCATTATCAGCTATATTTCTCAGACCGCATAGTGAGGAAGAAAAAAAGAAACGTTTCTTCAATTGGTTTTATGCCTGGTTCGACCGGGTTTTTGATGCCCTGATCCGCAAATACAAATATACTATCGGCTATCTGGCAAAGAAAAAATGGATCGTAGTTGCAGGCATTACAGCTTTTGCCACGATCCTGGTGATCCTGATAAAAACCACCGCCTCCAGCTTCGTGCCCAGCGAGGATCAGGGTGTTATTATTACCAGCGTCAGTTTACCGCCGGCCTCCAGTCTCGACCGTACTCTGGCTGTTACCAAGCAGATTGATAGTATAGCCAAAACTATTCCTGTAGTAAAAGTTGTTTTCCAGGTTGCAGGCTTTAACTTTCTTGCCGGCTCCGGCAGTTCTTATGCGATGGTATTCATCCGCTTAAAGCCATGGAACGAGCGGAAAAACGTCACTGTCGACGACGTCGTCAAACAACTTTATGGTAAGATCGGTGTTATCCATAGCGCTAAAATATTTTTCTTTTCGCCTCCAACTGTTCAAGGCTTTAGTGCCGGCGGAGGTTTCGATTTCCAGCTGCAGGATAAAGGCGGACATACTTCAGCCGAACTTTATAAAGTAACCAACGATTTTTTGGCAGCGCTCAACAAACGGAAGGAAATTCAAAACACCAATACTTCGTTTAACCCAAATTTTCCGCAATACCAGGTTGAGGTAAATGTGGCAAAATGTAAAGAAGCCGGTATTACCGTTAACTCGGTGCTGGACGCTTTGCAGGGTTACTATGGCGGTATTTATGCTTCAAACTTTAATCAGTTTGGCAAACAGTTCAGGGTAATGGTGCAGGCCGATTTCCCTTACCGTGCTAACCCCTCAGGTTTAAATAAAATTTTTGTACGGAGTGCAAGCGGCGCCATGGCTCCCATAACTGAATTTATAACGCTTACCAAGGTTTTCGGGCCCGAAAGTATTTCAAGATTTAACCTGTTCACTTCGGTAGCTATAACCGGTCAGCCTAACCCAGGCTATAGTACAGGTGATGCTATTAAAGCGATCAAAGAAGTGGCGGCCCAGAAATTACCTGTTGGTTATGGTTATGATTTTTCGGGCCTGAGCCGAGAGGAAATTTCTTCGGGAACGCAGTCTTTATACATCTTCATACTGTGCCTGCTGTTTGTTTACTTTTTATTGAGTGCCCAATATGAAAGCTATATCTTACCATTTGCGGTATTATTAACGCTTCCCATAGGCTTATCAGGTACTTATATATTTGCTAACCTCGCAGGCATAGGCAGTAATATATATGTTCAGATATCACTGATCATGCTCATCGGTCTGCTGTCAAAAAATGCCATTCTGATCGTTGAGTTCGCGCTCGATCGCAGACGGGCGGGTATGGATATTGTACAAGCTGCCATCGAAGGGGCCGAAGCACGTCTACGGCCGATATTAATGACCTCGTTTGCCTTTATCTTTGGCATCATGCCTTTGATGTTTGCCAGCGGTGCAGGTGCTTTTGGAAATCGCTCTATCGGGACCGGTGCTGTGGGCGGTATGTTTATCGGAACCGTATTCGGTATATTTGCAATCCCTGTGCTTTTCATCATTTTCCAGGTTTTACAGGAAAAAATCACTGGACCTGCTCATTTAAAAAACTATGACGATGATGAGGAAACTGAGCAAGTATAATATGATGACTACAAATAAAGTTCGCCCGGTATTCTTACTGCTGCTTAGCGGAGCATTTGTACTTTCCTGCAAAATTACCCGGCCCTACCAACAGCCAAAAATAAAGGCTGATGCGCTTTATCGCGAACACATTACAACAGATACTACCAGTCTGGCGGCTATGCCCTGGCAAAATCTTTTTACCGACACTGCATTAAAGTCTCTGATCAGCGAGGGTCTTGAGCATAACCTTGATTTAAATATAGCAATCCAAAAAATATACGAAGCTCAGGCGGCGCTGGGTCAAACTCAAAACGCACTATTTCCCAGCTTAAATGGTAATGCCTTAGTTAACCCCAGCAAGCAATCGGTTGCGGCTTCAAATGTCCCGGCTGGAACCAGCTTCAATACGACAACAACTTTGTACCAGTTAAGCCTTAATGCCAGCTGGGAAGCAGATATCTGGGGAAAATTAAGCAGCGCAAAAAGAGTTGCATTTGCTACGCTTTTACAAACCGATGCAGCAAAAAGAGCCATCCAAACTCAATTGATCGCCGACATCGCCAATAATTATTATACCCTTCTTGCATTAGATAAAGAGTTGGATATTACTACCCAAACTATGCAAAACAGGATGAAAGATGTGGAAACGATGAAAGTGCTCAAAGAAGCAGACGTAGTTACCGGCGCTGCAGTAGTGCAAAGTGAAGCCAACAGGTATGCTGCTGAAGTAGCCATACCCGATATCAAGCGCAATATTCGCGAGACGGAGAATGCATTAGATCTGTTGCTTGGACGCGCACCGGGTCCGATTAGCCGCGCCAGGCTCGATGATCAGCAATCGACCAATGACCTTCAAACCGGGTTGCCTTCCCAGCTGTTAAAAAACCGGCCGGATGTGCAACAGGCTGAATATAATTTCCGGGCCGCTTTTGAAAACACTAACATGGCGAGGGCCTATTTCTACCCAAGCTTTACTATAACAGCATCAGGCGGTTTTTCAAACCTGTCGCTGAAAGATTTCTTCATCAATTCTATCTTTTACAATATTGCAGCCGGACTAACCCAGCCTATTTTTAACCAAGGCATTAACAAAGCACGTTTAAAAACAGCCCGGGCTAAGCAGGAAGAAGCGATGTACCAATACCAGCAAACCGTATTAACAGCAGGTTCGGAAGTTTCAAATGCTTTATATGCCTATCAATCAGCAAAAGATAAGGACGATGCCCGGCGCAAACAAATTGCGGCTTTGGTAAAATCAGTCGACTACACCCAGCAGTTGTTACGCTATAGTTCGGCTACCAATTATACCGATGTGCTCACTTCGGAGCAAAGCCTGCTCGCCGCCCAACTGAGTGGCGTAAATGACAAATTGCAACAATTACAGGCTACCGTTAATTTATACAGGGCGCTGGGTGGGGGATGGCGGTAAATCGCTAATATTTCTATAATAAAACGATATCGGCTTTCAGGCGTATTTTATTAATGACAAGCGTCATCTAAATGGATGCCAGAGGTCACTTGCGTTTTCTGTTTACGGGGTTAAACTTGTACTATGAAACACGTAAATATTAAATCAGTAACAGATCTGCATAACGATGCCCTTCGGGGTATTGATTTCTATGCCGAAGAACTGGGCATATTGCAGGAACGTTTGCAGGAAATAGCTGTATCTAATACAGCAACTCCTGTGTTAATGGAAGTAGATCATTTTCAGGATGAGCTGATCATCCATAGCCGGCAGTTAAATGAGCTCCGTACGGCCTTTAAAAAGAATCACCATAAAATGGAGCAGCAAGTGCTGGAATTAGCCGGTTTTGCGGATGAGGCTACATTTGTTGAAAACGACGACCTATACCAACGCTATATCACTGAAGAAAAAATGGTCAATGAATTGCGGCACGATTTTAACCGGTTTGCAAGCAAGTGGTTGTAACGATGGTATTGTTTGAACAGGAATAGTTTAATCCTTAAACAGCCATGCCTGCAATAGTTACCTTAACATTTAACCCTGCCCTGGATAAAAGCAGCTCGGTGTCGCAGTTAATTAGCGAAAAAAAATTAAAATGCGCTCAGCCGATATACGAACCGGGCGGCGGTGGTATCAATGTTGCGCGTGCCATCCATAAATTAGGTGGCGACGTTTTGGCACTTTACCTGGCCGGAGGCCCGGCTGGAGAGCAACTTGGAAACATGTTGCAAAATGAGGGTATTGGTATCGATGCTATTCAGATCAGTGAAAATACCCGCGAGAATTTCATCATCGCTGATCTGGCCAGCCGGAAACAATACCTTTTTGATATGCCCGGGCCTCATACTAAGCCTGACGAATGGCAGGAATGCCTGAAACATCTTGAATTGCTGGACGATATAAAGTATATCGTAGCCAGTGGCAGCTTGCCGCCGGGTCTGCCCGATGATATTTTTCTAAGCCTGGCTGCACTGGCTGAAAAGAAAAGGGCTAAATTGGTTATAGACACTTCGGGCAGAGCCTTACAACTTGCTGTACAATCCCGGGCCTGGATGATAAAACCCAACCTCCGCGAACTTGGTTTGCTTGCCGGAAAGGAAGACCTTGCGGTTGAAATGGCCGGGCCGATAGCAAGGCTACTGATCGCTCAAAAGTTCTGCGAAGTGATTCTGGTTTCGCTGGGTGCTGAAGGTGCCCTGCTGGTTGACAGCGAAACAATAACCCGGCTAATGCAGCCAAAAGAAAATGTAAAGAGTACAGTTGGTGCCGGGGACAGCCTTGTAGCCGGAATGATCTACAAACTTTCACTAGGCGAAACACTGGTGGAAGCAGCGCGTTATGGGGTTGCTTGCGGTTGTGCCGCCACGCTTAAGCCCGGCAACGAATTATGTGCAAAAGCTGATGCCGACCGGATATTCCCTTCTATCACAACTTTTAGTATTTCCTGAAAACGAAGCCTTAGTTAGTGCTATTTGAAACTAATTATTCAACGGCTTGTTTCAAAAATGTGCTCAGGATCATAAATGGCAATGATGCGAATCACTCGTTTTGAATTTGTTCAGCAGGAAATTTGTGTAATAAACTTAAGGTCATGAAAAATATTCTCGTACTTACCGATTTTTCGGCAAACGCAGCCCATGCTGCCCATACGGGTACCATGCTGGCCAGGCACCTGGATGCCAATGTATTGCTATTTAACGCAAATGTTACGCAGCCTGTCGTACCGGTTTATGCCGGCGGTCCGACCGTGTTCGACGAGGTTAATTTTATGGAAAAGGAAAATACCAGCTTGTTGCAAAACCTCGCGGAATCGTTAAAACCTTTTCTGAAAGCAAACAATAATGACAAAAAAAATGATGTCTATTATGAAGAAGGCTTGGGTGACCTTGCTTACCAGGTAAAAAACATCATCGACAGCAGGAATATCGAAATGGTGGTAATGGGTTCGAGGGAAGGCAGTCGTGTCGACCATTTTTTGACGGGCAGCGATACCTTTTCGGTTATTGATCATTCGGCTAAACCGGTTCTGATCGTACCACATGGTGCAGATTTGAAAAGCATTAAAAAGGTAATATTTGCCACTAATTTTGCCGACACCGATGCAAAAGCGATCAGGTACCTGCTCAAATTGGCTGAAATTCTTGAGTTTCACCTCGAAGTAGTTCATATTAATACTTTAGGCGACGATGATATAACCAGGGATCTGAAGAAAAAAGAATTCCTGAAACACATCGCCCATTTGCCTCACCATAATTTAACGATAAGCGAGATCTATGGTAAGGAAATAGTCGATCGCCTGAATAACCTTTGCAATGATCCGGGGTCTGAAATTCTGGCATTCAGCCACTATAAAGATTCGTTCTTTTCGAGGCTGTTATCACCCAGCACTACCCGTAAAGCTTTAGAGAAACAAAAAGCCCCGTTGCTGATTTTTCCCGCCGCCTTTTTAGTTTAATATTACCTATATATTGATTCGATAAACCCCGGACTGAATAAGTCGGGGTTTATTCGCGTTCAAAGAGCCAGGTCAATGGCCTGTATTTCGTTTTAGGCTTCAGGTTATACTGGTGGATACTTTTTTCTATGATCAGACTTTTGGCCTCTTCGATATCGTCGGTAACCAGGAACAGTTGATCGTCGGTTTCGCCAATGGTACCCTGGCCTTTCATAGATCCGATATATGCTATCAGCTCCTGGTGATATTCCTTACCAAAAATAATGATCGGAAAATTCTCAATCTTGTGTGTCTGGATCAGCGTGATCGCTTCGAAAAACTCGTCCATCGTACCAAAACCACCCGGCATTACTACAAAGGCAAATGAATATTTTACCAGTAAAACTTTACGCAGAAAAAAATGCTTTACATCCACCCATTTGTCCAGGTAAGGATTATGTTTTTGTTCAACAGGAAGCTGGATATTGCAGCCCACCGACCGACCCCCAACTTCTTTTGCCCCGCGGTTGGCAGCCTCCATCAGTCCCGGGCCGCCACCCGTAAGTATAGTAAATCCCAACTGCGCAAAAGTTCCGGCCGCTTTCTGTGTTAATTCATAATAGGGATGCCCCTCATGGAATCGTGCCGAACCAAATACCGTGATGCAGGGCCCGATAAAATGTAATGCCCTGAAACCGCGAATAAACTCTATCATGGTTTGAAACGCGAACTTGAACTCTTTTAAACGGGAATGCGGCCCTTCCAGAAATATGATCTCAGATTTACTCATCACGGAAGTTACACAGTTTTGAATTAATGTATGGTTTCACTGTCTTTTTTTTGACCGATAGTTACAGCATGCATTTAATTCCCGTAGCCTTTTTTCTGAAAAAAAATTTCATAAAAACTTGCGTAACTCAAAAGTTACCTATACATTTGAGTAACTTAAAAGTTACCTATTATGGCAGCAAGCATCAAACACCAATTATTTTTCCAGCACCCTCCAGCTGCGGTATGGGAATTCCTCACTGACGCCGGGTTAATGGAACTCTGGCTGATGAAAAGCGGTTTTATGCCGATCGAAGGGCATGAATTTCAATTCCGGAGCAAACCGGTCCCTCAACTGGATTTTGACGGTATAGTTTATTGTAAGGTACTGGAGGTAGTACCCTTTAAAAAACTAAGTTATACCTGGAAACTCGGACCCGGCGACGGCACCATCAATGTCGATTCGATCGTCAGGTGGGAATTAAAGGAAAAAGACAATGGTACGGAGCTCTTTTTGGTCCATGGGGACTTTACGATCCTCGAAAACGCCAGTGTATTTGAAGCGATGAACAAAGGCTGGCTGGATAATATACACAAGATCGCTGAACGTTTAAATCCCCAACAACATGGCTGAACCGAGGCTCGACGCGTTTCAGGTGATCGCCGATGCTAGTCGCCGGCAAATGCTAATGTTGCTGTCGAAAAACAGTTTAACGATCAACAGCCTGGCCGAAAATTTTGATATGAGCCGTCCTGCAGTATCAAAACATATCAAAATATTGCAGTCTGCAGGCTTTATCAATATCACAGATAAAGGCCGCGAACGGCATTGCGCATTGAGAAAAGAAGGGTTTGATGCCCTGAATGAATGGCTCAGTTATTTCGACCAGTTCTGGGGGTCGAAATTGAAAAATCTGGAAAACTTAATGAACGACAAATTAAAAACCAAAAACTAAAAGTATGACAACGACTGATTTTACAACTACGGTTTCGGTAAATCAAAACCCGCAAGTGGTGTTTGACGCCATCGCCAACGTGGGCGGCTGGTGGTCAAAAAATTTTAAAGGCGATGCAAAAAGCAAGAATGACAAATTTTCAGTGAAATTCGGCGAAACTTATGTCGATTTTATGATCACCGAATCCATACCCGGGCAAAAAGTGGTATGGTTAGTGACCGATTGCAACCTGCATTGGATCAGCAATAAAAAGGAATGGAACGGCACGCAGGTAGTTTGGCAAATTAATCCCTCGGAATCATCTACAGAAATAGTATTAACGCATATCGGGCTGGTACCAGAGTCAGAATGTTATAAAGACTGTTTCGCAGGATGGACCGGCCTGGTAAAAGGAAGTCTTTATAATTTGATAGAGCAAGGTGTCGGGCAACCGGAATGAATGGCTTTTTTAAATAAACATAATTAGCACCTTCCCAATTTTTTATCGGTAGAAAATTTCCCGCAAACTAAAAAGGAATAAAAAAAAATAAAAGCCCCGGAACTTGCGATCCGGGGCTTTTCTATGAACATACTGGATGGCTTAGTTAGCCGTCCAGGTATTGTTTTTTGTGTCAGCATCCATAAATATACCGCCATCAAGTGTGATCGATTTAACTTCTTTTGAAGTTTTGATAGTGATACTGATATTTTTCTGATCATGCTCCCAAACAGCTGGAGTCTGATGAAAACTTTCAGTTGTCCCATCGGCATAGGTTGCTATTGCGTCAAAAGGAACTGCGAATCCACCTATGTTTTTGATCGTCAACTGGTGCCCATTGCTGGTTTTTTCAACTTTGTCGAGACTCAGATCGATATAAGATGGTGTAAAAAACCAGTTATAGAAGAACCAGTCGAGGTCTTTTCCCGACCCTTTTTTCATCGAATAAAAATAGTCCCAGGGAATAGGGTGTTTGCCGTTCCAGTTTTCCATATAAGTATGCAATGCTTTCTTGAACAATTCATCGCCTAGCATATCTTTCAATGCCAGGTAGCTTAATGAAGGTTTGCCATAGGCGTTATTACCGGCACCATAAGTTACTTCGGGTGAAGGAGTGATGATCGGATTTTCTTTTGCATGCGGCGCGTGGATCCAGCCATCAACCCTGAATTTCTTATAAAAATCATCTGCCATCTGTTTGCCATGTTCGGCCGTACCGATCAATAATTCGAAGGTGGTAGCCCAGCCTTCGTCCATAAAAGCGTAACGACTCTCGTTGGTACCCATGTAAAAAGGGAAATAAGTATGCGCTATTTCGTGATCCTGCACCAGTTGGGCAAAAACCAGGTCTTTTTCGTGGCTGTCATTCACCATCATTGGGTATTCCATATCAGCAAAACCCTGCACCGATGTAGTTTTCGGGAAAGGATAAGGCACACCAGGTAAATTATGCGAAAACCAGTCGAGCGTATTATGCGCAAACTGCACATAGTGATGGAAATCCTCAGAGGCATCGGCAAATGCTGCCTGTATAGCTACCCGCCGTTGTGCTTTATCATCAACCACCACACTGGCAGCATCCCAGTCATAATGATTGCTCGCAGCAAGGGCTACATCAGAAATGTGAGTCGATGTCCATACCCAGGTGTTGGTAGCATTTTGTGTCGTAATATTTTTATTGGCCAAATCCTGTGCGGTAACAACATGGATAGTAGAATCACTACTAAAGGATGCCTGCAGTTTTTGAACGTATTCGGGCTGTAACACTCCCGAAGGATTACGAAGGGTACCCGTAGCCCAAACAAGGTAATTTTTAGGAACAGTTACTTTCAGGGTATAATCGTTAAAATCATTGTAAAACTCCAGGGCACCCGTATGCGGCTGGGTATCCCATCCTTTATAATCGTCATAAACAGCTACCCTTGGGTAAAAATAAGCCAGGTAAAAGCTTGTTGAATCCAGCACACCTTCGCGACTGCGTGTTTTTGTTAAAAGGTAATGCCAGGTAACATTAATTTTTAGTGAATCGTGCGGAAATAAAGGTGCTTTCAGGTCGACCGCATAGTTAGTGGTGATCGCTTTGCTGTTATCCCAATCGGCTTTAGCACCATTGATCTGCAGGTTATCTATGCGTATACCGGCGGTGGTATCTGTAGTACCATTACGCCCTCTGTGAACATTCATTATAAGTTTGAAATTCAAACTGCGTAGGGTATCCGGACTATTATTTACATAACTGATTTCTTCTACACCGTTAACGATTCTGGATGGTGGCGTAAATGATACAGAAATATCATAACGACCCTGGTTTTGCCAATATTTTTTCCCCGGTTTACCATTAAGCGAACGGGTACCCTTCTCATAGGCTTGTTTGATTTCGGGCGGCATGGTCAACGTCTGCGCATTGACCGAAAAAAAGGCAAGGCAGAAAAGGACGAACAGACTGGTTGATTTGAACATAAATTTGTGCTGATTTAATGATTGCGTTACAATCGCTAAGTTAAGGAAAAATATTCTGACCACCCGGTATAAGCGGGACGCTTAAACGTTTTGGTATTCAAGCGGCACGCTTGAATGGGCGGGGAAGGCGGCACATCGCCCGTCCAGGCGTCTCGCCTGGACATAAAAAAAGTTTAAGCGTCCCGCTTAAACCTAAAGCGACTTAGTTATCCAACAACCCTTTGCCGATCAAAATATGGGGTATCCATTTTTCTACCCGTACTGCTCTGGTTTTGCTTTGCTTTGGTTGTGCAAAATGAAGCAGATAGGCCCGTTGTCTGCCTGGAGTCAGTGCTTCAAACGCGATCTTCAACTCCAGAAAATTTTCGAGACGGGCCTGGAATTCATCCGGCACCGGGAGGTCCTGAGTCGTTTTTAAAACTACTTTTAGTCCGGCTTTTTCAACCTCTATCGCTTCAAATATATAGGCTTTTAATACAGACTCCAGCTTTTCAATTTGCTGCAAACCGCTGAATTTAGCCCAACGGCCCGATTGTGTATTTTCTCCCGGTGCCAGCAGAATATCTTCGGAATCCGCCAAAAGGGCTCCTTTGAAAAAACTCAATGCACAGGATTCCTTTAATTCGCCAATGATGACCACGTTTTTACCATTGAGGGTATAACAAGGTTGCCCCCATTTCAATTCTTCGGTCAATTGGCTATCAAGACAAATGGCTCTCAATTTTTCCATTTCGTTCCGCCATCTTTCGGCTTTGTTGAGAAATTCATCGATCTGGGGGTTCATGGCATTTGCAGCTATTTTGTCTGATCAGGCGCATTTGGAGTTTAAGCGGGACGCTTAAACGTCTTGGCATTCAAGCGGCACGCTTGAATGGGCGAATTCAGCCGAAAGGTCATTTTAAACTTTATCTCACTCATCCTCCAACCCCTTGCCTCCCAATATTTTCGGTATAAATTTTTCCACCCGTTCGGTGCGGGTTTTGGACTGCTTGGCTTGTGAAAAATAAAACAGGTAGCCCCGTTGCCGGCCCGGCGTTAATGCTTCAAAGGCGGTCTTTAATTCGGGTATATGATCCAGTTTGTATTGAAATTCTTCGGGGATCTTAAAATCGGAGGTCTTTTTGAGTTCTACTTTTAGCCCTGCTTTATCTACTTCAATTGCTTCATGGATATAGGCTTTAATAACAGGTGCAAGATCAGCAATTTCGGCGGCGCTGGTAAATCTTAACTGGCGCTGCACCTGTACGTTTTCTGTTTGTTGTATCAGGATACCATGCTGGTCTTGAAGTAATGCTCCCTTAAAAACCAACAAAGCGCAGTATTCTTTGAACCCATGAATGAGCACGATATTACTTTTCCCGAGCGTATAGCAAGGTTGTCCCCATTTTAATTCTTCTGTTAAACCAGTACTGAGGCATATCGTGCGTAAAAGCTTGTAGGATTCCTGCCACGCAGATTCCTTTTCAAAAAACCAGTCGACTTTTGGGTTCATGACGTTATTTTAGTGAAATTGATCAAATTTAAAAAACCGGGCGAATAATCGCCCGGTTTTAACAAATGTCGCTTACGCGTATTTTCGCTATAATCCTGTTTTACATTGGATTCATTATATTAAACATCCAGCGGATGCCGAAACGGTCTTTACAGGTGCCCCAGTAGCCCCAGAATTCTTCATGTGGTGGTACCCCATCGGTTACACCTTCCGACAATTTCTGGTAAAGGATGTCAGCTTCTTCTCTGGTATCCGGATTTAAACTGATGGTGAAATTATTGCCTTCTACCAGTTGTTGTCCCATACTAGGTAATATGTCGGTCGCCATAATGATCATTCCGCCAAGTATTGGCAAGCCCACATGCATCACTTTTTCTTTATCATCGTCAGTGAGGGGTGGAGCAGCGGGGTGTGGAGGGGCATCTTTCATCCGCATGATAGGGGCTAAAAACTCTGTCCCGAATACTTTTTTGTAGTGGTTAAAAGCTTCTTCAGCATCGCCGTCGAAGTTTAAATAAATTGATACGCTTGCCATTTTTTGGTTTTTAAATTGATTGGCCCGATAGTTTTAGGGATGTTGTTTTTGAATTGGTTGAAATGAAGATAATTATTTTTATTCACAGCTTGCCAGGATTGGATTAAATTAATTGCTTTAAAACATTTAGTTAATTGGCATGCAACAATGTACCCAATTTAACTGTTAAAAAAAATACTGTAATATCCATGTGCCCGCAATAGGTTTTATTTTCTTTTTTTATTAGCATTCGATTTAAGCCACCATTTGCATTTCGTGTTTATTTACCTGCTTTATGTTTAAATTTACAAGCATATATATAATATGATCACAGGCGAGAATGAAGGCCATAAAATTGTTGCAAGGCTGTTAAAAGCCGGCAAAGAATACAAAACCGGCGATACACTAATTACCGCTCTGCAGCCAACAACCGTTAACCTGTTGTCGGGAGAACTTACACTCATCATAGGCCCATCCGGCTCAGGCAAAACTACTTTACTTTCTCTTTTTGGCTGCGTGATCTACCCAAGTTTCGGCGAGGTGTGGATCAATGATGTAAACATTACCGGCCTCAGTGAAAAAAAACTGGCAATGATTCGCCTGGAAAAAATTGGCTTTGTATTTCAAAAGTTCAACCTCATTGCCCCTTTGACAGCACTGGAAAATGTGATGATGCCCTTGCAGTTACAAGGTATAGCTGAAAAAGATGCTAAACAAAAGGCAACCGATGCACTGGTTAAAGTTGGTATGGGCGATAGGCTCAGGAACTTGTCAAACGACCTGAGCGGCGGACAACAGCAACGCGTTGCCATTGCAAGAGCATTGGTAACTAACCCCGAAATTATGCTATGCGATGAACCAACAGCATCACTCGATATCAAAAGTGTAGGTGTGGTGATGGATGAACTTAGAGGACTTGCCAAACAGGGCAAAGCCGTTGCTGTAGTTACGCATGATACCCGCCTCAGGCCTTTCGCCGACCGCATACTTTACGTTACCGATGGCGCTGTAAGTGATAAACCGATCGAAGATGAACTCGTACCTCATTAAAATAAAAATATGAAACAGCTTATTTACTGTTGTATCCTTCTAACTGCTTTTGCCGGATGTGCCGATCATTCGAAAGACCAGGATGCGGCCACTAAAAACCAGGCAAAACAAAATAGCCCGGTCAGCGAGGTTGTAGGAATTGGCAAGATCATTCCCGAAGGGGATATCATCCAGCTTTCATCGGCAGTAAATGGTATTGTAGAATATATTTACAAAAACGAAAATGATTCAGTAAAAACGGGGGAGCTGATCCTGGAATTACAGCACTATGTTGAAGATGCACAGGTGAGCCAGCTTTCGGCCGAGATCAATACTCAAATTGAACAGGTAAAAGCAGACGAAGCGGCGATTGAAGAATACCAGGCAAAATATGATAATGCATTAGCTCAGTTAGGGCGACTGCAAAGCTTATTCGACAAAGGTGCTGAAACCCAACAGGCAGTGGACGATGCTGCTACAATTGTTAAAGGATTTAAATCGAATCTTAACCGTTTGCGTGACAATGTGCTGGTTTCAAAAAGCAAACTTGCAGAAACCCAGGGCGCGCTTGATGTATCAAAGAAACAACGCGAGCAAAAGTTCATTCGTTCCCCTATACGCGGAAAGCTTTTGGAGATAAGTACCCTGGTAGGTAGTGCTATTGATAATAAAACAGCCTTTGTACAGATCAGTCCGCAGGGAAGAACAATAGCAGATTGCGAAATTGATGAGCTATTTGCGGATAAAATTGCTGATGGACAAAAAGCCTGGATCAGAATACCGGGAAGCCTGGACACATTAGCTACCGGAACGGTTTACTTTACCGCCGGCTTCCTTAAAAAAAAATCGTTGTTTACCGACCAGGCCGGGGAAAAAGAAGACCGCCGGGTGCGCGAAATAAAGGTAGTACTCGACAAACCAGAAAAGTTGTTGCTGAATGAAAGGGTTGAATGTGTTATAGAACTAAAATCGACTAAAAACAACTAATGTTATGTTAAAGACTGCATGGGAGTTTATCCGGTACGACAAGCCGAAGAGTATCGGCGTAATTGTTGGCATCCTCATCAGTACTTTCCTGATTGGGCAGCAACTCGGTGTGTTCTTTTTTTTAACAGGTTTAATGGGCTCGCTGGCTACCAATGTTAAAGCCAATATATGGGTAGTTGACAGCAAAACTGACGATGTGAACCAACTTGGAAAACTGGATATCCGCACACTCCGTGACGTGCAGGGACTGGAAGGGGTAAAAGAAGCATTCCCGATATTGATCACAGGCGCTGCCTGCAATTACAATAACGGAACCAGCGGAGCGATCACCCTGATCGGTGTAGATATCACCAAACTGAACACTGTTTTGGATACCTCCAAAATCATCGCCGGAAAGCCTGCTGACCTGGAGAGGGACGGTGCTGTAAGTGCGGAGTTCTTCGAAAAGAAGAATATCGGGAATAAGATCGATCTCGGAACAGATTTTGAGATCAATGGCAAAAGGGCATTTTTTGCGCTTCAAACAAAAGGTTTCCGGGGTTTTGGCAGCAGCATCAGTGTTACAACGATAGAACGTGCCCGGTTTTATGCCAATCAATCTATCAATAGTATAAGTGCAGTTCTGGTCGATGTACAGCCGGGGACCAATGTTGATGAAGTTGTTGCCAGAATCAACAGAACCATAACTGGCGTTAGAGCATGGCCCTCAGAAAAACTGGCGAAATCATCAGTAGCGAAGATCCTGAGTTCGAGTGGTATTGCCTTAAGTACAGGTACGCTGATCATATTCGCTCTTATTGCTGGATTTTTTATTATTGGTTTAACCATGTACTCTTCTGCGCTAGATCGCCTTAAAGATTATGGCACGCTAAAAGCGATTGGTGCCGGCAATGGCTATATCAGAAGGCTGATCTTAACACAAGCAATTTTATTTGCTATCGTTGGTTTTAGCATCGGTATGCTTTTATTGGAAGGTTTCCGAATGGGTGTAGCTAAATCTGGACTGATATTCAACTTTTCAGCCCTGATCATATTGGGTATGTTTTCAACAATTGCATTGATATCAATAGGAGGAGCCTCCTTTGCTTTAAGAAGGATAAGCAGCGTTGAACCTGCCGCGGTGTTCAGATGATCTTAAAACATGCGTATGAACCGTATAATACTTCGTTTACCAACAATTAATAAGCTTGATGCTGATCTTTAATTCCGAGCCCATGAAAAGACTGAAAATCTTTTTTTATATAATTCCGATACTGCTGATCCAGGCAATCTGCGTCGGGGCGCAAACACCATTATTGTTAAAGCAAGCTATCGTCAGCGCCCTGGCAAATCGTAAAAATATACAGGCCGGCAAAATGGATATAGCTATTCGCAGGCTTCAGACCGAAGCTTTGCTGAAAAAATACTGGCCACAGGTATCATTAGACTATAATTACCTTTTCAATCCCATTTTGCAAACATCCATTCTCCCTATTGGCGTCTTCAATCCAAATTACCCAATAGATGCAACCAAAAGTGTTCAATTCGGCACCAAATGGACGCAAGCCGCAGGGTTAACAGTAACGCAGCCTCTACTTGATCTATCAATAGCCCGATCAAAAAGTGAAGCCGAACTCCAGGAGAAAATTACTGCCGCATCCCAGGCCCAAACCGAATACGAACTTGTTTATAATGTGGCGCAGGCGTATGGTAATATCGGCTTACAACAGGAACAAATTAAAATAGCCATAGCAGATACTGCCCGCACCTGGATCAGTTACCAGTTGCAGAATGATAGATACAAGGCAAAACGTTTGCTAAAATCCGATCTGAATGCGGCCATCATCAATCAAAATAATGCCGTACAAAAATTATTGGACGCAGTTTCGCAATTAGTAGAAAACAAAGTGTACCTACTCTATCTTATTGGTCAAAACAGTTCAACAAATACCGACTTCGCAATTGATACAAATTTTTTACCTGACAATAACCGCTTACAAACTATTGTCAAGGCAACAAACGATTCGATACCGGAATTAAGGCAGTTGGCGCTTCAGGCAAAACTTTCGGGCATTCAGGCGCGGTCGGAGGATGCCAAATACCTGCCTATTATAAATCTTAAAGGCTTTATAGGAGCTAACCAATATACCAACCAGTTTAACCCGGTAGCATCCGGCTCATGGTTTGGGCTCAGTTACGTTGGGCTTTATATAAAACTGCCACTTTTGATCGGCGAAGACAAACAAAACAAGCTACGCCAGTTACAATTACAATCGCAACAGTATAATGATCAGCTAATCGACAAATCGGCACAATACAATAAGGATGCACTAACCGCCAAAATTAAAACCGACCGCACAGCAGCCCAGTTAAAAACGCTGGAAAGCAATATCATACTATCTAAAGAGACCGTAAAAATATTACAGGACAGATTTGAAGCGGGACAGGAATCAGCGTCAACCCTAAATACCGAAGAAGCCAACTTGCAAAATATCCAGGCAAATCGCCAGGCCAGTGAGGTACAACTAAGACTCTATTGGCTCGATTATTTAAAAGCTACCGGACAGCTTTCGAAATTGTGGAAATAAAAATAACTATTTAATTTCCTGAGAATAAATTAACGCACGCTCCAAAATTCCCTTCGAATAATATTTTCAAAAAAGTTTGCGCAACCGAATAGTTGCGTTTATATTTGCAACCAATCAGTTGCCAATATAATGAGACGAGACGTATTTCAGGCGATAGCCGACCCCACCCGCAGGGCCATCATCACCTTGCTGGCACTACAAGCGATGACGCCGCAGGCACTCGCAGGGCATTTTGACAGTACCAGGCAGGCAATTTCAAAACACATCAAAATACTGACGGAATGCGAAGTAGTGACGCAAAAACAGAACGGCAGAGAAAATTATTATTACCTAAACCCCGACAGAATGAAAGATATAGATATTTGGCTGGAACGCTTGCGCCAAATTTGGGAAACACGCTTCCATCAGTTAGACAACCTATTAAATGACCTATAAACAGCATCACAATGACCAACAAATTTGAATTCGAAGCAAATATTGCTGCAAAAAAAATTACCATGAGCAGAGAATTTAACGCCCCGGTTGAAAAAGTTTGGAGAGCTTTTACAGAACCGGAGTTACTTGCAAAATGGATCGCGCCGAAGCCCTGGTCGGTCAAAAATCATACCCTGGATTTAACTGTTGGCGGCGTTTCAAAATATGCGATGGTTGGTCCTGAGGGCCAGGTACATTGGATGTATGACCAATTTACGGCGATCGATCATGGCAAAGCATTTGCGACGTTTGGTGTTTTTTGTGACGGAGAAGGCAACCCGAATCTGGACGGACCAAAATCATATACCGAGACAAAATTTTTCCCGATCGATGATAATAGATCACGGATAGAAGCAACCCATGTATTTGATAGCGAAGAAACTATCAAATGGTTTGTTGAGGGTGGCTTTAAAGAGGGCTCTGCTGCAACCTTTGACCAATTGGACGAAGCTTTGGCTGCGGTTTGATTCATTAATAAGATTGTTATTTCATTTCCTGTATAGTTCAACTCATTTTAAAAACATATCAATATGCCCGACAAATTTATAATGGTCAAAGACCCTGACACTAAAAAAATTCATGTTGAACGTGAGTTTAACGCGCCGATTAGTGTCGTATGGAAAGCCTGGACTGACCCTGCCATACTCGAAAAATGGTGGGGACCAAGACCATGGATCGCCAAAACCAGATCGATGGATTTTAGGGTAGGGGGCACATGGCTATATGCTATGGAAGGACCGGAAGGCCAGCAGCATTGGAGTAATGTCACCTTTACTTTAATTGAAACAGAACACCGGTTTGCAGCTGATGCTGTGTTTTCGGACGAGCATGGCAACCCTGCACCGGGGGCACCCCTTGGGCACTGGGACAATAAATTTTTTAGCCTGGGTAATAAATCCAGAGTGGTTGTCGACCTGAGTTTTGACAATGAAGCCGATTTTAAATTATTAGTGCAAATGGGCTTCGAAGGAGGATTTACTATTGGTCTGAACCAATTGGAGGCTTTGTTGGGATAAGTATTTATAAATGCGGAACAGCGATTAAAGTTGAATAAACTGTTCGATCACTTCGAAATATCAATGCGCCTGAAAATTAGCACAGCAACTAAAAGCCCCGGCTCAAAAGAACCGGGGCTTTGGTAATTTAAAAACAGTTTATTTAAGATACTATTTTGTATAGATCGTTGTATTATCGCGGTAACCCGTTGCAGTATTGCTATACCAATCAGTGTAGCTGGTACCACCGTTTTGCGCCCAGTCTGCAAAATGCAGGTAAGACTTAGTAATCGGAACCGCTTCGAGCGGGTAAATAAAGTTTTGTCCAAAAGTAATAGCCCAGGGCATATTTTCTTTCGAAATATAATACTGCCCCGCGGATGGAACTGAATTATCATCAAGCGCGCCAAATAAAGTCTTATCGGCTAAATCAGTAGGTGCATAACCTGCCATATGAATCTCGTAGCCTCGACGCTGGTTGCTGATGAGGAATGGATTGATGGTTGACGGTGTCAATACTGTAGGGTCAACAGGAGAAGCAAAACTTATATTGATGGTAGCAGTATCGCTAATAACCTTACTTTTTGACGCCAACGTATTGACGAAATAAGAATAATCATAGTTATGTGCAAGCAGGTCTGAATTGTCAAATGGTATAAATACTGCTTTACTTTGTCCCGACTCGAGGCCACTGGCATCTGTTTTAACATAAGTGCCTGAAGAATACCTGCAACCAGTTACTGAGGTAACCACAGAAGGAGCAACCGGTAGTTGTACACCAAACCCGTTCTTAAACGACGCACCCGCTGCTGCTACTACATAGGTACCAGTAGCACTAACAATTTGATTTTGGGCATTGCTGATAAATGTATAACGATATTGTAAAACAAGGTCGTTCATGTCATAATCGCCTTTCGACGGCCAGTTATCTTCAAAAGCTATATTAGCAAAGGTAGTTTGCGAGGGGTAATAACTGATGAAAGCCCGGGTTGGATCGTTTGGAAACGCATCTGTTTGATCCGGAACACCATCACCATCAGAATCCTTGCCTGGATCTACAGGCGGTATACCGGTTTGCGATATTGCAGTAACCGGATTTGATGAAGCATAAAAAACAACATCGTTAAAATCGTTGTCGGAACCACCGGTCTGCCTGTCCTGGTCATCAAAACTCAAAAGATCAACTTGGTGAACAGGATCATACAAAATAATTGCATGCTGTTTTAATGTGGGATCTTTTTCCGGATTTAGGCTATTGATTGAATAAAATTTAGTTGCATTGGCATTTACACCGCTACCGGTCCAGGCATTTTGCAACAACACAAATGCGATCGTAGTACCTGCATCAAATGTGCCCAGCTTCACTTTGTCACCCGAGATCAATCCGCCACCCGATCCTTTTGCTGAGGCATTCGGGAAAATGTAAGTGATCTTATCTATTCCGCCATTGGCTGTGCCTCCAGTTGCAGAGGTTGGGGGGTTACCTGTTTGAAAGGTAAAATACCCCAAAACATTCTCGTAACCCGCACCTTCTGAAACAAAGGTGATCCAAACGTCTGATTTTTGTGTAACCACGATATTATTTACAGTATTTTGAAGAAATTCAGGGTGCGTTTTTACGACAGAAATTCCTTCAGGCAGCGAAGTATTTACAAATGACAACATGGTAGCATCTACCGGATCGAGGGTCGGCTCCAAATAAGCCGGTACACCCAGATTGGTAGGAGCCGCAAATGCATTCGCAACCGTGTAACCAGTAGGATAACCAATATCTGTGGTAGAAACTCCATCGATCCTTAGACGCGAACTGGTGGTTGTTAAAGAAGGATTATTGTTAACTGAATCAGGGATAATATTGCCACTATAACCATCGGGGCCGCCTATCAACACACCCAGCGAATTACCACTGATCACAGCAGTTGCATTGCGCAACAACCCTGCATAGGCTGGGTCGATTACGAGCTTACTTACATAGGAAGGAACCGTAACAACGGCATTAAGATCACCACTACTATTGGTAAGACCATGATAAATAGACGTACCTGGAGATGTACTTCCCGGTAAATATATGCTAACAAGCACGCCTTTAATAGGCTCATTACTATTTGAACGCAAGGCGATACTAACATTAACTTGCCGGTTAGTTGAATAATTGAACCCATCGGGGGCAACTTTTGAGGTTCCGGGAACTCCGTTGCTGGTTTGATTCCCTTTGGTGCTTTCTTTCTTACATGAAGCAAAGGCAGCTATGGCAACGATGGCCAATAGTATTAATTTAGGTTTCATAATTTTAATTAACAGACTTTGATTTAATTAATTTTTACGAAATATTGGCAATGACGGTTCCCCAGATCG
>CAIPDP010000051.1 GCA_903863845.1 uncultured Mucilaginibacter sp. | reverse complement strand
CTGGTCTTACTGCGAATCTCTTTGATATAGTTTTCTGCTGTTTGTTTCTTCTTGGTTTCCATTGTCTTAAAGTTAATTAATCTTTGGAAACACTCCACAAGCTTAGCACCCAATCGGTCCACTTTCAGCTGACGATTTACACCCTATCATTCATGGACTTTTTTTTTCTTAGGCTCATCAAAATAAAAACAAAAAACCTACTTTCAACCCTGTAAACTTAACACGGACAATTACCCGTTTCCGTTCAAACACTAAAATCATGAAAAAACCATCTATTTACAGGAACAGCTGCCATGCTCATTTTATGCAGCTTGTTGTCCTGGTATTGTTATTTACATTTTCTTCTACCCTTGCCTCGGCCCAATATGAATTAAAAAAAGACCCGGATGTGATTGGCCGCTGGGATCTGAATGTTGAAAAAGGGGGCAAAATATTACCTTCCTGGTTGGAAGTACAAAAATCAGGATATCACCATTTGATCGGACGTTTCACCTATGCATTTGGTAGTGCACGCCCTATTTCAGAAGTGAAATCAAACGGCAACAAATTCAGCTTTTCGATCCCGCCGCAATGGGAGGATGGCGACCGCAATATGGATTTCGAATTTGAAGTCAACGGTGACGCCATTAAAGGTACCATGGTTTATACTGATGGGGTTACCTATACCTTTTCCGGCGTTCGCGCTCCCGCACTTGTGCGTTCAAAACAGCCAGTTTGGGGAAAGCCGGTAAAACTTTTCAACGGTAAAAACATTGATGGCTGGCATACTGACGGCCAAAATCAATGGATAATTGAGAACGGAATTTTAAAAAGCCCTCACTCGGGTTCAAACCTAATCACCGATAAAACATTTTCTGATTTTAAATTGCATGTCGAATTCCGTTATCAGCAAGGCAGCAACAGCGGTGTTTACCTCAGGGGCCGTTATGAAGTGCAGATCATCGACACTAAAAGCGGCACACCAGAACCAATCAATAACCAATTCAGTGCCGTGTATGGTTTCCTGCCGCCGAACCAGATGATGGCCAAAGACCCAGGTCAGTGGCAATCTTATGATATTACTCTGGTTGGCCGTAAAGTTACCATTGTTGCTAACGGTGTAACCGTGATCAATAATCAGGTGATTCCGGGCATTACGGGAGGCGCTATCAACAGCAATGAAGGTGAACCGGGACCAATTCTATTCCAGGGCGATCACGGACCTATCGATTTCCGTAACATCGTGATCAGCACACCGGTAAACTAAATAAAAAATAGATCGACCTTAAAAAGAAAAGGCTCCCGGTTTGTCACCAGGAGCCTTTTTTATGAACAAATAATTTCAGAAAGGCAATTAAGCCAGATCGAAACGGTCAAGTTCAGTCACTTTGGTCCAGGCTGCAACAAAGTCATGCACAAACTTTTCTTTTGCATCATCTTCTGCGTAAACTTCTGCAAGCGCACGTAATTCGGAATTTGAACCCAGAATCAGGTCAACGCGAGTTCCGGTCCATTTTACCATTCCGGTTGCGCGATCAGTACCTTCAAATACATCCTGTGCGTGCGAAACTGCCGACCATTTGGTACCAAGATCGAGCAGGTTAACGAAATAGTCGTTGGTCAAAGCACCAGGCTGATGGGTAAACACGCCATGTTTTGAATGGTCGAAATTGGTATCCAACACACGCAATCCACCTAAAAGCACCGTAAGTTCAGGGGCAGTCAGAGTGAGCAATTGAGCCTTATCGATCAACAATTCTTCCGCAGTTGCTTTTTGGCGAGCATCGATATAGTTACGGAAACCATCAGCTTTTGGCTCCAATACAGCAAATGAATCGATGTCGGTATCTGCCTGTGTAGCGTCGGTACGACCCGGGCGGAAAGGCACCTCGATCTGATGACCAGCATTTTTTGCGGCCTCTTCTATACCGGCATTGCCAGCTATGATAATCAGATCAGCGATTGACACCTGTTTATTTCCAGATTGAGCTGCATTAAATTCAGCTTTAATGGCTTCCAAAACATCTAATGCTTTCGATAACTGTGTCGGGTTATTCACCTTCCAGTACTTTTGCGGAGTCAGGCGAATTCTTGCACCATTTGCTCCCCCACGTTTATCTGATCCGCGGAAAGTTGATGCAGAAGCCCAGGCTGTTGATACCAGTTCCGAAACGGATAATCCTGAAGCTAAAACACGCTTTTTGAGATCTATTACATCATCATAAGTAACCAATTGGTAAGTTACTGCCGGAACCGGGTCCTGCCAGATCAATACTTCTGCAGGCACTTCCGGACCAAGGTAGCGTGAACGCGGCCCCATATCACGGTGTGTCAATTTAAACCAGGCACGGGCAAATTCATCAGCAAACTGATCTGGATTTTCATAAAAACGTCTTGATATCGCTTCGTAGGCCGGGTCAACTCGAAGTGCCAGGTCTGTGGTAAGCATAAATGGTGCGTGACGTTTAGCAGGATCGTGCGCATCTGGCACCAAGCCGGCGCCTGCACCATTCTTAGGTGTCCATTGCTGAGCACCAGCAGGGCTTTTTGTCAGTTCCCACTCATATCCGAAAAGGTTCTCGAAATAGCTATTGCTCCATTTGGTTGGCGTAGTTGTCCATGCACCTTCCAAACCGCTGGTGATGGTATCATCGCCGTTGCCACTTCCGAAGGTATTTTTCCAACCGAGGCCCTGTTCTTCGATACCAGCTGCTGCGGGTTCGCGACCTACATATTCACCGGGATCAGCAGCACCATGGGTTTTACCAAAAGTATGTCCGCCTGCTATCAAGGCTACAGTTTCTTCGTCATTCATTGCCATACGGGCAAATGTTTCACGAATATCGCGGGCCGAGGCCAGCGGGTCGGGATTGCCATTTGGGCCTTCAGGGTTCACATAGATCAGACCCATTTGTACCGCGCCTAGTGGATTTTCCAACTCGCGATCGCCGGTATAACGTTTGTCGCCCAGCCACTCTGTTTCGGCACCCCAATAAATATCTTCCTGTGGTTCCCAAACGTCAGGACGGCCGCCACCAAAACCAAAGGTTTTAAAACCCATCGATTCCAGTGCACAGTTCCCGGCAAGGATCATCAGATCGGCCCACGATAATTTTTTACCGTATTTCTTTTTTATCGGCCAAAGTAATAGTCTTGCTTTATCAAGGTTAGCGTTATCGGGCCAGCTATTCAACGGCGCAAAACGTTGGGTTCCTGAACCACCGCCGCCGCGGCCATCTGAAATACGATAGGTGCCCGCACTGTGCCAGGCCATACGGATAAAGAATGGACCATAATGTCCGTAATCGGCCGGCCACCATTCCTGCGAAGTGGTCATCAGGTCGAAAATATCCTGTTTAACCGCTGCCAGATCAAGGCTCTTAAATTCTTCAGCATAATTAAAGCCTATTCCCAGAGGATCGGATAAAGACGAATGCTGACGTAGAATATTTAATTTTAATTGGTTGGGCCACCAGTCGCTGTTCCTGGTTCCTGCGCCGCCAACATTACTTTTCATGCTGCCATTATGAAATGGGCATTTACTGATATCATTTGAACTGTCTTCCATTATAAACTATTTTGCTATCAAAGCTACGATAGTATTGTGCATGAAAAAAATCAATTAATTCTATTCGTTATAGAATTTATCGATGACATCAATACAAGCTAATAAATGTTGTCTATGCTGTTCGCAATTGGCTTTAAACCCTCAGCCTTTAGATAAATGCAGGTTCACGGTCTATTCAAGTCCGATACGCATCAGAATCATGTGTTTGGCAAAACCAGCCTTTTCATAGGCGCGGATCGCTGATTGATTATGCTGGTAAACCTCCAACCGCAATTCGCCAATTCCCTGTGATTTTGCCCATTGCTTCAAACCATCCAATATTTGTTGGTTGACACCCCTACCCCGCCAGGCATCATCAACATACATAAAACCCAGGTAAGCGTATTGCTCATGTTTGTTGTATGCCTTAGCAGGCTCAATCCTTGCGTAGCCCGAGCCGATGATCTGTTCACCGGTCTCAGCCACCAACAAAAGGATATGAGGTGCGATGATAAGTTCTTTGATATCATAATAACTGATAGGGTCATCGCCCAGGGTGGAATCAAATGGGCGCTCGGCGCGGATTACACCCTGCTCAAATTGCAACAGGGTTTCCAAATCGGCAATTACTGCAGGGCGGATGGTAATAGTTGATGTCATAAAATCAGAACCAAAGGTACCGAAAGCCGGCCAATTCAAAAAACAGCCCGTATTACAATACGTAATACGGGCTGTGCTTACAACCTGGGCAATGATCTGTTATTTCAACCTGATGTAGATCTCGACAGATTGCTCGCCGCTTTGGTTATCGGTTATCACCTGCGAATATTCATCATCGCTTTTAAAATTGATCTTTATAGAAAAGGTGCGGCCCATCAATGTGGAGTGACTGGTTATTTGCTCGGTTTCGCTCAGGGTATCATTCTTTAAAGAAAACTCACCGTAACCAAATCCATTTTTAAATTTCGCCGCATTATTAGCCACAGGGTAACGGTGCACGAACAAGAAGTGCCCGCCCCAAAAGGCTTTGAATTGGGTCTCGCCCTGTTTGGTGGTATCTTTACCTTTAACGATATAGGCCTTATCCAGTTTCCAAAGTCCGTCGATTTTTGAAGTTCCGGTTGCAGGTACCTGTGTATAGGCTTCCGTCATGGTATAAACCGCGCCGCTGGCCGAAGGCATTTTCAATTTCTGCGCATAGGCGGAATCTTTACGGGTATAAGCAACATTGTAAATAGCCGTTGAGTCGAGTACCCGGCTGCTGTAAATATTGATCTCTTCGATATGATTGCCGGTATCCAGGTGATAGCTTCCTACACCAAAACCCACAGATGAATCAGGCGCCAGGCTGGCATAAGCAAAATGATCGTCGGTATAGATCTTAATTTGCGTTCTCGGATAAACCGTATCTTTTCCACCTCCGCTAACCGTTAATTTATCCATTTTATAAACGCCAGGCTGAGTAAGCTGTTTTTTTGTTGATTTGCAACCTATGAAAATACCGATCGATAGGGCTGCACAGATAATAATTCGTTTCATTTTTTTAGTTTATAGGGTGAACAAAAGGGAGGTTAGAAAAGAAAAAACATGGCACGGCCTACCTGTCAGTGAGGAACACTCGCGGCAGAAGCACCATAGTAAATGTGGCTTCCGATTTCATGTTTATTTAAGGAATAATTGGTAATAATAAATTTACAGATATTATCCCTGATATCAAACAAATAAAATTTGGTTTGTTTTTGGAGAATATAAAAGAGCCGGGGAGCTGAACTCAATAAGCGATTAACGACAAATGCTATTAATTGAGACTTACGAAGTTTTTGAAACTTCGTAAGTCTTCACATTTTCAAATTTTATTATTGCGCTTTCACCGGCAATGGTGGGCGCACCGGTTCAACCGGTGGGTTCTTTTTAAGTTGTTCCAATGCAATTTCTATAGCCTTCTGTAACTGGGGATCGATCCCTTTGATCATATCGGCCGGAGTTTGTATCACTTCAACATCCGGAGCCACACCCACATTTTCAACAATGAAACCGTCTTTGGTCCAGATACCAACGTTCGGGGCTGTTACCATACCGCCGTCGAGCAGATCGGGGTAACCCAATATGCCTACCAAACCACCCCAGGTGCGTGTCCCAACCAATGTACCAACGTTAAACTTGCGGAACATCCAGGGCAGCATGTCACCACCCGATCCGGCCGACTCATTGATCAGCATCACTTTTGGACCTTGTATAGAAGCGCTGGGCGTTTTTAATTCGGAGCCATAACGCAAGTGCCAGTTGGCCTGGTAGGGGTTTTGCAAAATGTTGATATAATAGTCCGCTATGTCGCCACCCCCGTTAAAACGTTCGTCAACAATAATAGCCTTGCGGTTGGCCTGAGGATAAAAATAGCGTTTAAAATAATCGTGTCCTTCTTCAGCTGTATTTGGAACATATACATAAGCCACCTGTCCGTTTGTTGCCTCGGTAACTTTTTTGAGGTTACCTTCTACCCAATCGCGGTTACGTAAATCATATTCATTTTCAACCGGCACTACCTTAACTACCCGAGAACCGGTATAATTCGGATTTGGTCCTACGGTGATCTCGGTCAGCGTACCGGCAGTATTCTCGAAATATTGATAAATTTCCTCACTCGCCTGTACATCCTTGCCGTTTACTGCCAGCAAGTATTCGCCGGTATGAACGTTCACTCCGGGCTCTGTTAATGGTGAGCGTAAATTGGGATTCCAGTTTAGACCACCATATATCTTCTGGATACGATAGCGATTATTTTCGATTGCATAATCAGCGCCAAGTAATCCACCTATAACCATAGTCATTTTGTCCTGCCCAGGATGATCGCCTGTATTTAAAATAAAATGATGACCGATCACCAGTTCGCTAAACATCCATTGCATAACACTGTTCAGGTCGTCCCGACAGGTGAGATCGGGCAAAAATGCGGCATATTTCTTTTTCATTGCCGGCCAATCGACACCATGCATAGCAGGATCGTAAAAGTAATCTCTGTTTACCCGCCAGGCCTCATCAAATATTTCAGCCCATTCGGCAGCCGGATCAACTTTCACTTCGATAGCATCTAAGTTAATACTTTTCCCGGGAGCAGGTTTTTCGCCTGGGTTAACAATACTCCAAACCCCGCCGCTTGCCAAAAGCATTTTTTTACCGCCTGCACTTAAAGTGTAACCATCCGCAGCGGTTACTTCTTCATCAGTTCGCTTTTTAAAATCATATTTATGGAGCTTATTTGATCCACCGTCAGTCGCAACTATATAGTAAATTTCACCGTCGGCTCCAACGCCCAACTGCGAGTAACTGCCAGGCGCTACCGGTATATCAAGAATACGATTCTGGATACCTGCCCAGTCTATCTGTAAACCTGAAGAAATTGCTCCCTTTTTTACAGGCGCAGCTTTCACTTCCGGCTTATCGTCTTTTTTTGCTTCGCTGCTTTCCTCGTCGCTTTCTTTCGCTAAAGGTGAAGGAGTAGACTGTTGCAATGTCGCCAGGTAAATAGAGCTATTTCTTCTCATGTCAATAGACGATTGATCGAACCAGTTTAATACCGGTCCGGCATCAGTTGAAGCAAAAAAGTAGAGATATTTTCCATCCCGAGAAAAGTTAGGCTCAGTAGCGTCACTCAGTCCATCTGTAAGCGCGTATGATTTTTGCTCGTTCACATCATAAAGGAAAACCCGTCTGTATTGCGTCGATATTACTTTGGTATATGCTATCCACCTTGAGTCGGATGACCAATCACCAAACAGATCACGGAAAGTGCCGGGCGTATAAATTTCATCTGCATCGATTTTGTTTACAACACCTGAGGCAATGTCAAGCACATAAAAATTTCTACCGTTATCGCTGAAAGCGATCTTCCTGCTATCTGGCGACCACCTTGGGTTTGTATAAAAACCAGTACCGCCGGTCTTAAAGAATTTTGCAGCCCCTTTACCGTCCTGTGCTTGTATTGCCAGTTGGTACTCGCCCGAAGCATCCGAGAAATAAGCGATTGATTTACCATCCGGCGACCATGATGGAAATTCCTCATGTGTTCCGGTTGTGTTTGTAATATTGCGTACATCGCCTTTTTCGGCAGGGGCTGTTACGATATCGCCACGGAAATCAAAAACTACCCGGGCTCCCGAAGGTGAAATGCCCGCGCTGCGAATATATTTTGCACCTTTCACATAACGCGGCCTCAATTCAAACAAATCGGCTGCGATTCCGATATTGAGTTTTTTGTCCGTGGCTGTTGCCATATCAAACAGATGCAGGTAACCTGCCTGTTCATAAACGATTTTACCATTGCCCCCTGAAATATTTAAGACCGGGAAGTCTTTATAGTTGGTTAATTGCTTTACTTGTTTTGATGTAATATCATAACAAAACAAGTTGAACTCTCCATTGCGGTCGCTTCTGTAAAATATGTTATTGCCTATCCATACCGGCTGCGTATCATTAGCGCCTGTAGCCGGTTTGGGAAGTTCTACGATCGATTTGTCGGCAAGTGAATACAGCCAAATTCTTGCAGTAGCGCCACCGCGATAATGCTTCCATTGTTTGAAGACATCGGGAAAAGGTGTGTATGCGATATATTTCCCATCAGCCGAATAAGTTGCATAAAATGCGTTTGGTATTTCTAATTGGGTTGACGGCCCCCCGCTTACCGGAACGGTATACAACTGAGCATAGCGATTGGTAAAACTATTACGTTGTGAAGCAAATAAAACCAACTTACCATCCGGACTAAATCCTCTTACAAAATCTACTCCCGGATGCCATGTTAGCCTTTTTGGAAGACCGCCTTCTACCGGTACTACATATACATCGGTATTGCCATCGTGCTGTGCACTATAGGCTATCAATTTGCCATCAGGCGAAAATACGGGACTCGATTCAACACCTTCACTTACCGTCAGCCTGCGTGGTTGCGTGCCATCCGGATTAGCTACCCAAAGGTCCTGGGCATAAATAAAGGCGATATGATCTGCACTAACGGCGGGTTGGCTTAGCAGGCGTGTATCTTTTGTATCGATCGCAAAAACGAAAGAAAATGTACCAAAAATCAAAGAGATAAGTAGCGATAAAATCTTGCTGATATTTTTCATGATAAAGGATGGAGTTTAAATTCCGGTTAAGTTGGGTGAATATAACTGAATTTTTACGAAGTATTTGCCAATCAAGCGTTAAAACCTTTTCTTCCCGGTTGTTAACCGGACTTTCGTTCCGTACTTTCGTTGAGTATGACAACCCGCTCCACACTTTTTACAGCTCTTACCATAACTTTTACTTTGGTGCTGCATTTAATACCATTAGCGCAATCTGCAAAACATAAAAAGCATGTCATCATCGGTTATGTAGGCGGCTACCACGGGTTGTATGATACATCGATGGTCGATCCTAAAAAAGTTACGCACATTAACTATGCATTCGTCGTCATTAAAAATAACAGAGCTTACCTCGAACACGAAAAAACGGATACAATTAACTTTCGGAACCTGCTCAAACTGAAAAAGGTCAACCCCGAATTAAAGGTCCTGATCTCGATAGGCGGCTGGGGTGGGAGTCGTTTTTTTTCGGATGCTGTGCTAACAGATACCACGCGTGAAGCTTTTGCTGCCAGCGCTGTTGCCATTGTTCGCAAATACAAGCTGGATGGAATCGATATCGATTGGGAGTACCCCGACGATATTGGCGCCGGCAATATATACCGGCCGGAGGATAAGCATAATTACACCTTATTATTCAAATCATTAAGGCATGATCTGGATACCCTCGAAAAGGAAACTGGTCACAAACAATCGCTAACCACGGCAGTTGGGGGATTCACCCGCTTTTTGAAGCTAACAGAAATGGGCGATGTTGCCAAATATCTTGATTATGTAAGCCTGATGACCTATGATTACGCTCAGGACAGTTTGCATATTATCTCGCATCACACCAATCTCTACGCCTCAAAATATTACAAGACCCTATGCTCAGCCGACCTGGCAGTTCACGATTTTATGGCCGCCGGGGTACCTGCCGAAAAACTGGTTGTTGGCGTTGCGTTCTACGGACACACGCTGGCAGCTGCCGATACTGCTAAAAGTATATTAGGGGCACGCTTAGTTCCTGTCCGTATCCGCAATATTGGCGACTACACCTTTATCAAAGACAGCCTCATCAACCAAAAAGGGTATAAATATTATCGCGATAAAACCGCTGCAGCACCTTATTTATATAACGACCAACTGAAACAGTTCATCACTTTTGATGATGAATGGTCGGTGAAAAATAAATGTAAATACGTTAACAAAAATGGCCTCGCCGGCGTTATGTTTTGGGAGTATGCGACGGATAAAAAAGAATATTTATTAAAGGAGATTGATCGGGATTTGAGGTATTAGCAAAGTCCCCAAATCCATTTACAAATTTCAAAACAATTATAGTGGATACAGCGGTTCTACCCCACCAAATGCCGTTCACGTTGCGCGCCCGGATGCTCAAACCGCTCCTTTAAAAACTGCCCCGTATAAGAATTTTCTTCTTTAAGCAAGTCTTCGGGTATGCCCTCGAACATCACCTGGCCGCCTTTATCGCCACCTTCGGGACCGATGTCGATCACCCAGTCGGCGCATTTGATCACATCCATATTATGCTCGATGACGATAATGGTATTACCCTGATCGAGCAGCGCATCAAATGATTTGAGCAGCTTTTTGATATCGTCGAAATGCAAACCTGTAGTAGGCTCATCAAAAATGAACAGGGTCTTATTGGCATTATTGCCTTTTACAAGGAAAGACGCCAGTTTGATACGCTGTGCCTCGCCACCAGACAGGGTATTGGATGATTGCCCCAATTGCACATAACCCAGGCCAACATCGGCCAGTGGTTTAATGCGACTTAATATTTTAGGTTCTTTACGGAAAAACTCAAGCGCTTCTTCGATGGTCATGTTGAGCACGTCGGATACACTTTTCTCCTGGTACTGCACATCTAATATATGCTGTTTGAAACGTTTGCCTCCACAGGTTTCGCAGGTGAGGAAGATATCCGCCATAAACTGCATCTCTATCTTCACTTCACCTTCGCCTTGGCAAACATCGCAGCGACCGCCTTCCACATTAAAAGAGAAAGCAGAAGGTTTCAGGCCGGCAGCCTTTGCCACGGGCTGCGATGCAAATAAATTACGGATCTCGTCCCAGGCTTTAACATAGGTAACCGGGTTAGAGCGTGAGGAACGTCCTATCGGGTTTTGATCTACCAGTTCTACTTGTTCAACTTTATTATAATCGCCGCTTAGTTCATCATAAGTACCGGTTTGCTCGCCTGTATAATTACCCAATACCTTTAATAAAGCCGGAGCAAGTATGCGTTTTACCAAACTGGTTTTACCCGAACCGGATACACCCGTTACTACCGTGAGCACACCAAGCGGAAATTTAACATTCACATGCTTCAGATTATTTTCGCGGGCGCCTTTGATCTCGATAAAATCGTTCCATTTACGCCGGCGGGCCGGTATCGCTATTTCTTCTTTGCGGGCCAGGTAACGGCCGGTCAGGCTATTATCGTCTTCAATAATTTCGTCATAGGTGCCCGAAAATACAAGCTCGCCACCATGAGTGCCGGCTGCCGGACCTATATCAATGATATGATCGGCCGCTTGCATAATTTCTTCCTCATGCTCTACTACTAATACCGTATTGCCTACATCGCGTAATTTTCGCAATACTGTGATCAGTCGTTGTGTATCGCGTGGGTGCAAGCCTATACTCGGCTCGTCGAGCACATAGATCGAACCAACCAAACTACTACCTAGTGAAGTTGCCAGGTTGATCCTCTGCGACTCACCACCGGACAATGTATTCGACAAACGATTCAAGGTCAGGTAGCTCAAACCTACATTATTTAAAAACAGCAGGCGGCTGGTGATCTCTTCCAGCAGGCGCTTGCCTATTTTGAAGTCCTGCTCGGTCAATTCCAGGTTTTTGAAAAATTCAAAGGCCCGGTCCAAAGGCATCAACACGATATCGGTGATCGACTTGCCATTGATCTTTACATAAGACGCATCCTGCCTTAGCCGGCTGCCTTTACACTCCGGACAGGTGGTTTTACCCCGGTAACGCGAGAGCATCACCCGGTACTGTATCTTATAGGTTTGCTCTTCCAGTTCTTTAAAAAAAGAATTCAGACCACGGAAATATTTATTGCCGGTCCATACTAATTGCTGTTGCTCTTCAGTAAGGTAGTTATATTGGCGGTGGATGGGGAAATCAAATTTCAGCGCATTCTTTACCAGCTCGTCGTTCCATTCGCGCATTTTTTCGCCGCGCCAGGGTGCTATTGCCCCTTCATAAATGGTTTTACTTTTATCAGGAATTACCAGATCTTCATCAATACCGATCACTTTACCGTAACCCTCGCAGCGCTTACAGGCACCATAAGGATTATTGAAGCTAAAGAAATTAGGCGAAGGTTCTTCAAAGGCCATACCATCCAATTCAAAGCGATCGCAGAAAAAACGTTCGGTCTCCTTGTCATCGTCGGGGTTTTGAAAGCGCACGTAACAATCGCCCTTACCCTCAAAAAACGCGGTTTGCGCTGAGTCGCCCAAACGGCTGATAGTTTCTTCAGTGTCGTTTTTTGTGATACGGTCAATAACTATTTTTACTTCAGTATTGGGCCTCACTCCAGCCTTCTCCAAAGGAGAAGGAGTTAATTCGGCACTTTCAATGTTACTTTCAGCTTTAGCCTTTCCCCTCCCTTTAGCTGTCGTGTTTCCTTTCACATCTGCCTCGCCAATGTTAGCAGACATAGACATATTGCCAATTGATTCATCTTCCAGGATCGACTCAATACGTGTAATGCTACCCTGATATTCAATCCGCACAAAACCTTTTTGCAGTAATACCGCCAGTTCTTCCTTCAGGCTTCGGTTATTGTGGGGGTAGAGCGGGCAAAGGATGGTTACCTGGGTTTCGTCTGGCAGGGAAGAAATATAATTAACAACATCGGTAACCGTGTCTTTCTTAACGATATTGCCTGAAACCGGCGAAATGGTTTTACCGATCCTTGAGAATAATAATTTCAGGTAATCGTAAATTTCTGTTGATGTACCAACGGTCGACCGCGGGTTTGAAGTGATCACTTTTTGTTCGATGCCAATTGCGGGTGCAATACCTTTGATATAGTCGACATCCGGTTTATTCATCCTGCACACAAACTGCCGTGCATAGCTCGATAAACTTTCAACATAACGTCGCTGACCTTCAGCATACAAAGTATCAAAAGCCAACGACGATTTACCTGAGCCCGACATCCCGGTAATTACCACCAGTTTGTTTTTGGGTATGGCAACGTCCATGTTCTTCAGGTTATGCACCCTGGCGCCTTTGATGATGATGTTGTGTTGAGGGTCTTTATCCGCTTCGCTATTCATTTATTCTTGCCGATCGTTTTATAGTCCATAGTCCATGGTCCATGGACCATGGTAATTTTCGGAAAAAATCTATCGACCATGGACCATGGACTATGGACTTTCTCAAAGCGCAAAAATCCTAAAAAAATTAGCACTTTGCAAATGAATTAGTCGGTTGATTGTAATACTTTTACAGCGCATAAGCGGGCCCAAATATTAACTCCCGGTTTTAACACTTTAATTGTTAAATAATGTTAAAAATATGCGATTATACTGTTTTTGACGGGGGTAACAGAAATATAATTTGCTTTTTTAAGGGCTTATAGCTTAATTTGAGTAACAATTTATTAACAAGAGATCGCTATCGGAGAAAATTCTACTTTACCATTTTACGGTTAAATAACTTAGTTTAAAGTAGTTGTCTATGGATTTTCAAATGAAAAGTGATCAGGATCTAATCCACCTGTATGTAGCAGGAGATGAGGCTGGTTTAGTGGAACTGATCCGGCGTTACCAGTCGAAAATATATACCTCTATATATTTATTGGTCAAAGACGAAACCCTCGCAGAAGATATTTTCCAGGATACTTTTATCAAGGTGATCAATACGTTGAGAGCCGGGAAGTATAACGAAGAAGGTAAATTTTTACCCTGGGTATCGCGTATTGCCCATAATTTGGTCATTGACCATTTCAGGCGCGAAAAACGTACTCCGATGGTGAGCAGCGGCGATGATTTCGACATCTTCGATGTTTTAGGTCACTATGATGAAAGCACCGAGGACCGTATGGTTCGCGAACAAACCTATAAAGACCTGAAAGCATTAATTCAACTACTTCCTGCCGAACAAAAAGAAGTTTTGATCATGCGACACTTCGGCGATATGAGCTTCAAGGAAATTGCCGACGTAACTGAAGTAAGTATCAACACCGCCCTTGGCCGCATGCGTTATGCACTCAACAATCTGCGCAAAATGATGCAAAGCAAGGAATTGAGTTTGAAGAATTGAGGGGCGGGTGTTGGTTATTGGGTATTAGTTATTGGGTATTAGGCATTAGGTATTGGTGACCATTTACGAGTTAACCAATCACTAATTAACTAATTAACCAATCAACAGTTAACAAACTACAACGGTTTTAAATATTGGTGAGTTTTTGGCTCGCAATATTTAAAACCGTTTTGCGTTTATGCAACATGAAAATATTTCATGAATAATATCCAATCGGCAACAATAACAAATCCCATACAACTACTACAACCATCCCGATAGCTATCGGGACAACTAATATAACCATCCCTCCCCAAAAAAATTTCATCAAAATTTCATCTTCGGTATAATATTGTATTTTTAATAACGTTAAATAGATTATAAAACCAATTAGAAAACTTTTACTGTTTAGACAAAGCGTATGGGTGAAAATTCTACTATAACTATTTTTAGCGAAACATCTAAAGCAACAGCCATGAAGGTATCAGAGGCTACGGAAAATCTTGATGCAGATGATTTGATTTTCTACAATTCATTGCGCCCCGATCTGGATTTGTTAAAGAAAAATCCAAGCCCGCAAATACTGCATAATATTTTGAATTACTCAAAAAGTTTGCGTTAGTTCGTTGGTTCATAGATCATGGATGATGGTTCATGGCAGCAGTTGTGCATTTGGACAAAAATGCGGCAGACAACTATCTGATCAAAGCCTGTTAATTCAAATTTGCTCCATGAATCATGAACCATCATCTATGATCCAAAAGAATGCTCCGCGCTGAACGTTTCCACCATTTTATATCTTATTTTTCTACCCACCAACCCAATGCCGAAACGGAATTGCATTATGATAATGCATTTCAATTACTGATAGCGGTTATTCTTTCGGCTCAATGTACCGATAAACGGATCAACCAGGTTACACCCGCTATTTTCCGAGATTTCCCTACGCCTGAGTCGCTGGCAGCAGCTTCGGCTGAGGATATTTTTAATTATATCCGCAGTGTCAGCTATCCTAATAATAAATCGAAACACCTGGTAGGTATGGCCAGGATGCTGGTGGATGTATTTCATGGCGAGGTGCCTTCTGATATTAACGAACTGCAAAAACTGCCTGGTGTTGGACGGAAAACTGCCAATGTGATCGCTTCAGTTGTATTTGAGGCACCGGCGATGGCGGTAGATACTCATGTATTCAGGGTGGCAAATCGTATTGGCTTAACCAACAAGGCCAAAACACCCTTAGCTTCCGAAAAACAGTTAATGGAATACCTGCCGAAAGAAACGGTGCGTTTTGCCCACCACTGGCTTATCCTCCATGGCAGGTATGTTTGTCTGGCCCGAAACCCGAAATGCGAAACCTGCCCGATCAATTGGTTCTGTCGCTATTACCAGCAAAGTCATACAGAAGCCGCACTCAAACGTGCCGAGGCGGCAAAGGCAAAAAAGTCCAAAGAACTGCAAAAGAAAAAAAAGCTCGATACCATCGCCAAAGAATTGAAGAAACGAAGTGTGGAGAAAGATATTTGATGATAGAATTTTCAATAGCTAAGTTTGAATCAATTAGATGGCTTTATTCAATGCTTTTTATTTATTAATTGAATAGCGAAAAAATTCCGGCTTAAAAAAAATCAATAAATATTACTAATATTATTAGCATTTGTCAAAACAATGATATACATTTGCTAACCGAAATTTATAACAATGAGCAGCGCAGATAAACTAAAAGCATTGCAGCTTACCTTAGATAAGCTGGAGAAATCGTACGGTAAAGGCACCATCATGAAGTTGGGCGATACCGCCATAGAACCGATCGACGTAATTTCAACCGGCTCATTGGGCCTTGACATTGCGCTGGGCGTTGGTGGTTTGCCAAAAGGCAGGGTGATAGAGATCTACGGACCTGAATCATCAGGTAAAACTACTTTGGCGATACATGCCATTGCTGAATCGCAAAAACAAGGTGGCATCGCTGCTTTTATTGACGCGGAACATGCATTCGATCGTTTTTATGCCAAAAAACTGGGCGTAGATGTAGAAAACTTGCTGATCTCACAACCCGATAACGGCGAACAAGCATTGGAAATTGCAGACAACCTGATCCGTTCGGGTGCGATCGATATTATTGTGATCGACTCGGTTGCTGCGCTGGTTCCTAAAGGCGAAATTGAAGGCGAAATGGGCGATAGTAAAATGGGACTCCAGGCACGTTTGATGTCACAGGCTTTGCGTAAGCTAACCGGCACCATCAGCAAAACCGGATGCTGCTGTATATTTATTAACCAGTTGCGCGACAAGATCGGCGTTATGTTTGGTAACCCCGAAACTACAACCGGTGGTAATGCGCTTAAATTTTATGCCTCGGTTCGTTTGGATATCCGTCGTATCTCGCAGATCAAAGATACCGACGAGGTATCGGGTAACAGGGTAAAAGTGAAAATTGTAAAGAATAAAGTGGCTCCACCATTCCGTATCGCTGAGTTTGATATCATGTTTGGCGAAGGTATATCTAAGGCCGGCGAGATCATTGACCTTGGGGTAGATTATAACATTATCAAAAAATCAGGCTCCTGGTTCAGCTATGGTGATACCCGTTTGGGACAGGGTCGCGATGCCGTAAAACAATTGATACTCGACAATCCTGAATTGATGGAAGAACTGGAAACTAAGATCAAGGAAACGGTTACTGGAGAGAAACTACCGGTAGAAACTGAATACAGTATGATGTCACCGATAATTGGTGATCTAAGCGATAATAGTTTTTTGTAAAATAATGAGGCCTTCCAAATTGGAAGGCCTCATTATTTTACACGATTTTTGAACACGATTTATTGGATTAATTTTAGATGAACAGGATTTTCCTTTTTAGTGTGGCAAATGAAATCAAAACGGCCCCGTGCGATACCTTTCCCTGCTTTGCAGGGGAAGGAGGAGGATGGGGTCAGGATAGGCAATAGTGAACCCGATAGCCAAGCGCACACCTATACCAACGCCAAAGCAGGGAAGAATAATAAAGATTAAAAAGTAGAAATCGACAAAATCCGCAGTCAATTAAATCTCCAAATCGTGTCTTAATCGTGCCTAGCTGTCCTTATGCACCACAACAGTACCCGTCCTTTGGTATTGTGTTTTTTTAGCCTGTTCTCTCGTAAGAAACGTGTAAACTATGCCTATTACTACCAGGATCGACACGATAATGATACCCACAGTTCCTTTGCGCTTATCCTGGCGCATTAACCATACCAGAAATATTACGAGCGGTAAAAGGAAAATCAGAAAAAAAATAATATTTGGACCAAGCATCTTTTTAATTAGTAAATGAGTGAGTTAGTGATTGAGTGAATTAATTCACTGATCCTTTTACACCACGGTGTCTGGTTGCAAAAGTATAAATAAGTCGGATGCACCTATTCAAATTTTTTATAAATAAACGATTTGATTACACAATTGACCGTCTAAACCTAATGTACCCATCAAAATCTCCCGGACTCGCGATAACTATCGGTATGCAGACTTTCAGACTTACAGTACAATCCACTCATTCACTAACTCACTCATTCACTAAATCACTAAATCACTCATTCACTCATTCACTCATTCTCTAACTCACTCATTCACTAATTGATAACTGACTGCTATCAATCTTCTACATGATGTAACTCATTTTTTAGGCGCCTTTGTTTGCGCAAATTCGTTCAGTTATAAATCAAAGTACCATGAGAACGATTGCCGTATTAACCGATTTTTCAGAACGGGCCGGACATGCAGCCAAGTATGCTTTATACCTGGCTAAAAATATAAAAGCAAATATCTTGTTATTCAATTCATTTATGGTTCCCTCCGACGTTCCGATGGCAGCACAGGTAAGCTGGCCAACGGTAGATTATGACGAGGTAAAAACCGACGTTGAAAAAACATTAAAAAAATTGGTAAAACAATACACTGCTGAATTAAAAGAACAACATATTGCGGGCAACTTTTTGCCTGCTATCAATTACGCTTGCGAAGAAGGGGCCATAGCAAATAACATTCCGGGACTGGAAGAAAACAAAGATATTACCCTGTTGGTTATGGCGACACACGGCGCTAATGAGCTATCAGCTTTTATGTTTGGAAACAATTGTAAGCAGGTGATAGATGCTGCCACAATTCCGGTACTGATCGTTCCTGAAACGAGCAGGATCGGCGTTTTGGAAAAAATTGTCTTCGCTACCGACGTCACTTATACTGATGTTGAATACCTGAAAGGCCTTGCTCTACTGGCTGCCAGGTTCTCGGCAGAAATCACCGTAACAAACGTTAATCCCGACAACCCGCTCGACAGCGAACATAATGCTGCCGTGCGCTTATTTATGAATGATGTGGAGCACGACGTGGACTATGACCGCATCAGCTTTAAAAGCGTGCCGAATGTTAGTGTAAAAAAGGGTTTGGAATGGCTTATTGAAAATACCAGGTTTGATATGCTGGTAATGGTACACCGCAAAAGCAGTTTGTTTGAATTGGTATTCAAATCAAGTATAACCAAAAAAATTGCCGACCGCGTTGATGTCCCCTTGCTGGTTTATCCATATCCATCAGCACAGGTCCCTACAATTTAACACAGGCACTTTTTCGACACCATCAGTCCCGGCCAGGCAAAACGACCATTTGCCCGTGAGTAGGTGCATGCTATCAGTATTACCAAAAGCAAATGAAATGGCCAATGACGAATGACCAATGACTAATGACCAATGCCCCCCTAAAACGGCATCCTAGCCAATGGAGCTATCTCCTGACCAACAAAATCACCATTAAGGTATTTATAATAACCAGCTATTGCGATCATTGCGGCATTGTCAGTACAATATTGGAATTTCGGAATAAAAGTATTCCAACCCAATTGCTGCCCCAGTTCGGTTAAGCCCTGCCGGAGGCCGGAATTTGCTGATACTCCACCAGCCAGTGCGATGTCCTTAATATTGAATTGCAATGCAGCCCTTTTCAATTTATTAAGCAGGATCGTAACGATACGATGCTCTACTGAAGCGCATATATCATCGATATTATTCCCGACGAAATCAGGATCAAGCGCGACATGATCGCGGATGAAATATAAAATAGCTGTTTTTAGTCCGCTAAAACTAAAATCGAGGCCGGGGATCTGCGGCTCCGGAAACTGAAAAGCCTTTGGATCACCTAACCTGGCGTGCTTATCGATCAAAGGACCACCTGGGTATGGAAGTCCCAATATTTTGCTGGTTTTATCAAGTGCCTCACCCGCTGCATCATCAGTTGTTTGCCCAACTACCTGCATATCAAAATGATCTCTCACCAAAACGATCTGTGTATGTCCACCCGAAACTGTAAGGCATAGAAACGGAAATGCCGGTTTTGGCTCGTCGATAAAATGCGCCAGAACATGCGCCTGCATATGGTTCACTTCAATCAGGGGAATTTGCCTCGCTAAGGCAAAGGCCTTTGCAAAAGACACACCAACCAAAAGCGAACCCAATAAACCCGGACCCCGGGTAAAGGCAACTGCATCAACCTGCTCTTTGCGGATGTTGGCTCTCGTCAAAGCTTGCTGAACCGCCGGCACAATATTTTGCTGGTGCACACGTGACGCCAGTTCGGGCACTACACCACCGTAGGCTTCGTGGATAGTTTGGTTGGCGATCACATTACTCCGCATCTCGCCGTCGACACAAACTGCCGCTGAGGTTTCATCGCATGAAGATTCGATTCCGAGTATTACTGGCACATTAAATTTTTTTGATTTATTATTACAAAACCGATAAACTATCAGTCTATTTATGCGTCAAAGAAAACATCGTTAATATGTTAAAAAACTAAAACATATTATCTGCTTTTGAAGTTTACCTTTGAGCTTTAATTTTTTTTTGAGGGCAAAGTTATTAAAAAACTACTTAAAATAGCGTTTTGGGTCTTGCTATCGGTATTCCTGTTGCTGAACGTAGTTTTGCTATTATTTCAATACCGGCCAGTACAAACCTGGGCAGCAAAAAAAGTTGCGGCATCTTTGTCTGAAAGCCTTCACGCAGAAGTTTCTGTAGGCAGTTTATACCTAAAGCCGTTTTCCTCGCTGGTATTACAAAACTTCTATATCCTTGATAAAAGCAAGGATACCCTGTTTAAATCGCCCAGGCTAGAAGTTGCCATCAATGGCTTTTCAATTTTTACCAGTATCCCTAAAAAACATCTCGACCTTAGTTTAGTTCAGTTGGACAATAGTTCGATCTACCTTAAAAACCAAAAGGACGGCAATAGCAACCTGCGCTTTATCCTTGATTATTTCAAATCGACCGACACCACAAAAACTAAAAAGAAAAGCAAGGCCTGGACCGTAGCATTTGAAAAAGTAGTATTGAACAATATCCATTTCCGGTACATCAATCAAAAGGTAAACAGATTGATGAAGCAGGTAAACTTTGACGATATCGACATCAAAGACTTCTGTACGGTGATCAGCAATATGGACCTGACACACCACTTGTTCAAAGGAAATATTGAAAAATTAACGCTGCTGGAAAACAAAAGCGGCTTCTTTTTAAAAAACCTGAGTGGAAATACAACGGTAGATACCAACCAGATCCTGGTTCGCAACATGCATATCCAAACGGGCAATACCGATTTGAAGAACTATTTCAGAATGAACTTTAAATCATTTGATGATTTTAATGACATCGAGGATAAAGTTTATATGGAGGCCTTGTTCCGGAATTCGCGGATATCGTCCGGAGATATTGCCTATTTTACAGATGGACTCAAAAAGACAAAATTCGATCTTGGCTTAGACGGACGCATCAAAGGCTATGTAAACAATCTTAAAGCTAAAAACCTGTTGATCACCGGCGCTCAGGCAACATACATCAAAGGCGATTTCGAACTCAGAGGCTTGCCCAACTGGGATCGTACCTACCTGGACCTGAACTTCGAACAAATAGCAACCAATAAACGCGACCTGGATTACCTATACAGCAACTTTAGCGGTATATCCACCGCACGGGTGCCGGATCAGCTCACTAAATTGGGCGAGCTTAGCTTTAGCGGCAAATTCGCCGGCTATCAAAACGATTTTGTAACCAAAGGAACCTTTAAAACAAAACTAGGACGCTTTGACCCAGATATTCACCTGAAAATTTCAAAAAAAGGTGATCTTGCTTATAGTGGAAAGCTATCAGCCACCAATTTTGATCTTGGCAGCCTGATCGGAGCAAACGACATCGGTCGCACCAGCTTTACGACTGATATATCAGGTAGTGGAACTGACCTGAATACTTTGAATACCCGGTTTGATGGCAATTTCAGCTATATCCACTACAAGGCGTACGACTACAGCAATGTTTCGCTCACTGGTTCAATGATCAAAAAAATTGCTCGGGGACAATTGAGTATCAATGACAGGAATATCAGTTTGGAAGCCAACGGTAGCGTCGACCTAAATCCTCAATTACCGGTTTATCATTTAGATGCCCAGGTTAACAATGCCCGGTTGCAACAACTGAAATTATTAAAAGATACCATAACGCTTAGCCTGAATATTGCCACCGATTTTAACGGCAACCAGTTTAACAATATCGGCGGGAAATTTTTATTGACAAACTTCAGGGTTGTTAATCCGAGAAATAACTACCTGATCGATTCGGTATATGTTACTGCGAATGGCTTAGGTAATGATCGGGAGCTCGCCCTGAAGTCGGATATTGCCGATGGCAGTCTGAAAGGAAACTTCGATCTGCCAACTTTGCCTGCATACTTTAAAACTATTGTAAAAAAATACATACCCTCGCTTCAAATTGATGCAGCACAGCCTAAGTCACAGCACTTTGCGTTAAATTTCAATATCAGAAACATCGATCCGCTCACCGCATTTTTTGTTCCTGCTTTGAAAATGCCTGATGGCGGCACCTTCGTTGGACACTTTGACTCGGAGACAAAAACAGCAGAGTTCAATGGATTAGTAAGGACCATACAACTGGGCAGTACAGTATTTCACGACCTGATTATTGACGAGAATACCATGGCCGACCAATTAGGGGTGAATATTTCTTTAAGCCGAATAAATATTACTGATAGCCTGGTAATCAAAAATATTGATATTACTAATTTCATCAGGAAAGATAGCCTCAACTTTAACGTGAAGCTGGCCGACAAAGACGCTACCAACCAATTAGATCTTTATGGGCTGGTTCAATTTGGCAAGGACACCACAGCCCGGCTTAAAGTTTTGCCCTCTGACGTGATCATCGAGCACCAAAAATGGCGGATCAATAACCAGGTAAGAATACGTTTGCTAAACGGAAAAACGGAAATATCAGGCTTTGAACTCGCAAGCGGAAAACAGATCGCCAAGATAGATGGTTTTATTTCAGCCAATACCGACGACCAGCTAAAGGTTGTATTTCAAAACTTTAAGATGGGCACCTTTGACCAGTTGACCAAATCAGTAAATGTGAAAATGTTTGGTACGCTGAATGGCAACGTATTGTTGAACTCGGTTTTGAAACTGCCAACCTTTGATGCACGATTGGGTATCGACTCATTTGCCATGAATAAAACGCTGATCGGCAACGTCAGTTTGGCTTCAACGTTGGATACAACGCGCACCAGGGCCAAAATTGCAATGGATATCGTAAACCGTGGATTAAAGACGCTGAATATTGATGGCTCGTACCTTTTAGGTAAAAGCACTGATGAATCGTTAAACTTTGCCTTAAAAATGAATCAAACCGAGGCGATCATTTTTGAGCCTTTTGTAAAAGATATCGTTTCAAATCTGAAAGGCACTTTATCCTCGGACCTTAAACTAACCGGCTCATTGACTAACCCGCAGCTCGACGGCTTTATTACTCTCGAGAATACCGGCGTTACTGTCAACTACCTTAAAACAGCTTATACGGTTAATCATAAGCTAGCCGTAGCAAATAGTATCGTTACTATAGACAATATGGTATTGAAAGACAGTAATGGTGGGCAGGGTATTGCCAATGGCAAGGTTGATCTGAATGACTTACCAAACCCTGATATAGAAGTTGACCTTGAAGCAAAAAACCTGATGGCATTGAATACCAACTTTAAAGATAATCACCTTTATTTTGGTACTGCCTTTGCAACAGGTACGTTTAGCTTTAGCGGGCCAACTGATAACATGAATATCGATATCCAGGCTAAAACCGAAGCCGGCACTGTTTTTAATATCCCATTAAACACCTCTTCAACAGCCGGCGACTATGAATTTATTCATTATATCAATCATCGCGATACCACTAAAACCACCATCGGGCCCAAAGCCTTTCATGGCATTACACTTAATTTCGATCTGAGTGTAGATGAAAAGACTTCGGTAAAAATTACCACAAGTTATGGCAAGCTGGAAGGTACCGGTACTACCAATAACTTGAAACTAACCATTAGCAGCCTGGGTGACTTCAACATGTTCGGCGATTACCTGATCACGAAAGGAAAATTTGATTTTATAGCCAAGGATATCGTAAGTAAGAATTTCGAAATATCACAGGGTGGAACTATTCGCTGGACAGGTGACCCGGTAAATGCCGAAATTAATATGCGTGCCATATATGAATTGAGAACAGATGTTTCTACCCTTTATACAGCAGCGGGGCAGGGCACAAGCAGCACGAACAAATCAGGCAATGCTGTATTAGTACAAACCGAAATGATTTTAACTAAATCATTATTGGCACCGGTGATCGATTTTGATTTCAGTTTCCCAACAGACCCAACAATAAAAGACGACCTTGCAACTTACCTGAACGACTACAGCAACCGCAGTCAGCAGGCGATCAGTGTAATTGCCACCCATAACTTTTCGTCGGGCACAGGAGGGCTTAACGGCAGCCTGGGCAACCAGGTACTATCTACCGCAGGGACAGCGGCCAGTGAATTGCTGTTTAGTAAATTGAACAGCATTATTGCCCAATCGAACGTAATCAGAAATCTCGACCTCAATATCCGTACGTTTAATGATGCGAGCGTATCTTGGCGGCTATTTAACGAGAGGGTAATCTTAAGCGGCAGTTTGTACAACCCTATCATACAAACTAACGGCTCGTTACTATCACCTACCCAAAACACATTTTTTAGCTCAACAACGCTATCGAAGGATTTTAGTGCCCAATACCTGATCTTAAAAAATGGGAATTTGAACGCCCGGTATTCGTACCGCTTGTTAAATTCAACCATTTTGAATCAGGCGGATCTGGCCAGCGCACAATATGTAAATGCGCTGGGTTTGGTTTACCAACGCGACTTTGATACCTTCGGTGAGTTTTTCAGGTATATCTTCAAGTCGGAGAAAAAGAAGCCGGTAATGCCTCTTCCCGGGCCAAAAACCACACCTCAAACACCTCCGGCAGCAATTGACAGCGGTGCGAAATCTGCAGGAGTAAATTAATGATCGAGCAAAATGGTGTGATCCATTTTATCTCTTTTTGTTTTGAGGTAAACTTCGTTATGTGGATTTGGAGCGATCTCGATCGGCACATTATCCACTACCTCAAGCCCATAGCCTACCAATCCGGCACGTTTTTTAGGGTTGTTGCTCATTAATCGCATTTTGGAAACCCCAAGGCTGCGTAATATCTGGGCACCAATGCCATAGTCGCGCTGATCCATCTTAAAGCCCAGCTGTAAGTTAGCTTCTACTGTATCCAAACCATTTTCTTGCAAATGATAGGCTTTGAGTTTATTGATGAGGCCGATACCCCTACCCTCCTGGTTCATATATACCAGGACGCCGCGCCCTTCGTCACTGATCATTTTCATCGCTTTATGCAATTGCGGACCGCAATCACAGCGGCATGAACCGAAAATATCACCGGTAACGCATGAGCTATGAACCCTTACCAGTATCGGCTCATCGGGTTCCCAGGTGCCTTTTACCAGGGCCAGGTGATGGTCGCCGGTATCAAGCTGGGTATAAGCGATCATATCAAAATCGCCCCATTTGGTAGGCATTTTAACAGAGATTTCTTTGTGGATCAATGTTTCGGCCGTCAAACGGTATTCGATCAGGTCTTTGATCGATACGATCTTCAGATCAAAATCTTGCGCCATCTTGAACAGATCGGGCAATCGCGCCATTTCACCATCTTCATTTACGATCTCACAAATAACGCCGGCTGGTTCAAATCCGGCCAAAACTGCCAGGTCTATTGCCGCCTCGGTGTGTCCGGCACGTCGTAATACACCACCGTCCTTGGCTATTAGCGGAAATATGTGCCCGGGCCTGCCCAGGTCATCCGGCATCGTATTAGGATCGATCAAGGCCTGTACTGTACGCGAACGGTCGGACGCTGAAATACCGGTCGTACACCCTTTCAACAGGTCGACCGACACGGTAAAGTTTGTTTCATGCGACGTCGTGTTATGGGCAACCATCAGGTCGATCTCCAGTTCAGCGGCGCGTTGCGCCGTTATTGGAGCACAAACCAAACCACGCCCATAACGAATCATAAAATTGATCGTTTCGGGTGTCGCATTATGAGCAGCAGTAACAAAATCGCCCTCATTCTCACGGTCTTCATCATCAACAACGATGATCGTTTTCCCAGCCTTTATTGCCTCTATGGCTTCCTGTATGGTATTCAGCATTTTATCCGTATAAATAAATCACCTCTTTCAGGTGCGTACAAAGGTAACCAATACCTCATCTATTAGCGTCGTGTATTTGTAATTTTGAATTGTGCCGGAGGGTTGGAACGTTGTAAAGCTAAATGGCTGAAATGCAAATAAGAGCTATTGATAATCTTATTTAATATCACTACCTAAAGCGTTTCAGCATTCCAATCCTCTTTAGGATTCTTTCCTTTTCAATAACCTGGTAAAAAAGCGTTTATAGGCTTCCATATCAAACAAAACCGAATCATTGGCTGCTTTGTACGAAAGGAATAAACCAATAGGCGTCAACACCATAATAGCGATCCACATGCCTACCAAAGGTGAAAGGTCTCCATCCTTAACTGATTTTTCGCCAATGGTTGATATGATATAATAGATAAGGAAAAATATCACAGAAACCACCACCGGCATACCCAGGCCGCCTTTACGGATAATGGCTCCCAAAGGCGCCCCGATCAGGAATAAAGCCAGGCAAGCCGCCGATAAGGTAAATTTCTTCTGAAACTCCACATCAAAGCGGCGAACACTTTTGAAAGATTCCTTATAAAAATCGGCCCGGTTTTTAACTATTTGTTGCACGGAGCGCACCTCGTTAGCGGCATTGGTGATAGCTGCAAGTCTTTGATTAAGGCTTAGCGCATCCAGGGCATTCTTTTTAGTAAACTTAAGAGGCGTAATACCTTTAACATACTTAGGTATCGTAAAATATTTGATGTAGGGAGTGATTACCCGATAGTTTGCTTCGTTGGCGCTGTCAACCTGCCTGCGTGTCGAGTCGCCAAAATACTTTAATTGCTTTAGATTCATCATCTGAACTGCCTGCCGGAATAAATTCTCATCGGTGCGATGGATCTTAAAAATTGAAAGGTCAAATTTTTGTTCAGTCTCTTTGAAACGAAAACGCGTAAACCGCTGACGTATTTCGAAATTCTTTTCGCCCGCCGTCTCGTCATATTTGATCCCATCCCGAAGTTTTAACACCAGGAACTGATTGTCGGGCGTTTTGTACATCCGACCCGATTTAGCTAATAGCACATTTATGTTATTGTCGGCCTCATTTTTAGTGTATATCATTACATCATACACTGTTTGACCGTCGGGGTCTTTACGCCCAACCCTTATCGTATAGCCCGGAAAACTACTACTAAAGACGCCTTCCGGCAATATACTGGCAGATTTTTGCTGACGCACATCATAAAGCAGCGAAAAATATTTTCGGTTAGCGACAGGTAGCATATAATCCGAAAAGAAAAACGCGGCAATAGCTAAAGTCGCTACAACTACGATCATTGGATACATAGCCCGTCGCAGCGATATGCCTGCGGCTTTAATAGCAACCAGCTCATAGTTTTCGCCAAGGCTACCGTAGGTCATAATGGAGGAAAGCAGGACCGACAAAGGCAAGGCCATCTGCACGTTTGTGGCCGAGGCATACATCATCAGTTGCATAATGGTATACCATTCAAATCCTTTGCCGATGAGGTCGTCGATGTATTTGAACAGGAACAACATCAGCAGCACAAACATTACAATACCAAAGGTTACGACGAATGGCCGGACGAAGGACCTAAGGATCAAAAGATGAATTTTCTTCACAGTACAAAGTTAGAGAAAATAGAATTTCCTCATGCACCCAGTACGCTTACAAGATATTCGATCTGATTATCCCATATAGCTTTACGCTCGGTGATCGCATCTTCAGTTGCAAAATCAGTTATACTCAGGGCGACGTCATTGGTCAACTCGTCCTGGATGATCTCCATTTCAAAAAAGCATTGCGGCTCGTCTTCCACCCATTTGAAACGAACTAACTTGTTTTCTTTTGAAGCCATCATTTTGGCTTTTTGCTGCTCACCATCCCAGGTAAAAGTATATACCTGGTCGCGTACACTAACATCATCGGCGAACCATTGGGTCAAACCATTAGGCTCGCTCAGGAAACTATATAAGATCCGGGGGGACGATTTTATTTCGTATTCGATATTAAATTTTTTCTTCTCAGACATAGGGGGTCACGTCAGTTCTGATCGCTCAAGGCCAAATCTTCACATTTTTTCTAAAGAAAATGAATTTCTGCTATATTTGCAAACTGTTTTTTAGTGACGGGCCCTTTATTTAGCTCTGTATATGAGTACTGAAACCCAGAACGTTGTTTGAGAGACTTCAGGGCAGTATTTGTCAGAAATTATTAAACAACACACGATAAAAAATATTACGGCGGGGTAGCTCAGCTAATTAAAGCGTAGGATTCATATCCGCCTGAGGCGCACGGCAGTTGAAGAAGATAAAAATATTACGGCGGGGTAGCTCAGATGGTTAGAGCGTAGGATTCATATCCGCCTGAGGCGGACGGCAGTTGAAGAAGATAAAAATATTACGGCGGGGTAGCTCAGATGGTTAGAGCGTAGGATTCATAACCCTAAGGTCGGCAGTTCGATCCTGCTCCCCGCTACTTTTTAATAGGCGCTTTTAGCGCCTATTTTTTGTTTAAAATTGTCCGAATTATTTGGTGCCTTAATTAGAATTAGAGCGTAGGATTCATATCCGCCTTAGGCGGACGGCAGTTCGATCCTGCTCCCCGCTACATTTCTAATAGGCCCCTGATTGGGGCCTTACTTTTTTTCCTTTTCCTTTTCATGTTCACCGTCTACGTCCTCTATTCCCAAAAACACAAAAAAATTTGGTAACTATATACTACTTTACACCAATTATTTTAAAATAAATTTGTAATTGGTGTAATTAACTTCTATATTTACATTGTAATTCACAACGCAATGATAAATATAGAGTTTAAATCAATAAGAGAGTTAATTAAGGCATTCCCTGACGAACAAACTTGTATAAGCCATTTAGAGCAACTTCGCTGGAATGGTGACGTTGTTAGCCCGTTCGATGAAACAAGCAAAGTATACGTTACCGCAAGGGGTTACAAATGCAAAAATACAGGTAAATATTTTAACGTTCGCACAGCTACTCTATTCGATAATACCAAAGTTGAATTACAGACTTGGTTTATTGCTATTTTCCTTATAACAGGTCACAAAAAAGGCATTTCTTCTCTCCAGTTAGGACGCGATTTAAACGTTACTCAAAAGACTGCATGGTTCATGTTACAACGCATCCGTAACTGCTTCGGTATCGAACAAGTCGAAACAGAGGTTGACAATGATAATAAACTTGGTGGGTCAGGTGTAATTGTCGAAGTTGACGAAACGGTATTGGGCGGCAAGGTCAAAAACATGAGCAATAAGAAACGCAAAGTAATAACCGAAAATAAAGCCGACCGTCACAATAATAAAACCGTTATGATGGGCTACTTAGAACGCGATAGCCGCTTACGGTTGCAAGCCATTAAACCAACAGATTTTATTCCTGATTTAGTAAAAGCTAATGTAGATACAGAGTCTGTTTTAATGACAGATACCGCCAATACCTATGTTAAGGTAGGTAAAGAGTATGCGCATCATGGTGTTGTAGATCACAGCAAAAAAGAATATGGCAGGGGTCATTATTATACCAACGGTATCGAGGGTTGTTTCTCGCTATTTGACCGCATGGTTATAGGCACTTATCACTATCTTTCAACTAAGCATTTACAGAAATATGCCAATGAGTTTTCATTTCGTTACAACTCTCGTAAATCAACCGATTTGATTAGATTTAACCTACTGTTAGCTAATTGCACCAATCGTATCACCTATAATGAATTGACAAAATGAGTAAAATGTTAAGAGCTATCTATGGATCGGACAAAACACCGCTTCGCTTTGGTAACCTGGAAATACCATGTTACGTTTTAGAAGACGGCACAAGGGTATTGTCACGGAGTGGTATGCAGAGAGCCATTGGCTATACTGGAAGAAGCGGTGAAATGTTGACACGGTTTGTTACGGAGAAAAATGGATTTTCACCTGAAATTGTGGCGGGCGTTTCACATTTCATACCTTTTATTAGACCTGATGCAGGTGGCTCACAATCAGCTACTAACGGATATGAAGCAACTACATTAATAGATATTTGCAACGCCATAATTGACTTAAATCGGGCGGGCGTTTTGAATGAAATACAACAACAATATGCTGTATTTGCAGATATAATAGTTCGCTCGGTTGCGAAAGTTGGTATCATTGCCCTAATAGATGAAGCGACAGGTTATCAATATGAACGCGAAAATGATGCTTTACAAAATATTTTAAAAGAAATAATAGATGATGAGATAAATCCGCGCCGTGATACATTCCCTTTATCATTTTATAAAGAGATTTTTAAATTGTGGAATATTCCATTTACGGCTCAAAACATCGCGAGAAAACCACAGTTTATAGGGCATATAACGAATAGATTTGTTTACTTGAATATGCCAGCAGGGACTTACGTATTAGATAAGTTAAAGAAAAAAACTCCTAAAACGGATGCCGGTAATTATAAATTTAAATTTCATCAATCATTAACACCTGAAAAGGGCTGGGAGTTATTAAAAAAGGTCATTAATACCGTTGAGGCTTTTGCATCCATATCAGATACAAAGGATAAGTTCAAATTTTATATTAATGAAAAATACGGGCAAAAAACTTTGTTTAGTTATGATGAGTTGGATAGGTTGGCAAAAGATAACGAAGTTAATAAACCACAAAAAGCATTATCAGGTTTCGATGCTAAACTTAAAACGGCACTAAATTACAATCCTAAAAAATAATAGCAGTAACTAAAGTTCTAAAGCCCGAAAATAAAAGTTAATTTCTTTTAGCCTTTTCTTGTATTAACCCTCTTTGAGTAGTCTTATTTTGCCGATTGGGCGTGGGTAATTCTTTTTGCTTTAAGGAGTTCGATTTTTTCGCGTTGCCAGTAATAAAAACTGTGACTATTCCCAAAACGTCTACAGAGCCTAAAACACCACCTGAAACATCGTGTCCCATTAATATGCACAGTCCGGCTACACCAAGAAAAGAGAGGGCTACTATTAATGCGTAATTTTGTCCTCTACCACTTTGGCGTTGTTGGGCTGTAACTACAGTGTCCTCCAACTTTATTCTATGAAGGGATTGTTTTTCAAATATTTCAAATATTAACTTTGCACTTCCGGGATGTAAATTTTCATAGCCCTCTATTAACTCCAATGGGGGCAAAGGACCGCTATGTATTTTAGTTATACTAAAAACGGCGCGAAGTATTTCTTCCCTCTGACCTTTGGGAATGTTTTGAAATACCTTAGGATGCTCTTTGATTACCGCCGCTTCGACCTTTTTTAGGTTTATGTCGGGTTTATTTTCAGGTTCAGGGACAGCTTCTTCAGCCATAGGGCGACTGGTTATTTTTTAACGACTGAATTTATAGCGTTTCTCAAATCATCCCCCACCATGTTAAAATCATTAGTAATAGCTTTACAATCAGCATCATCCTCTGTTTCACTCCCATTATAGCTATAAAATCCGCCAGCCAAATTAAAAGCAGACGCAGCCCCCTCTAAATAAGATGGAGTTGAAAACAAGAAATCCGTGTTGAATTGATTGATTTTTTCCATGACATTCTTACATTTAATCAGTTAAAATTCTATTATTAAATGCTAAAATAGTACTAATATATACGTTATAAAGCGCTTATACTTTGTATTAATGGTTGTACAACGTATAAATGTATATAAATGTTAGGCAAATTTATAAATAATCATTGATAATCAATCATAATTAAAAAAAATCGCAAAAGTATGACTTCTATTTTTGGTATCCTACGAATGTTCAAAAATGAAACACAAATAGACATTAACTAAATTTTAGTGTAAACTGATATATAGTTACCAAAAATTTATATCGGCTACACATCCGATCTCGAGAATCGTATCCTTTCACATAACGAATTAGGCACCAATGGCTACACATTAAAATTCCGGCCATGGTCCATCCTTTTCATTGAGGAATATAAAACGAAAACAGAAGCCATTATTCGCGAAAAGCAGTTGAAAGGTGGAAAAGGACGAGCATATATTTGGGATATCATCAAAGTGAAATTTGGTAGCTTAGATGTTTAGAGCGTAGGATTCATATCCGCCTTAGGCGGACGGCAGTTCGATCCTGCTCCCCGCTACAAGAATTTGTAGTTGCTCGCTAGCGAATCCGATTCTATTTTTAGAAAAAGCGTTTGGTTAAGTATTCAACAAGATTTGAAAGTATGTTCTATTTATTGATAAGCAATATTTAACCTCTTGTTATTAAATCTTATGATTTTACCGGATACTACTCAAATAGCAATTTACGTGGCTAGGCATATAAAGCCAACTGATTTACGCTATTCGTTTTTATACTTTGATAGTTTAATAAAAGGGAAAAATATTGATTGCCCAATGAGAAAAAGTTAAATAAAAAATAACGGACATTGACGTTAAAAACAATAAAATTAGGGCTGTCCGCAGTAAGCGTTTGTATATAAGCCTTTTGAACAAAATATTATTTCTTGATGGTTAAATATCAAATATTAATCCAACGTATCTTGGCTATTATCAATTATAAAACCTAATTACCTTTTATGGCCGAAACCTTTAATTCACATATTAAAAATGTTGCATATGCTTATACGAAGTTATTGAGGGTTACTGTAACTAAAACAACATTGCAATCTGTTCTTGAAGAAAATCCTTATTATCCAAGTTTGTTAAGTCTAAGCGATACATTCAGCCGCTTTAGTATCCCAAATGCTGCATATACCGTTTCCAATCACGAAATTGAACAATTAAGCGTACCATTTATAGCTTATCTACAAATGCCCAAGGTTGGGAGCGATTTTGTCTTAGTCACCCAAATGAATAGTGATACGGTTGACATTATCTATGATAAAAATAAACCTAAATCAATGCAAAAGACCGATTTTATCAGTCGGTTCAAGAATGTCGCTTTAATTGCTGAGCCAACAACGGAAAGCGGTGAAGACGACTATGCAGCCCAGTTGAGAAAAGAAAACAGAGCCGCCAATAAGCGTCTTATGCTTATTCTAACAGCTATCTTAATGTATTTTTCAGCGATCGTAATAAATGTGCTTAATAATTGGAGTGCATCTTATATCGTGATTGCAGCAATTAAATTCGTGGGATTGATAACGACTGTGCTACTGCTTGTATATGAGAATGATAAGAGCAATGAATTTGTAAAAAACATTTGTACTGCTGGCTCAAAAACAAATTGCGATGCGGTGCTGTCTAGTAAAGCTGCAAAGATATGGGGCATAAGTTGGGCTGAAATAGGTTTTTTTTATTTCGCATTTACCACACTATTGTTGCTTATACAAGGTGTACGTCGTCAAACTAAAGTGAACCAAGGCTTGTGTAGTGTTTCGGGTTTAAAGTAAAGCTAAGTTTTCCATTTTGGGGGTGCAAGTGATCTGTGATTTTATTTTTTCATAGGCAAGTTTTCTGTTTTTAAGTGATTG